>NZ_JBNNFM010000001.1:0-511804 GCF_050267765.1 Flavobacterium sp. NPDC079362 | reverse complement strand
GCGATGGACACCCTTGCATTCAGCTAACACTTCCCACTGTAAAGGCGTGTTCGGGACTTACACCCTAGAGTTATCGCCCATGCTGGGCACACAACCAAAAAGGCTGTTCAGAAATTCTGAACAGCCTTTTCTCATTATTGGGGCAAATATTATAGTTTTGAAATAATGTCTTTTTTGAATTTAGACAAAGTCGCTCTTGTTAATCCAAGGTTCGCTTTTGTTGAATCTACAGCTAAATAAATAAAATATTTACCATCTTCAGATACATCTATAATATGTATTTGATCTGTTAGTGTAATTAAGATATCATTGATTTTTTGGTTTAATCCTAAAGCTTTAATAGCGCTTAATTTTGCTTTTACAACTTCTAAATTATAAGCAGATGCTAATTCCGGGTCAAAATTTGGATTTAAAGAAAGTGAAGAATAAGACATTCCCGTTTCAACTTCAGTTACTGAAACAGCAATGAATCCGTTGATATTTTCTTTTAAATCGTTTTGAAAATTCTGTAAAAAATCTGACATGTTTTAATTGTATTTAAATTAATTATTGAAAACGGTATCCATCTTGCGCAGCAAAAGTCCCATTTTACTTATATCTTTAGAAAGCAACGCAACGCAGTTATCCTGCTCGTCTTTATTAGCCACCACAATACCATCTTTATTCTTAATCATGACTTGTTTAAGATCTCCATTATTAACATCTTCAGACATTTCTAAACACATCTTAAGTATCATTCCAATCATTGCCGCTACATTACCATCATACTCTAAATTAACAGATTCCAACAAGATGCCATCTATATTAAAAGTCAATCCAGATTCAGCCCCAGTTTCTTCTACAAGTGTATTTAAATCAATCATATCTTTTGTTATTCAATTTTAAGAAGGGTCAAAGATATTTTAATAAACAGAATTGTCCGATAAACACTTGTTAAAAAAAAAGGCACACGTAACCATTTGAAATACTTTTATTTATACGATACTGTTTCTTTATTTTTAAAATAAATTTTATAAAAAACGCAAACAAAAAAAGAAGATTTATCTAAAAAAACAGCAATCTAATTCAGATATCTTAAATATTATTTTAACATTTAGAAGAAATTTAGTTTACTGGAAGTTTTTCATAGCTTTGCAAAAAAATGACTGAAATGAAAACTGTTGACGAAGTACGTTTTGACTTAAATGTAAAATTGATGAAATTTAGAAGATTCCGCTTTGAAAACGGAAACATAAATAATCCCGATTTACAGGAACGAGCAAAAAAAGGTTTTTTCAAAAAGATTTTTAGCTAGAAAAAACAACTATAAAAAAGCTGAACTGGTGAGATAACCTTTATCCACAAGTTCAGCTTTATCTTTGATACAATGCGTTTTACCATCTTTAATCAGAATTAATTTAGTCGAAATCCTGATTACGTTCAGATAATTATGATCGGTGATAATAATTCCTTTTTTAGCTGAATTCACAATTATCAATTCATTTACCACATCTGCCATAATTGGCGACAAACCATTGTAAGGTTCATCGAGCAAAACAAACTTTGAAGGATTAAACAGCACTATTTTAATTTCAAGGTATCGCAATTCTCCACTAGACAATTGATTTATTCTTTTCCTTAAAATTGACTGAATAAATTCATCTTCATAGAAAAGTATTAGTTTTTGTTTATCGATCGATAATAAAATCGCCTTTTTTACAGACAAATGATTTGGAATAAATTGTTCCTGCGACAAATAACTTATTTCTTTCGACAAACTATTTTCATTGTTCTTTGACACAGAATCAATTCGAATACATTTATTAGGAGCTGATTCTATACCGAAAATAATCTTCAACAAAGTCGATTTCCCTGAACCATTTCTTCCTAGTAGACCAATGATTTCAGCAGTTTCACATTTCAGATACACATCTGAAAGGATCACTCTGTCATTAAACTTTTTTTGAATTCCATCAACTTCTAAAATATGCTTTTTCAAAATATTCTTTTTATTAAAAAAGTTATCAAACCAATTAAAAGTGTAATACAAATGGTCAGGAGATAACTAAAAATCAAAAGTCTCGCCTTTGAAATCCCATTATTCGAATAAAACAAATATTCATTCTTGCGATATAATTCCTTAAAAACTATGCTTATCAAAAAACCAAAGCTCAAAAACACAGCAAAGAAGTAATCAAAACCGGTCAACAAAACAGCGATAGCACAAACCGATACGTTTATAACTAAAGTAGTTTGAAAAAATTCGAATATATTATAAAGCTTTCTGATCGATTAATTTATTTTTTCCTCGAAAGGAATATTGATGTCAAAAATTTCTGTCAGCAATATAACAATTTCCTCTATATAACTCTTCAGAATTTCATTTGTAACCGTTGTATCTAACTCCTTATCTTCTTTAAACCCAAAAGGAAGAAAACCTGATTTTAAATTTTTAAAAGATATAATCCCAACTTCAATAGGCAAACCGGCCGCTTCATTCTCGTACATAAACGCATATGCTAAAACCTGAATGATTTTGTCGTTTTTAAGCTCTTGTGTTAATCCGTTCCAAGACTTAAGTATTACATTTGCTTTTTCGACTTTACCAGTCTTATAATCGACAATTCTAATTTTACCGTTGCGTTGTTCAATTCTGTCAACATTTCCTTTAATTAAAACAGGAAAAGGCAATTTTGGATGATTCAATTGGCGTTCATAAGTCTTTTCTAACGCTATAATTTTAATGGCATCTCCATTTTTTATAGACTCTAATTCCATTTTCAGGAAATTAGAAACATTTCGCTTTGCCACTTCAAAAGCCAAAAGATTACGACCTTTTTTGATTTCTCCTTCTTTATAAACTTCTTTAAATTGTTTTAAAACTTCATTATCCAACAATTTGAAACAGTTTTCAATGTCTGCTTCCGAAATAAATCTACCAACAAAAGGATCATACAAAGCTTTTAGCGTTTCGTGAATTATAGTTCCCAATGTATTTAATGCAATATTCTCTTCTACTTCCTCTACTTCCCGAATACGAAGAATCTTTTGAAAATAAAACTCAATCGGGTTCCGAATATAACTCGTTAATGCCGAAGGTGAAAAACCAACCGTTGCAATTTCTTTTAAACGCTCCATTACAGCATCAGATTTTGCCACAACCATTGGCTGATATGCTGATGTTGGCAATACCGGATTATAGATATCGAAAGTCAGATTGTGTTTCGATTGTTTTTCAACTTCCAATTGCGTTATAAAACGACTTCGTTCTCCGGCATCCAATCCATCATTTTCAGTATTATAAATCAGATAAATATTTTTCGCCCTTTGCAATAAATGATAAAAGTGATAGGTATAAATCGCATCTTTTTCTTTAAAAGTCGGCAAACCTAATTCTCTTTTTACATCATACGGAATAAACGAATTCTGGGACTTTCCGGCAGGAAACTTTCCTTCATTCATCGAAGTTATAATTACCGTATCAAAATCTAAAACCCGGCTTTCAAGAACCCCCATAATTTGCAATCCATGCAAAGGCTCCCCTTCAAACGAAATTTCAGCAACATCGATAACTTGTTTATAGATCGCGTGCAATGTATCTATATTATCAATATGACTATGTTGCGTGTAATAATTAATCAATTTATTTATCACTTTAAAAACAGCATAAACAAATGCTTTTGCAATCTTTTCTTCCTCGTTGTCATTGCTGAAATTTTCTTTTACCAAAAGTAGAATAGCTGAGACATTTTCAAGAACAGCAACTGATCCACTTTCCCATTTACGGAACAACAATTTAAACAATTGCGATTGATCTGAGTTGAGTTCTACAATCCTATTGTGAGTAATAAAAGTATAATTATTCTCTTTGATTATTCGAACCAGATTTCTGGCATTTGCATAAGGCTCAACCAACGGATGCGTTAAAATATCAAGCACATCTTTATAATAAAACACATAACTTTCGCCTTTTCTGGAAAGCGCATTGGTATGCATTTTAAATAATTTTGCAATCAATATTTGCGACGGATTATTCTTTCCGGAATATCCCATTGTAATATTCAAACTTCCTACAGAAGATGGTAATGAATATAAAACAGGCATTAATAAATTTTCTTCACCAAGTACAATAGCAACCTTATCGAGAGATGTTGCAGGGTTTTCGTTGATAATATTTTCGATAATACTTCCGGTTAATTTTGCCTGACCAATAGTTTTAGGAGTTCCTATTACCTGAATATTTTTAGATTGAGAAAAATCATCTACAATCCACTCAAAAATATTTGATTTATAATGTTTCCAGCTTTCCTTAAAACGTCGAACAAAAAGCCCCGCATCATGATAAGGATCATTGAGAAAAGTCTGATCAACATCCCAATAAATTTTAGCCCGATCCAATGCCAAAAGATGCTGTACAATTTTTTCCTCCGCAGCATTTAAAGCATTAAAGCCTGCAAAAATAAAAGTCCTATTTGAAACGGTATTAGAAAAGTGATTCAGATTATTCACTGCTTCCCTGTAAATCAATCCTTGGTATCCAACAGATTTATTCAGCAAATGATTGTATAAGGCGTCATAATACATGGGAAGAAGTTTCCAGAAATCAATATAATTCTCTAAGAGTTTTGTACTGTTTTCGACTTCTATTCCCCATTTTTTTATGTCTTCAATATCTTTTAAGTAAGACAAAACATGCGCCGGATCTAATAAGTAGCGATCAATCTCATTAAAATCCTGTAAAAGTGTTTTTGCCCAATTTGCAAATAACTCAAATGATTGTTGATGTTGTTTCTCAGTTACTGACAAGTAAACTTCATAGAACTCAAATAAAAGTTCAATTGCATCGATAGATCGGATTGATGCGACATCTTGCACAAAATCCTCAATACTAATGATTTCAGGCGAAAGCATTGTATGCTGAGTTTCATTTTTCAGAGCTTCAATCAAAAAAACTTTAGCTCTTTTATTTGGCAATACAATGGTAGTCTGAACAAGTTTAGTTGAATAATCCTGAATTATAACAGTTGCAATTTTTCCGAGAAAAGAAGTATTTATCATTTGATAAAAATAAAAAAAGCCATTCAATTAAGAATGGCTTTTAGATTTTATTTAGAAAGTAAATTAGATTTTACCTTGGTATTTAGAACCAATGTGTCTAATTTCTGTTCTTCTGTTTTGTGCTCTACCTGCAGCAGTTTTGTTACTTGCAACTGGTTGAGAAGATCCAAATCCTTTAGCTTCTAAGTTTTCTGGATTAACACCTCTTTCGATTAATGCATTCATCACAGCTTCAGCTCTCTCTTTAGATAACTTGTCGTTGATTTTTGCAGAACCTGTACTATCTGTGTGTCCTTCAATAGAGAATTTCGCGTTTGGATAGTTTTTAAGGATTTCTTTAATTGCATCTAATCTAGCTGGAGTTTCTTTGTCTCCTGCTTTGAAAGTAGCTTTACCTGTGTTAAAGTATACAGCTCTTGCTTGAACTTTAAGATCTTCTAAAGCTTCAGTAGTAACTTCAGGACAACCTCTGTTAGAAGCAGGACCGTAAACTGTAGGACAATCATCATCTTTATCAGCTACACCATCTTTGTCAGCGTCTAAGAAAGGACAACCACCATTTTCTTTAGGACCAGCAACTGTAGGACATTTGTCATCTTTGTCTGGAACACCATCTCCGTCAGTATCAGGACATCCGTTGAATTGTTTTAAACCAGCAACATCTGGACAAGCGTCATCTTTATCAGCAACTCCGTCTCCGTCTCTGTCTGGACAACCGTTTAATGCAGCTAAACCAAATTCAGTAGGACAAGCATCACTAGCGTCAACGATTCCGTCTCCGTCAGTATCAGGACATCCGTTGAATTGTTTTAAACCAGCAACGTCTGGACAAGCATCATCTTTATCGTAGATTCCGTCTCCGTCAGTATCTTTACCTCCGAATTTGAAAACTAAACCAGCAGTGTGTTGAAAGTGAGATGGAGCATCTGGAACACCAGCTGCATCTTCTCTATCACCACTAACTGACCATTTGTATCTTGTAGCAAGCTCAAGACCAATAGCATCAGTAAACCAGAAAGTAATTCCAGCACCTGGATTTACAGTTCCGTAGCTGCTATCTCCGAAGAAAGTATAACCTCCACCAACAGATAACGAAGGATCGATTACTTTAGATTTGATTAATTCCTGGAAGCTATATTTAATAGTAGCATCAATTCCGTAATACATCAAATCACCAGGATTAGTTACAACATTACCTCTTGAATCGTGCCCTGGAGCAGCTGGATTAAAAGTAACATATTTATCAATTTTGTTCACAGATCCTTGTAAACCAATAGAGAAACCACTACCTACGTATCTAGACACACCAATGTAAGATAAAGAAGGAAGAATATTCCAGTTGTCTTTTGCAGCGAATGGCTGAGAAAAGTGTTGATCAAAGAAACCACTTCCTGCACCAGAACTGGTTCTAGTGTCAACGGCATTAACTCCAAAAGAGATAGCCCATGGATTGTTACTGTCTTGTGCGTGAGAAGTTAAACCCATCACCATCATCACAGCAACTAAAAGTTTGTTAAGATGTTTCATACTTAATTTTTTTTAATTACAATTTAGTTAATTACAAGCAAAAGTAACACCAAATTTTTTAAATACAAAATGAAATGTTAAAAAAAACCTACAAAAATTCCTCTAAGTGGAAATTATATAACTTTTAACATCTGTCCGACAACTATAAACGCTTCTACAGCCCTATCTAAGTGCTCTTTAGTATGTGCAGCAGATAATTGAACCCTAATTCTGGCTTTATCTTTGGGCACAACAGGAAAGAAGAATCCGATTACATAAATTCCCTTCTTCAAAAGCTCATCTGCCATTGTTTGCGACAATTTTGCATCATATAACATAACAGGAACTATCGCAGAGTCTCCATCAATAATATCAAAACCTGCTTTTTTCATTCCCTCTTTGAAATAGTTTGTATTCCACTCTAATTTATCTCTTAAAGAAGTATCTTTTTCTAATAATTCAAAGACCTTTATAGATGCCCCCACAATTGCCGGCGCAAGTGAGTTCGAAAACAAATATGGTCTAGAACGTTGACGTAATAATTCTATTATTTCTTTTTTTGCTGTTGTATAACCACCCATTGCTCCGCCAAGAGCTTTACCTAAGGTTCCCGTTATAATATCAACTCTTCCCATAACACCTTTTGCTTCAAGCGTACCTTTACCTGTTGCACCAATAAATCCGGCAGCATGACATTCATCTACCATAACCATAGCATCGTATTTATCTGCCAGGTCGCAAATTTTATCTAATGGCGCTACAAGACCATCCATTGAGAAAACACCATCGGTAACAATTAATTTAAAACGCGCTCCGGCTTCATTAGCCTTGATTAATTGCTGTTCTAAATCCTCCATATTACTGTTTTCGTAACGGTAACGCGCTGCTTTACACAAACGCACACCATCTATAATAGAAGCATGATTTAAACTATCTGAAATTATCGCATCGTTTTCTCCCAACAAAGGCTCAAAGACCCCACCATTAGCATCAAAAGCAGCAGCGTAAAGAATTGTATCTTCTGTACCATAAAACTCAGCGATTTTTTTCTCTAATGTTTTATGAATATCCTGAGTTCCACAAATAAAACGCACAGATGACATTCCGAAACCGTGAGTATCCATCGCATCTTTTGCTGCCTGAACTACTTCAGGATGTGATGAAAGACCTAAATAATTGTTGGCACAAAAATTCAAAACTTTTTCTCCTGTCGAAATAGTAATTTCAGCACCTTGTGCAGAAGTTATAATTCGTTCCTTTTTGAAAATTCCATTTTCTTCAATAGTCTGCAACTCACTTTGCAAATGTTCTTTTATTTTACCGTACATTTTTTATTTATTTAAAACGTTAAAATTAACAAATTAGACCTCTTAAAACCCAAATTATAATTTAACACCTGATTAATTTCTTCACAAATTTACCACATCGATTTCTGTTCCTATATATACCAAAGCCTTTTTTAACACTTTATACCCTAAATCTTCAATAGCATTCTGATATTCCTGAATTTGCTGTGTGTATTTTGAATTCACAGCTCCGGTTTTATAATCTAAAAGATATGCTTCTTTATCTGGAGTCAATACGATTCGGTCCGGCTTCAAAATCCTTCCTTCTTTCTGAACAATCGTTTGTTCATTTAGAATAGTATAATTTCCATCAAAACAAATACTGAGTTCAGGATGATGCACAATTTCCTGCAGAGATCCTAAAACCATATCCATTTGATCCACTTTAATCAAACCATTTTCGATTGCTTTTGTAATTGCCAAATCGACATCTGACTTGTCTTTAACAAAAGCCAGAATCTCGTGAATTATATTTCCGTATGCGATTGCTTCTTGTTGATGCGTTCCCCACATTAAAGCTTCACGCTGTGCTATCTTAATATTTTTAGGATTTAAAACTTCTGACACAACAGGTATTGTTTTTACCAAATCGACTGCTTTTATTGGCAACGAAAGCTTGACCTTATTTCCAAACTCATATTCTAGCTGCTCAGAATCATACAATCCTTTATGAATTAGATATTTAATAAAAAAAGAAGCCATATTACTCGGGAACTCTCCGTCTTTTCTTTCTTTTAGAGATTGTGAGATTACATACAACTGCTCTTCTGCACGGGTTAATGCTACATAGAGAACATTTATATTATCGAGTAATTCTTCTTGTTTTTTTAAATTAAAAACAGCCGAAGCACTTTCTCCAAAACCCTCAACCGCGCTGCTGTTATCAATCAAAGCCTTTGGCACATCCAGATCAGCACCGTCAGTATCAAGCCATAACTTATCTTTTGGCTTGCGATTATAATCTTCTTCAGCAAAGGGCATTATCACCACAGGAAACTCCAATCCTTTCGACTTATGGATCGTCATAATTCGCACCGCATTAATTCCTTCAGGAGACGGAATACTAAACTTCTCCCCGTTTTTATCCCAATAAGTCAGAAAATCAGCAATTCCGGCCTGATTTCTAATATCCCGTTCTAAAACAATATCCAGAAAAAACTGAATATATGCATTTCCTTCTGAAAGAGGTATAAATTTTGAAATAATAACTTCTACTGCTTCGTAAAGTGATTTTTTCCGAACATTTTCAAAAGAAAGAGAAACATCAAAAGTCAAAAGCCATTTTTCAAAATCAACTTCAATCTTTTGCGCCATTCCTTTTGCAATGAAATCATGCACCGGCATTTCAAGCTCTTTGTTTGAAGCTAAAAAATGCAAGAAATTAGCTTTCGATTCCAGATCAGCACTATTATTTAGATATTTCAACAAATGAACGATCAAACGAACTTCAACAGCATTCTGAATCATCAATGTTTCTGAAGACAAAATAGGAACTCCTTGTTCCGTCAAATAATTTGCAATTGCAATTCCCTGATCTCTTTTTCGGGTCAGAATAACAATATCATTATACTCAAAACCTTCACTATTTACTTTTTGAATTGTATTTAAAGTTGCTAAAACATACAAATCTGATTTCTCTACAACTTCTTCTTCATCAGCAAAATCATTTTTCTCTATTATCGGAAGAAAAGAAATATTGACATAACCTCCGTTTTTTGAATTCGACTTTTGAAAACTGTGATTCTCGTATAAATCCTTATAATCTTCATTAGAAAACTCTGTCGAAATCAACTTAAAAAAATCATTATTAAAATCAATTACTTCACTAAAACTTCTGTAATTGGTATCTAAATGTTTTATTACCTTATCCTTATTATTGAAGGGATTTAAGCCCTTACTCAATTCTATAAATTGCTCTGCTTTTCCTCCTCGCCAACGATAGATAGATTGTTTGGGATCTCCCACAATCATCAAAGTTCCTTTATTTCCAAAATCATCTAAACCAGAAAGCGAATTATCGATTAACGGGATCAGGTTTTGCCATTGCATCTCTGAAGTATCCTGAAATTCATCAATAAAAAAATGACGATACCGTTCTCCAATACGCTCATAAATAAAAGGGGCTGGCTGGTTTTGAATTTCCCGATGAATTATAGCATTAAATTCTGAAATTGATAAGATATTTTGTTCAGATTGTATTTTTGCCAATTCATTACTAACGGTATTTAACAGGGAAAGTGGCGTAATATTTTTCAGGAATGCTTTATAAAAATCTCTTTTTTCGAAATTTTTATAAATCTTCTCTAAAATTTGAAGTAGTTCAGGAATTATATTTTCGATTAATGCTTTGTCTTTAGCCGTTTTATTAATTGCAATATCATCAAACTCATGAAACGTTTTATTACGGGGATTAAATTTCCCGTCACGAATACTTTCCAGATGATTTGGGAAGGTTCCTCTGGAAAATGATTTTAAATCAATACCGCTTTTATCAATAAGTGAAAGCGCTTCCGTAGCAAAATTTCCATTTTCAGATTCCAGGTCTTTACAAAGAGCCAGCATCTTCTTTTTTATTACAACAAACTCTTCGATAGATTTATCCTGAAAATGAGAAATTTCATTTCGGTTATTCTCATTAAGAACTAGTCTTCCGGTATCTAAAATTTCACGTGAAATGTCCCAACTTTTATCATCGTCAGTTTTCTCCATCGTAAAGTCAATCAATAATTTCGTCAAAGTTTCATCCTGACCAGCCTGCGCAATAATCGCATCAACTGCTTCTACCAATAGATTTTCAGTATCTAAAGTTACCTCAAACGTCATTGGCAAATTCAAATCATGTGCAAAAGCACGAATCACTTTATGCGTAAACTTATCAATTGTAGAAATATCAAAAGCAGCATAATTATGAATAAGATGTTTTATTATGCTTTGAGACTTTATTTTGATTTTAATGATAGAAAGACCTGTATCGCGAGACAAATCTTCCATTAGGTCAAGTGCTTTTGCCGAAGGCTCTTCTTTTGCAAATTCAGACAAGCTCCCTACAATACGGCTTTTCATTTCGTGAACCGCTTTATTAGTAAATGTTATCGCTAGAATATTTCGGTAAGCATCATTTTTAGAAGAAGAAAGAATAATTTTAAGATATTCCTTAACCAAAGTATAGGTTTTTCCCGAACCTGCAGAGGCATCATAAAGAGAAAAGGACGGACTTTGCATAACTTTAGTTTTATACTGCAAAAATAGCACAATAAATATTAAACCCCAATAATAGAAAATTCCAAATTCCAATATCTGCCCGCAATGAATACGTCAAATATTGGAATTTGGAATTAATTATTCTTTTGAATTTTATAAAATAACTAAGCTGTTTTTGGAAAGACTCTTTTATTAAAAACTAACAAAATTCCCACTCCTGTAGAAATGGCCATATCAGCAACATTAAAAATAGCATTAAAGAATGACACATCTTCACCACCCCAAATAGGAAACCAATTTGGCAAAGTTCCTCTCCATATCGGAAAATAAAACATATCTACCACTAAACCATGAAACCAGGTTCCGTAAGGTTCCGGAGAAAAAAGTGTTGCAAGATTACCATTACTGTCATCAAAAATAACCCCGTAAAAAACAGAATCGATTATATTTCCTGCCGCACCTGCAAAAATAAGCGCAATTGCAACGACTAAATAAGTCGAATGACGCTTCTTGATCGAATCAGACAACCAATAGGCAATTCCGAAAACAGCAAAAATTCTAAAAATAGTTAAGATCAATTTTCCATATTGCCCCGGTATTTTTGTACCCCAGGCCATTCCTTCATTTTCGATAAAATGAATTCTGAACCAATCAAAAACTACCACCTCATCACCTAAAGCAAAGTTTGTTTTTACATAGATTTTTGAAAGCTGATCAACAATTAAAACTAAAAATATAAGGAAATACGCTTTTCGTAATGACATTTAAATAAATTTTGATGGGCAAAAGTAACAATTTAAACAAAAAAAACGCCCCCTAAGGAGCGTTAATTCTTTCACAACACAAACTTAGATGCGTCGGCTTATTTTAATCACTATCAAAAAGTTTATTTTTTAACCGTTGACTGGACAGGTTTCTTTGGACTATCGGCAAAAAAATCAGAGATAGACTTAAGCAAACCTTTACCCTCTTTTCCTGCTGTTGCCTTCTTGGCTTCAGCCTTTTTCACATCGGTTTTAAATTTAATGCGGATTTTTTCAAAATCTTTCAATCTGCTCTCCACATCAGAGTTCACGTCTTTGAATTTCAATACTTTAGCCATTGTGTAAGTTTTTTATGTTAAATAAATAAATTATTAATGATTTGGTATTACAATAATACATAATTTAATTTATATTTGTTAGTAAAAATTAACACTTGTTTAAATCGAAAAGCAACATTTTTCACTAATAGACATCGAAATGAATTAATTTTAACAATTCCCCCAAATCCTACAAATATGAATGAGATCACATCCACACTAAACGACTTCCTGGTTAACACCAAATCTTCTGCTGCATTAATCTTAAATGGAAAAGGAAAATTAATCACATCTTTAAATATAGATTACGGAGACAGTGTCGCTGCAATGAGCGCTGCAATTTTATCAATGAGCGAAAAATTCTTAATTGATTTAGACAAAGGTGTATTAAAACAGCTTTTTTTAAAAACATCTGAAGGGGTTGTCGTTGGAAATAAAATAAGCGGTACTAATTTTATTATTGCTTTTTCAAAAGACGGAAGCAATCTGGGTTTATTAATGCGGTCAACAGATGAAGTTGCGACAGAATTGAGTAAGAATTCCCTATTAAAATAACATAAATCTATTCACCCAACAAATCCACCTAAATTATGAGTAACGACTTTTTAAATGTGTTTTTAAACGAAATGAAAACCAACGTAAATGGATTTATAGCAGTGGCTGTAACCGAAATTGAATCAGGATTAAGTTTTGGAAATTTAACAGTTGACCCCGGTTTTGATCCTGAACTTGCAGCAGCTTACAACCTTGAGGTTGTAAAGGCAAAACTAAACGCGGTAAAGGCCTTAAACTTAAACCAGGACATTGAAGATATCCTGATTACTCTTTCGAATCAAATTCACATTATCGACATTTCTCCAAACAAAAAATTCATGATTTATCTTGCCGCAGATGCAAGTAAGGCAAATTTAGGAATGACAAGAGCTGTCTTAAGAAAACACAAGTTAGAGCTAGAGAAAAACTTAGCTTAATTTTTTAGTTCTATTTTAAATTAGAGCTATCTGTATTCAGGATAGCTCTAATTTAAAACAAACAATCTTCGCCCCAAATCGAATGCTTTTACTTCTTACAAAAAAAAGCGGATACAATTTCGACTTCTTTTTAGAAATTGCAATTAAATTCTTTCAAAAGCTTTACAGCCATCCATAAACACATTTTCGCAAAACATTAAACAAAAAAAAAAAACGCCCCTAAAAGGAGCGCTTATTTTATTAAGTATTTATTATCGTTGCAAGTTTTTCGCTTCGATACTCATTGTAGCATGAGGAACGATTTTTAGCCTTTCTTTGCCAATTAACTTTCCTGTTACTTTACAAATACCGTATGTTTTATTTTCAACACGGAATAATGCATTTTTCAGATCGCGTATAAACTTTTCCTGTCTGATAGCCAACTGTGAGTTTGCTTCTTTTGACATTGTTTCGCTTCCTTCTTCAAATGCTTTAAAAGTTGGAGAAGTATCATCTGTTCCGTTATTCAAATCATTCATATAAGCACTTTTTATTAAATCCAGATCGGCTTGTGCTTTTTGTATTTTATTTTGAATTATTTCTTTGAACTCAGCTAAATCAGCATCAGAGTATCTTGTAATTTCATCTGTCATGGTATTTATATTATTTTGAAATTAATATCATTGTTTTTATATCATCGAATTCAATTTCTGTGCCGTTTTCTAATGCATCCACAAAAACCAATTCATCTGTTAATGTCTCAGACTTTATATAGTCTATATTTTTCAGAATTGCTTCTTCTAAAATACCGCTTCTTTTTATTTGAACTTTAATTTTATCAGTAACCTCAAATCCAGAATCTTTACGGATATTTTGAATTCTGTTTACCAACTCTCTTGCGATTCCTTCGTTTTTCAATTCTCCAGAGATTGTGATATCAAGCGCAACTGTTATTCCGTTTGAATTTGCAACCAACCAGCCTTCGATATCCTGAGATGTTATTTCGACATCTTCTAATGATAAAGTTACACTATTTCCAGCAATAACAATGTCTAACGTGCCTTGCTTGTCTAATTGATTAATCTGATCTGCAGAAAAAGATTGTATCTCTTTGGAAATCAACCCCATATCTTTACCAAAACGCGGACCTAACGCTTTAAAATTAGGCTTAATTTGTTTTACCAGTATATCTGAATCATCCTCTAAAAGTATGATTTCCTTAACGTTTACCTCCGCTTTTATAAGCTCAGAAATTGCCTGAATTTCGGCTCTTTGATTTTCATCAAGTACCGGAATCATTACCTTTTGCAAAGGTTGACGCACCTTAATCATTTCCTTTTTACGAAGCGATAAAACAAGAGATGAGATGGTTTGCGCCTTCTGCATTTTGCTTTCTAACGTTTTATTAACAAAGTTTTCGACAAATTTTGGGAACTGAGCCAAGTGAACACTGCTATATTGCTCGGTTCCTGTAGAAGTCGTTAAATCACGGTATAATTTATCCATGAAAAAAGGAGCGATCGGAGCGCTTAATTTACTGATCGTTAACAGACAAGTATAAAGCGTTTGATAAGCTGCAATTTTATCGTGGGCATATTCTCCTTTCCAGAAACGACGACGACATAAACGAACATACCAGTTACTCAGGTTTTCCTGAACAAAGTCAGAAATTGCTCTTGCTGCTTTGGTAGGCTCATAATCCGCATAACATTCATCAACAAATTTTATTAATGTATGCAATTCAGATATAATCCATTGATCGATTTCAGGTCTTTCGTTTAACGGTATTTCCGCTTCAGCGTATTTAAATCCATCGATATTGGCATATAACGAAAAGAATGAATAGGTGTTGTATAATGTTCCGAAGAATTTACGACGTACCTCAGCAATTCCTTCAAGATCAAATTTTAAGTTATCCCAAGGATTTGCATTCATAATCATGTACCAACGTGTGGCATCAGGACCGTATTCTGCAATGGTTTTAAAAGGATCAATTGTATTCCCTTTACTCTTAGACATCTTAATTCCGTCTTTATCTAAAACCAAACCATTCGAAACTACGTTTTTATACGCTACTTTATCAAAAACCAATGTTCCGATTGCGTGCAATGTATAAAACCATCCACGAGTCTGATCTACACCTTCTGCAATAAAATCAGCAGGAAAATCTTTATTCTCGTCAATTTTGTCTTTATTCTCGAAAGGATAATGCCATTGTGCATAAGGCATTGCTCCAGAATCGAACCAAACATCAATTAAATCGCTTTCGCGTTTCATTGACTGGCCGGAAGCCGAAACTAAAGTAATTTGATCGACTACATTTTTATGCAGATCCACTAAATCATAATTAGATTCAGACATATTTCCGATCTCGAAACCTTTAAACGGATTTTCTTTTTGAAAACCTGCTTCAATAGATTTTTCAATCGCATTGTACAATTCTTCAACAGAACCAATAAGAACTTCTTCTTTTTTATCTTCTGTTCTCCAAATTGGCAACGGAATGCCCCAATATCTAGAACGAGATAAGTTCCAGTCGTTGGCATTTTTCAACCAATTCCCAAAACGTCCTTCACCAGTAGACTTAGGCTTCCAATTGATAGTTTCGTTCAGGTCGAACATTCTATCTTTTACATCGGTTACTTTTATGAACCAGGAGTCTAGCGGATAATATAATAACGGCTCGTCAGTTCTCCAGCTGTGTGGATAACTGTGTACGTATTTCTCAACCTTAAAGGCTTTATTCTCTTCTTTTAATCGAATAGCAATTTCTACATCTACAGAACGCTCCGGAGCTTGTCCTGCATCATAATATTCGTTCTTTACGTATTTACCGGCAAGATCTCCTAAATGCGAAGTGAATTTTCCTTGTAAATCGACCAAAGGAACTGCCGTTCCGGTTTCGTCTAAAACTAACATTGGCGGAATTTCTGGTTTTGCTTCTTTTGCTACTTTAGCATCATCAGCACCAAAGGTTGGGGCGGTATGTACAACTCCTGTTCCGTCTTCTGTAGTTACAAAATCTCCGGCGATTACTCTAAATGCATTTTCAGCATTTTGATAAGGCAATACATATGGCAATAATTGTTCGTAACGAATCTCGACTAGATCTAAACCTTTTCCTTCTGCTAGTATTTTGTACGGAAGTTTTTTATCACCTTCTTTTACATTAACAAAGTCATCATCGTCTTCACTTGCAAAAAATCCTTTCCCGAATTGTTTACCAACTAAATTCTTTGCTAAAACAACATTGATTGGTTCGAAAGTGTATTGATTGAATGTTTTTACTAAAACGTAGTCAATTCTTGGACCAACTGTCAATGCAGTATTCGACGGCAATGTCCATGGAGTTGTCGTCCAGGCCAAGATGTGAATATCTCCAAAACCTTGTAAAAATGAAGGCAATGTTTCCGGCAATGTTTTAAACTGTGCTACAATTGTAGTATCTGTAACATCACGATAAGCTCCAGGCTGATTTACTTCATGAGAAGACAATCCTGTTCCTGCTTTAGGAGAATATGGCTGAATTGTGTATCCTTTGTACAACAAACCTTTATCATAGATTTGTTTCAAAAGCCACCAAACAGACTCCATATATTTAGGTTTGTAGGTAACATATGGATCTTCCATATCTACCCAATATCCCATTTTTTCGGTCAGGTCATTCCACACGTCAGTATAACGCATTACGGTTTTTTTACACGCTTCGTTATATTCTTCGACAGAAATTGTTTTACCAATATCCTCTTTTGTAATTCCAAGTTCTTTCTCGGTACCTAATTCTACTGGCAATCCGTGAGTATCCCAACCGGCTTTTCTTTTTACCTGAAAACCTTTTTGAGTTTTATATCTGCAAAAAATATCTTTAATCGCACGTGCCATCACGTGGTGAATTCCCGGTAATCCGTTTGCTGAAGGCGGACCTTCAAAAAATACGAAAGGCTCTGCACCTTCGCGAGTAGTTACACTCTTTTCAAATATATTTTCTTCCTTCCAAAAATCAAGTACTTCTGACGCTACCGCTGGTAAGTCAAGTCCTTTGTATTCAGTAAATTTTGTGCTCATTTTATCCTTTTCTTAAACGAGGTGCGAAAGTAAGGAATTTTGGATTATTGACCATCAATTTCTTGAAATTTCACAAACTTTTGTTGAGATAATTGGTACAAAAACATAAGAATTGATTAGTTTCCGGTACTAATCTCAAAAAACCGAGTTAATAATCCAGAAACCAATCAATTCTAAATATTATTTTTTATATAAAAAAAGTCTTTTTAAATCTCACTAAAGCATGAGTTATTAAGAAAATATTTCTTTCAAAACATCAAGGGATTTTGGCCTTTTAAAGCCATCTAAATGAAAACTGTAATAATCAATCAGAATTTTTAATAAAATCTGTCTCTCGATGACATGAAAGACTTTTTGGGCGTTATCAAATTTCAAATCTATTAGTTTTTTAAACAAATTTGTTTCGTGTTCCGTAAGCGCACTCAAACCATGAAAGTGCGTAAAAACACCATCGTTCATTTCAAAATATGGCAAATCAATGTCTGATGTATCAGGATAAAAACCCAAATATTTTGTTATTTCTAAAAGTAAAATCAAATGAAAATTAGAAATTTCATCATGATGATCCAACCAGGTTAAAGCTGTTTCTAAAAAAACAAAAAGTGACTCATTTTTTTCTTCTTCCTGAATGGAGTAATGCAGCATTTCTGATAAAAACATCACCATTGTGCTTTTTACAATATCAGTATGAATGCTCTGAAAAGGGACTGCTGTTTTTATTTCTTTGAAATTTTCTAACGTGCCCTTATTTTTATGCACGGCTTCGATTTCGAGAATTGATAATGGCTGAAAATAAGCAATTTTCTGACTGGCTTTCCGACTCGAAAAAGCATCACGTACAAAATACGTTTTCAAGCCGTTTGAAAGCGTAAAACATTTTACAATCAAACTTTTCTCCTGAAATTTTAATGACGAGATTACTATTGCTTTGGTTTTTACTAACAAAATAAGATTTTAAATATTATTCACGAAGTTACTTTAACCTTTGAACATAAGGACAAAATAAACACGATTTTCACTAATTGTCATTAATTAGTTGCTGAAATTAATTCCACCAACCCGATTAACATAATTAAATTTTGGGCAAATTCGTAAAATCTGTGCTTTTAAAAACAAAGATGCCTTCACACATCTTTTAAAAAGATAAATGAAGGCATCTTAAAATCTTCGGTTAAAATTTATACTACGCCCTGAGCAAGCATAGCATCTGCAACTTTAACAAATCCTGCAATATTAGCTCCTTTTACGTAGTCAATATATCCTGATTTATCTGAACCGTATTTTACACATGAAGCATGAATTGCTAACATGATTTCTTTTAATCTTTGATCAACTTTTTCAGAACTCCAGCTTAAACGCAAAGAATTCTGTGACATTTCAAGTCCTGAAGTTGCAACACCTCCGGCATTAGAAGCTTTTCCTGGAGCAAATAAAATTTTAGCATTTACAAAAGCGGTAACTGCTTCTGGCGTAGATGGCATATTAGCTCCTTCTGCAACAGCAATACATCCGTTAGCAACTAAAGTTTTAGCTTCATCACCATCTAATTCATTTTGAGTAGCGCAAGGCAAAGCAACATCACATTTTACTTCCCAAGGACGTTTTCCTTCTACATATTTTGCATTAGGATATTTCGATACATACTCACTGATTCTTCCTCTCAATTCATTTTTAAGCTCCATTACAAAAGCTAATTTCTCAGCATCAATTCCGTCTGCATCATAGATATATCCATTAGAATCAGAAAGAGTAACTACTTTTGCGCCTAATTCGTTGGCTTTTTCTACTGCATATTGCGAAACATTTCCTGAACCGGAAACAACAACCGTTTTCCCCTTAAAACTATCTCCTTTTGTCTCCAGCATGCTCTGAGCAAAATAAACTGTTCCGTATCCTGTAGCCTCTGGACGTATTAACGATCCTCCGTATTGAATTCCTTTTCCTGTCAGAACTCCGGTAAACTCATTTCTTAATCTTTTGTACTGACCAAATAAATAACCAATTTCACGACCACCTACTCCAATATCACCTGCAGGAACATCAGTATTATCACCAATATGTCTTGAAAGCTCTGTCATAAAACTTTGACAGAATTTCATGATTTCATTATCTGATTTTCCTTTTGGATCAAAATCAGAACCACCTTTTCCACCACCCATTGGTAATGTTGTTAAACTATTTTTGAAAGTTTGCTCGAAAGCTAAAAACTTTAAAATGCTTAAATTAACTGATGGATGAAAACGCAAACCGCCTTTATAAGGTCCTATGGCAGAGTTCATTTGAATTCTATATCCTCTGTTTACCTGAATTTCGCCTTTATCGCTTAACCAGTTTACTCTAAACATGATAACACGTTCAGGCTCAACCATACGCTCTAAAAGCATTTTATTCTGATATTTTTTATTTTCTTCAATAAAAGGAATTACCGTTTCGGCAACTTCTAAAACTGCTTGTAAAAACTCTGATTCATTCGGGTTTTTTTCGCTAACCGAATCCATAAAAGCGGCAATACTTTGTGACATGATTATTAGATTATTAATATTTAAGAAAACGTTTTCGTTAATGGCAAATGTACTCTAAATTGATATTTACTAAAAAAAAAATTAAACATCAATTACAACTTTTGTCTATAATATGACTTATCTGAAATATCTACGTTTCAGGTTCGCTAATTTACAGTAATTTGACACTGTTATATTCATTATTTTAATATTTTTAATAAAAATTCATTAATCGGACTTTGTATTAAGAATTATTAGTAAAAATAAACAGAAAGCCCCAATTCTTTAGAGTTGGGGCTTTCTGTTTTTATGCAAGAGCTTGCTCAATATCTGCAATTAAATCTTCAGCATCTTCGATACCAACACTTAATCGAACCAAATCGTCAGTAATACCAACTTCAGCTCTTTTTTCTGCCGGAATAGAAGCATGTGTCATTAAAGCCGGATGATTGGCCAACGATTCAACTCCGCCTAAAGATTCCGCCAAAGTAAATACTTTCAACTTTTCTAAAAATGCAATAGAATCTTCTTTTTTACCTGATTTAAAAGTAAAAGAAACCATTCCGCCAAAAGCTTTCATTTGCTTTTTAGCAATTTCATGAAACGGATGGCTTTTTAAACCCGGGTAATAAACTGTATTTATTTTAGGGTGATTGCTTAAATATTCTACTACTTTTTCTCCGTTTTCGCAATGTCTTTGCACTCGTAACGAAAGTGTCTTGATCCCTCTTAAAACCAAAAAACTATCCATTGGTCCAAGTGTTGCGCCAGTTGCAAATTGCTGAAAATGCAATTGTTCTCCTAAAGCCTCGTCTTTTACAATCAAAGCTCCGGCGATAACATCAGAGTGTCCTCCTAAATATTTTGTAGCAGAATGCATTACAATATCAGCTCCCAAATCAAGTGGTTTTTGCAAATATGGTGTTGCAAATGTATTATCAACAGCAAATAAAATATTATTCGCTTTAGTAATTTTTGCTACTTCCTGAATATCTGCTAATTTCATTAACGGATTTGTAGGTGTTTCAACCCAAATCAATTTCGTATTTTCGTTAATCAAGGATTTCAATTTCTCGATATCTGTCATATCAACAAAATGAAATTTAATTCCTGAATCTTTATAAATGCGTGAGAACATTCTATATGTTCCACCGTATAAATCATCCATCGCAATGATTTCGTCACCAGCTTTAAACGATCTTAAAACACAATCTGTCGCTGCTAAACCTGATGAAAAAGCCAATCCCCGAGTACCATTTTCAATACTTGCCAAAGCATTTTCTAAAGCCGTACGAGTTGGGTTCGACGCCCTGCTATACTCATAATCCGCCAAAGGTTTTCCCGGACTTGTTTGTATAAAAGTTGAAGTTTGATATACCGGAGGCATAACAGCTCCTGTACTTGGATCATGATGTTGACCGCCATGTATAACTTTAGTATTGAATTTCATAATGTTACAAATTTTAAATGCTTAAACGTGGTACAAATTTACCGTTTAATTTATTTTAATCCTGATACAACTTCTTACCTTTGTATATAATTAACACTTTTTGATATGAAACATTATATTTTATCAGCCTTTTTGTTTTTAGTACTCACAAGTTGCCACAAAGAGCTTGCATTTGAAAATGAGACATTTGAAAAAGAATCTACAATTACTTGTAAAAAAGATTGCCCAAAAATTACTATCTCAGTTCCTGTCGCCAAAAATGTTCCTATAGTTGCTGACAGCATCAACAAAAAAGTGTTTTCGGTTATAAAAGAGATTGTTTATTTTGAGGAAGATCCATCAAAAGCAAATGATTATAAAAGTCTGGCAGCCTCTTTTATTACTTCTTATGAAGAAATGCACAAAAAATTCCCTTCTGAAACTTTTGGCTGGGAAGGCAAAATAAAAGGAAACGTCGAATTTGAATCCGATCAGATTATCAATATAAAACTTGACCATTATACTTTTACCGGTGGCGCTCATGGTTATCAGGGTTTTCGATCTTTATTATTCGATCCTAAAACCGGAAAAACCATTTTTACCCATCAAATATTCAAAAACGAAAAAGAATTTAAAGCTTTCGCCGAAAAAGAATTCAGGGCGAAATATAAAATTCCAGAAAATTTAAATATTAATGCTACAGGATTAATGTTCGAAAATGACAAATTTCAATTACCTCAAAATATCTTTTATACCAATAAAGGTTTGCTTTTATATTACAACTCTTATGAAGCTGCTTCGTATGCAGATGGTGCAAAAGAGATTTTGTTTCCTTATGAAAAAGTGAGTAAGTATTTGAAGTATCAATAATTTATTTTTGACTTGAAATATCGATAATTTGGCTAAAGCCAATGAACACAACTCATTAATCATAATCTCCAGTTAAAGCGCAATGTCATTAAATCAAGCTTTTTTTTAAACAATTATGGCTAAAAAATTCGCGCAAAGTTGCAAAGTTGCAAAGGAAATGGATGTAAACTTAGCGCCTTTGCGCAAGATCTATTCGACAAAAGAATCATAGATCTTCCCTTACTAATGACATTGAGCTTTAGCTGGAGGCAATTCAAAAAACGAAAACCCTTTATGTTAAACGCACTGCTGTGCGCCTCTACGATCAAACTCTACAGAAAACCTTTGCCACTTTGTAGCTTGAACCTCTGAACCTTAAAAAAAACCTTTGTATTAGACGCACTGCTGTGCGCCTCTACGATCAAACTCTATAGAAAACCTTTGCCACTTTGTAGCTTTGAACCTCTGAACCTTAAAAAACCCTTTGTATTAGACGCACTGCTGTGCGCCTCTACGATCAAACTCTACAGAAAACCTTTGCCACTTTGTAACTTTGAACCTCTGAACCTTATTTAGTCCCTTCCTGAAAATCATATTTCATTTTTCTAAGAATCCTCAACGCTTCTTTAAAAGATAAATAGATATTTCCAAAAGGTTTCAAAAGCAATTTAGCGTCAATCAGCTTTTGCTTGGCATCATCAAAACCATTTAAATAACAAATCATAAAAGTTGATGGAAGATTCTCCAGGTCTTTTAGTTCCCGTTCAGATAATGCAATACCTTTTTGCAGTTTTTGAAGCAATGCAGTATTTGCATTATAAATATGATACAACATTTTTCTATTGAATTCCGGTGGCTGAAAAAGCATTTCCCGATCGATCTTATAATAACCGTTATCAAAAAAGTGAATTGTTTGTTTCTCTAAAGGATAAAAACTTGTTTTATCATTTAATCCAAGCGGAACATATTCGGTTATCGTAAAACTATCGTCGTCAAAAACAATCGTAACCACATCCTGAGCCGAATAAAAAAGTTTAATTTGTTCGTTGATCAATTCGATATCAACACGTGACAAAAAGGTTTTATCACGGGATTTATTAGAAACTCCCGCCCAGCAAATCACAAATAATTCTTTAAAAACATGATATTTAGGCGACATGTCTTTGTGCCTGAAATTCATAAAATCGATTACCCCATCAAGTGTATACTGAATACTATTGCGGGAACTATTCTCGATCCCAATTACGGTTTCAGTATTTTGATAATTTTTTTCAATTTCTCCTTCAACAGGAACAGAGTTGCTGCCGCGTCGTATAAAAACACTATTGGCCGGAGTTGTGTGAATTCCTTTTTTGAAATACGATATTTTGCTTTTGGGTTTAATGGTAACCAACCCTACTACCTTATCTTTTGGAAGATTCGGAAACGGCACATTTTCGTATTGAATTTTAGGCGGATTTTCCAGAAAAGCATTTACCAGATTCTGAATTCTGCTATCGTCGAAAAAGTCATCGCCAACAATTTCGTTATCATGATCTTCGACTCCAACCACGATATACGAATTATTAGTTGGGTTTGAATTCGACAACGCACAAATGTGTTTCAGAAACTTCCCCTTGCCTTCACGAGAATGCAAATTCAATTGCCTTTTTTTGTCATAAAAACTGCTCTCATCATTATGAGCAAGTAGATTTTTTATTAAAAGGCGTTTATTGATCATAGTTTAGTTTTTTTCTGCCACGAACTGCACTAATTTACATTAATTTTATTTATCCGAAACACTTTTAAATTTGTATTACTCCAAATTTAAAACTTCAAAATAAAGCTCCAGCGGAGCGTTATATTTATAGCTAATAATACATGTCTATCAAGAAGCAAAGCTCCAGCGGAGCGATATCTGAGCACTGATTTATATAATATTTCACCCCGATGGGTTGATGTTTAATAAATTTAAAAAAATCTATAAATATGGCGTCCCGCTGGGACTATGATAATCATAATAAAAAATAGAAATAAATAATATTTTACACTCTCTTAACAATTGTCGACGATGCTTGTGCCGTACTCATCACTACTAAATCAGCAATGTTTACATGATACGGTCTTGAAACTACAAAATGAATAATGTCTGCAATATCTTCTGCCTGCAATGGATCAAAACCTTTATAAACATTCGAAGCCTTTTCTACATCTCCTTTAAAACGCACTTCGCTAAATTCTGTCGCTACCATTCCGGGATGAATTGCTCCAACACGAATATTAAAAGGATTTAAATCAATTCGCATTCCGGCAGTTATAGCATCAACTGCATGTTTTGTACCGCAATACACATTTCCGTTTGGGTAAACTTCTTTGGCCGCCGTTGAACCTATATTAATAATATGTCCGGACTTTCTTTCTGTCATTTTCGGAATCACTGCTTTCGAAACATACAAAAGCCCTTTTACATTGATATCAATCATAGCATCCCAATCGTCTAAATCTCCTGTCTGAATCGGATCTAAACCATGGGCATTTCCGGCATTATTGATCAAAATATCAATATCTGAAAATGCAGCAGGAAGAGAATCAATTTTTTCAAGAACATCTTTTTTATCGCGAACATCAAATGATAAAGAATGTACTTCTGTAAAAGCCGAAAGCTCTTTTTCAAGCTCCACTAAGCGGTCTTTACGTCTTCCGCAAAGCACAACTTTATAATTATTCTTAGCCATTATTTGTGCGGTTGCTTTCCCAATTCCGCTTGTAGCTCCAGTAATCAAAACTGTTTTTTTCATTGTAAATATTATTTTTAACACATAGATACATAGTTTAAAGCTTAAAAAAGGCGTTTTACTTTGCATGAATTCATCGCTATGTAAAAATGATTTATCATCTATTTTTACCTTATTCAAAACAATAAAAATCTATGATTCTATGTGTTTATTTATTTTGCCACAGATTAAATGGATTAAAATGATTTTATAATCCATTTAATCTGTGGCATAAAAATTTTTAATCTTTCCTGATCCAATTATCTAAATCCAACTGCATATTGAGAGCTGTCCAGGTTTCACTATCCATTTCCCGAACAAATTTTTTATCCCTATTAATAACAAAACCAATCTTTTCATAGCATTTGATGGCACTCGTATTAAAGTCAAAAACATTGAGCTCAACATTTCTCTGCTTACTATTTTCAAGAATAAATTCCAGAAGCAAAGTCAGGATTTGTTTCCCAATTCCTTTTCCCCGAAGCAATTCATCCATAATCAGAATCCTTCCCAGATTTGCAAACTTGTCTTTAAAACAAATTTGACAATGTCCGATAGTCGAATCATTAGAAACATTTACAACCCTAAAAGCAATCCTGTTTTTATCAGAAAGCGATCTCTCTATTTGTTCTTCTGTTAAAGGAAAAGTGAATTCCGGTCCTGCAAATTGCATCAATTCACGGGCATCCTTAATACTATTGATTAATTGTGAATAGTCTTTTGTATCGAATTTTTCTAATCGTATCATTTCAGAATGTACTATTTAAGGCACATCATCTCCCATACTTTCTGTCCAGACAGCAAACCAGTCTTCTTTATCCATTTCTAATTCTACAGCTTTCATAAGCGATTGAATTCTGGCAATATTTACTGTTCCCGCAATTGGAGCTACTCCTGAAGGATGTTTTAAGATCCAGGCTAACAAAAGCGTATCAGAACCGAAACCATATTTCTGAACCAAATCAGACAATAATTTTTTCAAACGACGTGTTTGTTTGGTATCTTCTCTAAAAACAGTTCCAAGAGGATTCCATGACAATGGTCGGATTCCGTGTGTTTGCATATAATCTAAGCTTCCATCTGTCATTGGCTCATAATGTGTAGCCGAAAATTGCACCTGATTGTAACTTACTTCTGTTTTCTGACGAATCAATTCCGTTTGAGAACTCGTAAAATTCGAAAGTCCAAAATCAATAATTTTTCCTTCTGCTTTTAATTGTTCTACTGCCTCTGCAATTTCATCGGCCTGCATTAAAGGACTAGGTCTGTGCAATAAAAAAACATCAACATAATCTGTTTTCAGTTTTTTTAGTGATTCCTCAACAGACCAAATAATATATTCTTTAGAATAATCGTAATGTTTGATTTTGTTTTCCGGGCGTTTTTCAGCAATCATCTGAATTCCGCATTTAGTAATTAATTGTAATTTCTCTCTCGGGATTTTGCTGTTATGAAATGCTTTTCCAAAATCAGCTTCTGTGGTATAAGATCCGTAAATGTCTGCGTGATCAAAAGTTGTAATTTTGTTTTCGATACATAGCTGTATCAGATTCTCCATTTCTTTAGTTGTAAGGTTTTTATCCCAAACTCCCCAATTCATAGTGCCCGAAATTATGGGCGATAATGCTGTTTTACTCATGGTTGTATTGCGTTATTTTTGGTAATAAATATGCTTTTCTGAAGCATAATCATCAAAGTTCTTAAAAATATAAAAATAGATTCACAATTAGTCCTTAAAATTAGGTCGTTGGTCGAAGTTTTAACCATTCTTTAACATCTTACTTCTCAAAAAATATTCAATTTGCACTCTCAAAAGTAAGGCATAAAAATCAAGGTTTTAAAAAGGTTTTAAAAATATTCATATGGAAGAAAATACAACGACTTTAGACATTAGAGCGATAAATGAAAAAATTGAAAGAGAAAGTGCTTTTATAGACCTTCTTACAATGGAAATGAACAAAGTTATTGTGGGCCAGAAACATATGGTCGAGCGTTTACTAATTGGACTTCTGGGACAAGGGCACATTTTGCTTGAAGGTGTTCCGGGATTAGCCAAAACTTTAGCGATAAATACTTTGTCGCAAGCAGTGCAGGGTTCATTCAGCCGTATTCAGTTTACTCCCGACTTATTACCTGCCGATGTAGTTGGTACGATGATTTACAACATCAAAGCAAATGAGTTTTCGATTAAAAAAGGACCAATCTTCGCTAATTTCGTCCTTGCCGATGAGATTAACCGTGCTCCGGCAAAGGTTCAGTCGGCACTTTTGGAGGCGATGCAGGAAAAACAAGTAACAATTGGCGACACAACTTTCAAACTTGATCGTCCGTTTTTAGTATTGGCAACTCAAAATCCTGTTGAGCAAGAAGGAACATACCAACTTCCGGAAGCGCAAGTCGATCGTTTTATGCTTAAAACCGTAATTGATTACCCAAAAATTGACGAAGAGCGTTTTGTAATTCGTCAAAACTTAAAAGGATCTTACGAAAAAGTAAATGCAGTAGTTTCTGTAGAGCAAATTTTACGTGCTCAGGAAGCGGTTCGTGAAGTTTACATGGACGAAAAAATCGAAAAATATATCTTAGACATCATATTTGCTACTCGTTACCCAGAGAAGTACAAACTTGCGGACTTAAAACCTCTTATTAGTTTTGGAGCATCACCACGTGGAAGTATCAATTTAGCTGTTGCAGCAAAATGTTACGCTTTTATCAAACGTCGTGGATATGTAATTCCGGAAGATGTTCGTGCTGTTGTACATGATGTTCTACGTCACAGAGTTGGAATCACGTATGAGGCTGAAGCTGAAAACATTACTTCTGTAGACATTATCAACAAAATCGTAAACGAGATTGAAGTACCTTAAAAATTTGTTTAATGTTTCAAGTTTCAGGTTGTTGTAAAGCAAACTTGAAACTTGAAACTTCTAAACTTTAAACAAATAAAATGGATACAAAAGAGCTTTTAAAAAAAGTACGGAAAATAGAAATCAAAACCAAAAGACTGAGTAATCATATCTTTTCGGGAGAATACCACTCTTCATTCAAAGGGCGCGGGATGACTTTTAGTGAAGTACGTCAATACCAATACGGCGATGATATTCGTAACATCGATTGGAATGTAACTGCACGCTACAACGAAGCCCACGTAAAAGTTTTTGAAGAAGAACGTGAATTGACCATGATGTTAATGGTAGATATCTCGGGTTCAGAAGGTTTTGGTTCAAAAAGTCAATTCAAGAAAGACATCGTCACCGAAATTGCGGCAACGATGGCTTTTTCGGCTACACAAAATAATGACAAAATTGGTTTAATATTATTTTCTGATAATGTAGAATTGTATATTCCGCCAAAAAAAGGCCGTTCACACGTTTTAAGAATCATTCGTGAATTGATCGAATTCGAACCAAAAAGTCAAAAAACAGATGTTGGAGCTGCTTTAAAATTTTTATCAGGAACTCAGAAAAAGAAAGCAATCGTTTTTGTTATTTCTGATTTCATGTCTGAAAATTATGAGCAAACCTTAAAAATTGCTTCCAAAAAACACGATATTACTGGAGTTCGCGTATATGACATTCGTGAAGAGAAAATCCCGAATTTAGGGATGGTTACGATGCTTGATGCCGAAACTGGAAAAATTCAACTGGTCGACACAGGTTCAAAAACGGTGCGAATGAATTACGAAAAACATTATCACGACAGAGTGAATTATTTCAAAGAAATATTCAGTAAATCTGGCGCCGGCGTCGTAAACACAAGAGTTGACGAGAATTATGTGACTAAATTGTTGGGATATTTCAAATCAAGATAATTTTAGATTTCTTAGACTTCTTAGATTGTTAGAATATTAGATTTTAAAAATATAAATATCCAAAAATAAAATCCGCTTGAATCCGCGTCATCCGCGTGCCAATTAAGCATTCATTTTAGAATAAAATCTGAAATTAAAAAAATCAAATGAAATTAAAGTTTTACATCTTTTTATTTTTACTTTCCTCAGCTATTTTTGCCCAGCAAAAACAAGTAGAGACGAGCATTGATACTACAAAAAATAAAATTGGAGCCGAATTTAAGCTTACGCTTAAAACGGTTGTCAGCTCTAAATCTAAAGTTGTTTTTCCTAAACTAAAAACCATTGGTCAGTTAGAAGTAATTCAATCATATCCAATTGATACGGTTAAAAAGAATGACACTTATGAGCTGATCAAAAAATATGGTTTAACGCAATTTGATTCCGGAAAATACACTATTCCAAGTATTAAGATTCTGATTGACAAAAAGCCATATCTAACTGATTCTATTCGTGTTGAAGTTGCCAGTGTAAAAGTGGACACGCTACAGCAAAAAATGTATGATATTAAAGATATTACGTCACCAGATACTGGTCTTGGCGATTGGTGGAAATACATTTTAGCTTTGATCGTAATTTTAGGAATTGGGGCTTTTGTATACTGGTACGTTAAAAAACATCAAAAGAAAAAAATTGAAGAAGAAGTTTATAAAACTCCTATCGAAAAAGCCACAAGTTTATTGAATAATCTGGAGCAAAAAGAACTTGTTCAAAAAGGAGAGATTAAGGAATACTATAGTGAACTAACAGATATTGCCCGTAATTATATTGAAGAAGCGATTCATATTCCGGCAATGGAAAGCACCACTTCTGAATTGATCCAGGCGATCAGGAATGCTTCTACTAAAAAGAAGATGACGTTAACTCCTGAAACTGTTGAGAATTTAGAGCGTGTTTTACGTCAGGCCGATTTGGTGAAATTTGCAAAATCTAAACCTTTAGAATTTGAAATTACTGAAGACCGAAATAAAATCCAGAAAGTAATTTTAACGCTTGATAACGCAATCCCAACTGAAGTTCCGGCTGAAGAAGAAGATCAGTTATTAAATGAAGCGCAGAAACAAAAGCAGATTAAACTTCAATTATTAAAAAAACGCAACAAACGTATTGCCATTGCTGTTGGAACAGTTTTGTTTTTAATAATTGCTACAACTGTATTCTTTATAGCGACTAAAGGCTTTAAGGTTGTAAAAGACAATGTTTTGGGTAATGCATCAAAAGAATTACTAGAAGGTCAATGGGTAAAAAGTGAATACGGAAATCCGGGTGTTCTAATTGAAACTCCAAAGGTTTTAAAACGAATGGACACTCAAAAAGTACTTCCAAAAGAAACTATGGCTTTAATAAAAGAGATGCAGCTTTTTGCTTACGGAAGCATGGTCGATAATTTCTTTGTAACGGTTTCTACAAGTAAATTTAAAACACCAACTGAAATAGATTTAGCAAAAGCTTTAGAAGGTTCCATAAAAATTATTGAATCTCAGGGCGGGCAAAATATAATTGTAAAACAAGAAGATTTCCAGACAGGTCAAGGTATTCAGGGAGTAAAAGGTTATGGAACAATGACGATTTTAAACCCGGTTGACAAAACAAGTACAAGGGCTTACTATGAACTATTACTGTTTAAACAAGATCAGGGATTACAACAAATTTTGATTATACACGAAGAAGGCGATACCTATGCCAATGATATTACGACTAGAATTTTAAATTCTGTTGAACTTAGAAAAGCGAGCAACTGATGAATAAAATAACTTTTTTAAATCCAGAATTTTTTTGGTTGTTTCTATTAATTCCAATTGCAATCGCTTGGTTTTTCTGGAAGCGCAACCAGCAATCGGCTACCTTAAAGATGAGTTCGACTCAGGGTTTCAAAAACAGCGAATCGTTGTTAACAAAATTAAAACCTTCTTTGTACGTTTTCAGGATTTTGGGACTAAGCTCTTTAATTATTGCATTGGCAAGACCAAGAACCGTTGATATTAGCAGTCAGACTAAAACAACAAAAGGTATTGATATTGTTTTGGCAATTGACGTTTCAGGAAGTATGCTGGCGAAAGATTTAAAGCCAAACCGTATGGAAGCTTTAAAAAGAGTAGCAGCAGATTTTGTTGGAGAACGACCTAATGACAGAGTTGGATTAGTTTTGTATGCTTCTGAAGCGTATACCAAAACTCCAGTTACAAGTGATAAAGCAATTATTCTTGAAGCTATAAAAGGAATTAAATACGATACAGTTCTACAAGACGGAACCGGAATTGGGATGGGACTTGCAACAGCTGTAAACCGTCTTAAAGACAGTAAAGCAAAAAGCAGGGTTATTATTTTGATGACGGATGGTGTAAATAATGCTGGTTTTATTGAACCGGAAACAGCATCAGACATCGCAAAACAATACGGCATAAAAGTCTACACCATTGGGATTGGTACAAACGGAATGGCAGAATCTCCATACGCTTACGCTCCAAACGGTGGATTTTTATATAAAATGCAAAAAGTAGAAATCGACGAACAATTAATGAAGAATATTGCTCGTAAAACTGATGGAACTTATTTTAGAGCAACCAGTAATGATAAATTAGCTGAAATATACAATGCTATTAATAAATTAGAAACCACTGAAATCCAGGAATTAAAATTCTACGATTACGACGAAAAATACAGAGGTTTTGTTTTACTGGCAGTCTTTTTATTATTATTGGAAGTTGGCTTAAGAAATACAGTTTACAGAAGCTTTATTTAATTTTTTCAAAATTAAAAAATTCCAATTTTAGAAATTCCAAATAACAATTGGAATTTGGAATTAGCTTTTTAGACAAACAACAGAAATTGGAATTTGGAATTTATCCCGAAATTTAGAGGATTGGAATTTTAAAACATTTATGGAATTAGACGAAAAAAAATATTTATACCTTTTATTATTAATCCCAATTGTGGTGTGTGTTTTCTTTTTCAATATGTATTGGAAAAGAAAAAAACAGCGTGAATTTGGTGATCTGGAAATGGTAAAAAGACTGAGCCCGGAAAGATCTGTTTTTAAACCTGTATTAAAATTAAGCGTAATACTTTTGGCGTTAACCTGTTTGATTATTGGGTTAGTAAATCCAAAAATTGGAACAAAAATGGAAACTGTAAAACGTGAAGGTATCGACATTGTTTTTGCCGTTGACGTTTCGAAAAGTATGCTTGCAGAAGATGTGGCACCAAGTCGTTTAGAGAAAAGTAAACAACTTGTTTCGCAAATCATCAATAATTTAGGAAGCGACAGAATTGGAATTGTAGCGTATGCAGGAAGTGCTTTCCCGGTTTTGCCTATTACATCAGATTATAGCGTTGCCAAAATGTTCCTGCAAAGTATGACTCCTGATATGGTTTCATCACAAGGAACATCTCTTGACGAAGCCATCAGATTATCTGCTACTTATTTTGATGAAAAAAGTAAAACAAGTAAGTTATTGATTTTGATTTCTGATGGAGAAGACCATTCTGAAGGCGCTTCGGCAGCAGCTGAAGAGGCTAATAAAATGGGAATGAAAATCATAACCATTGGTGTTGGAACAGAAAAAGGAGGAACGATTCCGCTGAAAGAAAATGGCGTAGTCAAAAGCTATCAGCAAGATCAAAACGGACAAACTGTTATTACAAAACTAAATCAGGAAGGATTAAAAACCATTGCAAAAGCGACAAAAGGCGGTTATGTATATGGTGGCAGTACTAAGGAAGTTTTAGAATATGTAAAAAACGCCTTAAACAACATTCAGAAAACAGAATTTGAAGCGACTCAAATGGCCGATTTTCAATCGCAATTTCAGTGGTTCATCGGTTTTGCTTTCTTACTATTGTTTATTGATATCTTCCTTTTAGAAAGAAAAACAAATTGGATAAAAGAGTTGAATTTATTTAACGAAAAAAAATAATAAAGTCAGCCGCAAATTACACGAATTTACACGAAAAAGAAACCTTTTAAATGAGTCTTCTTTTTGAAATTCAAATATAAAAAACAATCTGATTAGTGATAATTAGTGCAATTTTTGGCAAAATAAAAAACATAAAAAATTAGAATGAAAAATTTACTTCTTTATATTTTACTAACATTCTCTTTGGCGGTTTCAGCTCAGGAGAAAGACAAGACATTGCCTGATGCCAATGAAGAATATAAGCAGAATAAATTTGTTGATGCTGAAGCCAATTACCGAATTTCAGAATCAAAATTTCCAAAACGTGCCACTGCTCCTTACAACTTAGGAAACACGATTTACAAACAAAATCAGGTTTCTGAAGCTAAATTCGCCTACGCGAAAGCGATAAAGAATGCGAAAACAAGACCTGAAAAACATAAGGCATTCCACAATTTAGGTAATGTTTTCATGAAAGAGAAAGATTATACGCAAGCTGTTGAAGCGTATAAAGAAGCTTTACGCAACGACCCTACAGATGATGAAACGCGTTATAATTATGCTTTGGCAAAACAAAAACTAAAAGAGAATCCTCCTAAAAACGATAAGAACAAAGATAAAGATAAGGATAAGGACAAAGACAAGGATAAAAACAAAGATAAAGACAAAGATAAAGACAAGGATAAGGACAAAGACAAGAAAGACGACAAAGGCGATAAAGACAAAGACAAAAAAGATGGTAAAGATGATCCTAAGAAAGACGACAAGTCTGATAATAAAGGAGAACCAAAACCACAGCCCGGAGGAATTTCTAAAGATCGCGTCCAGAATTTATTAGATGCTGTAAACAACGAAGAAAAGAAAATACAGGATAAAGTAAACGCTCAAAAAGTAAAAGGAAATCCTAGAAAAACAGAGAAAGACTGGTAAAATTTGGTTTATTTGTATAATCGTTAATTTGTTTAATTGTAGAGGCGATTATACAAATTAACGATTATACGGTTAACGTAAAAAACACTGAAAACAATTAATGAAAAGATATTTAATTCTATTACTATTCACTTTTCAAGGGCTTATGGCTCAAGTTCAATTTGAAGCCAAAGTAAGCAAGAACACGCTTGGAATAAACGAAAGGTTGCGCATTGACTTCATCATGAATGTTGATGGCGATAACTTTGACCAACCTTCATTTGAAGGCTTTAGAGTTGTTGGCGGACCAAGTCAGCAAGTAAGTCAATCCTGGGTAAACGGCAGAAGTTCTTTTCAGAAAGCATATTCTTATATTTTACAACCCAATCAAAAAGGTACCTTTTTTATCAAACAAGCTGCTATAGAATATAACGGCCAGGTTTATAAAACGGCACCTATAAAAATAGTCGTAACAAATGCTGTCGCACAAGAAAGAGATCCTTATGATAACAGCAGACCACAAGGTGTACCAAATGAAACCCTGAGTCTTGTTGCTGAGATTTCGAAAACAAATCCATATTTAAATGAACCCATTACCGCGGTTTATAAATTATACTTTAACAACATTAATGTTACCGGTTTTAAAGAATTGGCAAAACCTAAGTATAATGATTTCTGGAATCAGAATATAGATATCAAACAATTGTCTACCGAAGAGGGAACTTTTCAGGGACAAAGATGTTATTTCGTTATTCTGAAAAAGACTATTTTATATCCTCAAAAATCAGGAAGACTTACTATCGAACCGCTTTCTCTTGACATTGGTGTACAATTGCCTTCAAATCGCCGCGATATGTATGGCCAGATGATCTTAACGGACGATAACAGGGTTGTATCTGCCGGCGCAAAAACAATTAACGTAAAACCACTTCCGGAAACAGGTAAACCAGAAGGTTTTGGTGGCGCTGTTGGTAAATTTAACTTTACGGTTACGCCTTCTAAAACGACACTTAAAAGCGGGGAAAGCCTGGACTTAATTGTGAGTGCTTCCGGAAACGGAAACATGAAATTGTTCACACTTCCAAAACCTGTCGTACCAAATGCATTAGAAATGTATGATCCTGTTCATGATGAACAAGTGACAACATCACTTTCAGGAATGTCAGGAAAAATTACTGATAAGTATTCTATAGTGCCGCAATACAAAGGAAAATATGCCATAAAAGCAATGCAGTTTTCTTATTTTGATGTGAATACCGGTTCTTATAAAACAATAACTTCACCAGAGATTATGGTGGATGTTTTAGATGGCCCAACGCTGGCAGAAGCAAATCCAACTGCTGCTAAAAATGTAATTGCGACAACAGAACAATTCAAGTATATTAAACCAAAAACAATTTTAGCCCCAATTGCTAAGAATGATTTTTATGGTTCTAATTTGTATTATATGTTATTATTCCTGCCTTTCGTGATTTTACCAATTATTGTTTTGGCTAAGAAACGAAAAGAAGCAATTGATGGTGACGTGACAGGAAACCGAATTAGAATGAATAATAAACTCGCGAAGAAATATTTATCTGAAGCGAAAAGACAACTTAAAAACAAAGAGCTGTTTTATATTGCTTTGGAGAAAGCAATGCACAATTTCTTAAAAGCAAAATTGCATATCGAAACTTCAGAAATGAGCAAAGACAACATTAGTGAATTATTATTGTCAAGAAATGCAAATCCGGAATCTGTTCAGAATTTCATTAATTTGACAGAAAACTGCGAATTTGCCCGTTATGCTCCGGCATCAAGCGCTTCGATTCAGCAGGATTTTGACAAAGCTGTTTTGATTATTTCGGAATTAGAAAAGCAAATTGTCTAGTTTAAAATCAAACCCGACAGGTTTTAACAACCTGTCGGGTTTAACAAAAATAAAATGAAAAATATAGTATATCTTTTTTTATTAATCACACAGGTTTTCTTTGCCCAAAGCAGCTTTGAAAAAGGAAATGCCTTGTACCAAAAGGGACAATATCAGCAGGCTGTTGATGTTTATGAAAGTATTATCAAAGAAGACAAGCAACAATCTGCAGAGTTGTATTTTAACTTAGGTAATTCGTATTACAAACTCAACAAAGTCGCACCTTCAATTTATAACTATGAAAAGGCTTTAGTTTTAAAACCTCATGATCCTGCGACTTTAAACAACCTGAAATTTGCCAAGAAACTAACAATCGACGAGATCAAAGAAATCCCGAAAGTAGGTTTTGCAAAACTGATTCAGAACTTTACCGGAATTTTTGATTATAATACCTGGGCAAAAATTTCTATCGGAATTGCATTTGCTTTTTTATTGAGTTTTATTGGATATTATTTCTCGCAGCTTACGCTTCCTAAAAGAATCTATTTCGTAGGAATGTTTGTTTTTTTAGTCGCATTATTATTAAGCATTTTTGCAGGAATGTCAGAAAAAAATCATTTCGATAATGATCGCCCGGCGATTGTTTTTGCTGAATTAAGTGAAGTTCGTAGTGAACCGCAAAAAGGCGGCGCAGCTATTTTCTTATTGCATGAAGGCGCAAAAGTTTACGTTATGGAAACTGTAGGCCAATGGAAAAAAATCGAACTAACAGACGGCACTGAAGGCTGGATTGATGGCTCGACAATTAAAGAAGTGAAATAAAACTTTTAAAAATCCCAAAATAAAAAATCCCAAATTCCAATTATTAGTATGGAATTTGGGATTTTACATTTTAGAACTTAATCTAGTTCACAGCTTCAACAAGTCTTACAAACTCTGCTTTGTAACCGTCTTCATCATTTGACATACCTGATTTCGCTAAGTTTTTTATATCAGAAGAAGAGGAATTACTTATAAATTTTGAGTCTCTTAATTTTAATCCAAACCATGCAACGGCGGTTGTGAACTTGAAATCTGAAGAGCTTTTATCAAGAATAACTTTTTTATTCTCTATCGTGTTTACCATTTCGATGCTTGTATCGCCATCAGGTTTTTTATATCGAAATTTAATTGTAGCCAGTTCGTCACTATAATTAGAGTCGTCTTTTTTTACTTTTGTGTATTTTAAATCTGATGGAACGTAGCTACTTTCAACGCCTGTTGGAATAATCTCATACAAAGCAGTAACGGTATGACCACTTCCTAATTCTCCGGCATCAATAGCATCATTCTTAAAATCTTCAGGCTTTAATTTTCGGTTTTCATATCCAATTAATCGGTAAGCCTGAACATGTTTAGGATTAAATTCTATTTGAATTTTTACATCTTTGGCAATAGCAAACATCGAACCCTTGAATTCTTTTCCCAGAAAACGATTTGCTTCCTGAATGTTATCAATATAAGCGTAATTTCCATTTCCTTTATCAGCCAGAACCTCCATTTTACTGTCCTTATAATTCCCCATTCCGTAGCCTAAAACAGTTAGAAAGACACCCGATTTTCTTTTGTCCTCGATTAGTTTTTCCATATCCGCATCTGATGAAGCACCAACATTAAAATCTCCGTCAGTTGCTATAACAACTCTGTTATTTCCTTCTTTAATAAAATTTTGCTGTGCTAATTTATAAGCCAATTCTATTCCCTCACCTCCGGCTGTACTTCCACCGGCACTTAGATTATTAAAAGCATCTAAAATCTCCTCTTTTCTATCGCCTGAAGTTGGCTCCAGCACAACACCTGCTGAACCTGCATAAACCACAATAGAAACTTTATCCTGAGCACGAAGCTCTTTTACCAAAATTTTCATGGATTCTTTTAATAATGGGAGCTTGTTTTGCTCACTCATTGAACCCGAAACATCGATTAAAAAAACCAGGTTCGAAGCTGGCAAATTGGTCATCGGGATATTTTTCCCCTGCAAACCAATCCTTAGTAACTGACTGTTTTTATTCCACGGCGCATCACTCAATTCCGTATTGATCGAAAACGGATGCTGTCCTACCGGTTGCGGATAATTGTATTTAAAGAAATTCACCATCTCTTCGACACGAACCGCATCTTTAGGCACTTTTTGACCTTCATTAATAAAACGTCTTATATTGGTATAAGAAGCATTATCGACATCTATAGAAAAAGTAGAAAGTGGAGATTTTTGAGGAGACTCGAAAGGATTTTCTTCCAGTCCTGCATAACTTTCAGTGTTAGGATCTGAAATATACTCTTCGGGAACTGCATCAGTAGTAGTAACTGCCATATCTGTAGCTTCTGCGGCATACTCTTCCTCTGAATAAGATTGTTTCTTACAACTAACCAAAACAACAATAAGGAATGCCAACAAATAAAAAGGTTTATTTTTCATTTTAAAATAAATTTTAGGAATTAGTAATTGATTTTTCGATCAAATAAATAATTAGCATTCCGGATGTACTAAGAAAATTATCTGCAATTCCCGCAATCCAAATTTAATGCCAAGATTCCTGTTAAATATTTTATACTAAAAAATATGTTCTGCTTCACCATACAAGTGATATAAGTAAATTTAAGCCTGACTATGATTAGACCAATGTTTTATTTATAGTAAAAAACATTAAACCCAGCATATTGTAGAGGCGCAAAGCAGTGCGTCTAAATCTGGCATAACAATAACTTTGCGAAGATGCACGGCAGTTTGTCTCTACATAATGCGATGTAAAAATTAAAATAAGTCCAAACCATACCTAATTTCTTTGCACTTGATAGATATCGGGATTGCAGTAAAAAATATCCCGCTTTATATTTTCTTATTTCACTTATATGGTAAGAAAATCAAAACTCGTAAACTTTATCAGGCGTCACACAATAATCCAACTTCACATCAGATTCAAAAACATCTTCTATTTCATTTTCTGCTTCAAAGAAAGAAAGCCCGATTTTAATCGTTTCCGGTTTGCATTCTGTTAGAAATTTATCATAAAAACCTTTCCCGTAACCCACGCGATTTCCTGAAAGATCAAAAGCCAGGAGCGGTACAAAAACCACATCAATTGTTGCCGATGGTACAGGTAATCCGTTGACAGGTTCCGGAATATTGTATTCGTTCTTTTTGATTCTGGTATTATCCGTTAATAAAAAATGCGACATTCCACGAGTTTCAAAATCACTTCTAGAAACCACAATTTCTTTATCTTTTCCGGAAAGCAAATGCAAAACATATTCTGTATTTACTTCTTTATGTTCTTCGATAGGCAGAAAAACATGATAATAGGTTTTATCCCAAATGGGCAATTGAATTAGATTATTGGCAACAGCCAAACTCTTTTCTTCAATATTATCATTGGTAAGTTCTTTGCGAAGATTTTTATAGTGCAGTCGTAGTTCTTTTTTATTCGTCGGCATTTTCAGGGTTATTTTTAGACATGTGATAAATCGCATCGCCTTCATAAACTATCGGCGAGTGATTAGCGTTGATGACAAAACCGTCATGTGGCGCTTTTACTTTTTGCTCAAATTTACCAAACGGATCTGTAATAATAGCCAAAATAGTTCCTTTGGTCACGAACTTGCCAATCAAATTATAATCATGCAGCAAGCCGGAACATTTAGCGCGCAGCCAAACCGAATATTTTATATAAATGGATGGATCATGAGCTTTTTCGACCACTTGTTTGGGATCAAGCATATTCAGATAATCCAGCAAACGCTTTACTCCCATTACACCTTCATTGGCAATCACATTATTAATGTCTAATGATTTTCCGCCTTCAAAAAGCAACATTTTGATATTGGCTTTCTCACAGGTATTCCTAAACGAGCCATTGAGATTTTTAGAATATAAAGTAAACGGAGCATTAAAAACATCTGCTAAAACTTTCAATTCGGGATTGTTTTCTGTAATTCTGATTTGCGGCGCATTAAATCTACTTGCACCTCCGGCATGAAAATCGACTGCATAATCTATAATTGGCAAAACTTCGGCCACGATATGATATGCAAAACGACTGGCGAGAGAACCTTTTTTACTTCCCGGGAAAACACGATTCAAATCGCGTCCGTCCGGAAACTCACGGGATTTATTCACAAAACCGTACATATTGATAATCGGAATGCAAATAATAGTTCCTTTTGCAGGACGATTGATCTTTTTGCTAATGATCTGACGAACGACTTCAACTCCGTTTATTTCGTCGCCATGAATTCCGGCTGAGAATAAAACTACCGGACCTTCAATCTTTGACCGACGCACAATAACCGGAATATTAAGTTTTGTGGTTGTGTGCAACCTCGCAATTTCGACGTTTATTGTTTTGTTTTCTCCCGGCAAAATCGATTCGCCAAAAATAACCAAGGGTGTACTATTTTTCATGTAGAATTATAAAATCTAAATATAGAAATTATTCTTTTGATTTCGTAAATTTGAAACTAAATCAGTGTTAAGCTTTTTTTTAGAATCTAAATCACTTTTAAAAAAGCTTTTCAGGTACTTCAGAAACAAAACAGAATGCAAAATCCATCTTTAGATCTTCAAATCCAAACTTTACCGGACAATCCCGGCGTGTATCAATATTATGATAAAGAGGGAAAGATCTTATATGTGGGAAAAGCCAAAAATTTAAAAAAAAGGGTTTCTTCCTATTTCAATAAAATACACGATACGGCCAAAACAAATGTATTGGTAAAAAAAATTGTAACCATCAAACACATCGTTGTTCCTACTGAAACCGATGCACTTTTGTTAGAAAACAATTTAATAAAAACCCTGCAGCCACGTTATAATGTGTTGCTTCGTGATGATAAAAGCTATCCCTGGATTTGTATTAAAAGAGAACCTTTTTCAAGAATATTTTCGACCCGCCGTATGGTCAAAGACGGCTCAGAATATTTTGGTCCCTATACCAGTTTCAAAACCGTACATACGATTCTGGAGTTAATCAAAGAATTGTATCCATTACGTACGTGCAATTATGATTTAAGCAAATCAAATATCGATTCAGGCAAATTCAAAGTTTGTCTGGAATATCATATTGGCAATTGCAAAGGTCCTTGCGAAGGTTTAGAACCACTTGAAGAATACCAAAGACAAGTTGATGCGATCCGCGAAATCCTGAAAGGGAATTTTAAAGAAAGTATGAAAGATTTCAAGCGATTGATGAACCAGTATGCGCAGGATTTACGTTTTGAAGAAGCACAAAAAATCAAAGAAAAAATAGAAGTTCTCGAGAATTACCAATCGAGATCGACGATTGTAAACCCGAAGATTACCAACATTGATGTCTTTTCGATTGTATCAGACGAAAGTGCAGCTTATGTCAACTTTCTTCAGATCTCCCACGGATCGATTATTCGTTCGCATACTTTAGAGATGAAGAAAAAACTGGACGAAACTGATGAGGAATTATTAGAATTGGCGATCATCGAACTTCGGGAACGTTTTCAGTTATTATCAAAAGAAATTATTGTTCCGTTTGAAATGAATTTGGGCGAGAATATCAAAACAACAGTTCCGCAACTCGGTGATAAAAAACAAATTTTAGATTTATCGATTCGAAACGCTAAGTTTTACCGAATCGAACAATTGAAACAATTGCAAATTGTTGATCCTGACCGACACACAAATCGTATCATGGCACAAATGCAAAAAGATTTACGTTTACCGACTGAGCCACGCCATATAGAATGTTTTGATAACTCGAATATTCAGGGAACAAATCCTGTTGCGGCATGTGTGGTTTTTAAAGATGGAAAAGCAAGCAAAAAAGATTACCGACATTTTAATGTAAAAACGGTTGAAGGTCCTGACGATTTTGCTTCGATGACAGAAATTGTCTATCGCCGTTACAAAAGATTATTAGACGAGAATCAACCTTTGCCACAACTTATTATTATTGATGGTGGAAAAGGACAACTTTCTGCAGCATTAAAAAGTATAGACGCACTAGAATTACGTGGAAAAATTGCCATTATAGGCATCGCAAAACGTCTTGAGGAATTGTTTTATCCCGGAGATTCTATTCCGTTATATCTGGATAAAAAATCGGAGACATTAAAAGTCATCCAGCAATTGCGAAACGAAGCGCATCGATTCGGGATCACCTTTCATCGTGACAAACGCAGCAAAGCAGCACTTAATTCATCGGTAGAAAGCATTCCCGGCATTGGCGAAAAAACAATGCTAACGTTAATACAACATTTTAAAAGTGTTAAAAGATTGAAACTGGCAACTGAAAAAGAAATATCTGATGTCATTGGTGTATCAAAAGCCAAAAAAATTGTCGACTTTTACAAAACCAACTAGTTATTTTGTATGCACCCAATCCAGCTGTTCATTTCAAACACTCGGTCAAAACGATTTCTTTCTACTTTAAAAAAAGGAGCTTCTAAAGCCGCTCTTTTTTCAAAAGAAAAAATATCGATTTGTCACTCGCAGTTTTCCATTTCCATCTGGGGTGCACAGTTGGTTCTTTTCACGCTTTTATTTTTCAATTCACAAAATACATTTTCACAAGAAAACACCGAAAAAGCAAAACAAGACGAAGCCAGAAGACCTAAAATTGGATTGGTTTTAAGTGGTGGCGGCGCAAAAGGATTTGCACATATCGGAGTCCTGAAAGTTCTGGAAGAAGCCGGAATAAAAATCGATTATATTGGCGGAACAAGTATGGGGTCTATCATTGGCGGTCTTTATGCTTCCGGTTACAATGCATCACAAATTGATTCAATTTTTAAAAGAACCAATTTCGACGAACTTATCAATGACTACATTCCGCGTTCATCAAAAAACTTTTATGGTAAAAAAAATGATGAATTGTATGCCATCGTTTTACCATTTAGCAAGTTTAAAGTCGGAATTCCTGAAGCACTTTCAAAAGGAATGTACAATTATAATTTATTGAGCAGCCTTACCCGAAACGTGCGTCATGTTCGCGATTTCAACAAACTGCCAACTCCGTTTTTATGTATTGGTACTAATATCGAAACCGGCGAAGAAGTTTTACTAAACAAAGGCAATCTCGTTCAGGCAATGATGGCAAGTGCCGCATTTCCCTCGTTATTTACACCAGTTGAAATAGACGGCAATTTATTGGTCGACGGTGGCGTTGTCAACAATTATCCTATAAAAGAAGTTCGCAATCTTGGCGCTGACATTATTATTGGTGTTGACGTCCAGGACGATTTACTGAGTCGAAAAAGCCTGAAAAATGCCACCCGAATATTAGTTCAGATTACCAATCTCCAGTCGATTGATAAAATGAAAAGCAAAATAAAAGACACTGATGTTTATATCAAACCAGACATTCGTGATTATGGCGTTATCTCCTTTGACAAAGGCGAAGAAATCATCAGAAAAGGTGAAGAAGCTGCTTTTGCCGTCTATGAAAAAATCAAAACACTATCAAACGAAAGCAATTTTTATAAAAAACCAAAACTTAAAATTGCAACTGATACTCTAGAAATCAAAAAAATAAACAGTGAGATCCTGGACAACTATACCAGAGAATACATTCGGGGAAAACTACGTTTTAAACCCGGAAGTACCATTACCTACGCTGACCTTAAAACAGGAATCAATAACCTGAATGCGACGCAAAACTTCAGCACTATCTCCTATTGCTTAGAACCGGACGGTAAAGAAGATGATCTGGATCTTGTACTAAAAGAAAACCCAACACAGACGTACTTAAAACTTGGTTTACATTACGACGGACTTTACAAAAGTGCGATTTTGTTGAATCTGACTCATAAAAAAACATTCCTAAAAAATGATATTACATCATTGGATATTATTCTGGGAGATAACTTTAGATATGATTTTAACTATTATGTCGAGAATGGTTTTAATATTAGTTTCGGTTTCAGGTCCCGATTAAATCAATTCAATCGTAATGTTACCACCAGTATCAGCAATTTATTTCAGGAAAATCAAAATGTAAATTTGATCAATGTCGACTTTATGGACATTACCAATCAGGCCTATTTTCAAACCATTTTTGTTCAGAAATTTTTAATGGGCGGTGGTGTTGAATATAAATATTTAAAAATAAACTCACCAACTCTTTCTAATACAGAAAATATTATTGAGAAAAGTAACTACGTGAGTCTGTTTGGCTATTTGAAATATGATTCTTTTGATAATAAATATTACCCACATTCAGGATTGTATTTTTCCGGAGACGTACAAACTTACTTAGCATCGTCAGATTACACCAAACAATTCAAGCCTTTCTCAATCGCAAAGGCCGAAATTGCTTTTGCAAAAACACTATTCAGAAAAGCAACTATTAAAATTGGAGCCGATGCCGGATTTAATATTGGCAGCGACAGCGTTCCCTTTTTTGACTTTATATTAGGAGGTTACGGCTATAGCAAAATAAACAATTTTAATTATTTCTACGGATATGACTTTTTAAGTATTGCAGGAAACAGCTTCATAAAAGCTGACATATCTTTAGATTACGAAATTTTCAAAAAAAACCACATTAACCTCTCTGCTAATTTCGCCAACTTAGGAGACGATATTTTTGCATCAGTCGACTGGGTATCAATGCCTAAATACTCCGGATATGCTGTTGGTTACGGATTAGAAACCATCATTGGCCCAATTGAGATTAAACAATCATGGTCTCCTGAAATGTCTAAAAGTTATACATGGTTTAGTATTGGATTCCAATTCTAATGTAAATCCTTTAAAATATTGCTTTAATAAGATTCCTATATTTTATACTTAAAAATATCTTTCGCATTTTTTTAACGTTAATAATTGATATAATATATAATTTAAATCAATAAAAATTACGACATTTGTTATAATGAAAACAAAATGGACAGGTTTATTAGAGTATCTTCAATTCCTTATCAAGAGAAATCCTGAGTAAAACTACCGAATTGAGATAATTAGTCAATTACAATATTGATGTAATTATCTGTTCACACAATTCAAATTTTTCGAATTATCTAATTTACAAATTATCTAATTGAAAAGCCATGCCATTATATCACAAACTTGGAAACTTTCCTCAAAAAAGACACACCCAATTCGAAAAACCTAACGGAGGTTTCTATTACGAACAACTCTTTGGTACCGAAGGTTTTCACGGACACTCGTCACTCTCTTATCATGTTCACAGACCAACACAGGTTAAAGAAATTTTAAATTCCTATTCCGTTGAACCAAAAATTGCAATCGGAAAAAACATAAAATCATTACTTTTTAAAGGTTTTGAATTAAAACCTGAAAATGACTTTTTAGACAGTCGCAAAGCCATGCTGGTCAACAAAGACTGCATCATTGGTCTGGCAGCTCCTAAAGAATCACTGACAAAATATTTCTATAAAAATGCCGATGCTGATGAAATGCTTTTCATCCATAAAGGAAAAGGAAAATTAAGAACCATGTTAGGGAATATTCCTTTTGAATATGGCGATTACCTGATTATTCCTAGAGGTATTATTTATCAAATAGAATTTGAGACTTCGGAAAACCGACTTTTCTATGTTGAATCTCACTCTCCTTTTTACACTCCAAAACGTTATAAAAACCAATCAGGTCAGCATTTAGAACATTCGCCATTTTGCGAACGCGATTTTATTTTGCCAAACGAATTGGAAACACACGACGAAAAAGGTGATTTTTTAATTAAAATCAAAAAAGAAGGCATGATTCACGAAGTGGTTTATGCCACACATCCTTTTGACGTTGTGGGTTGGGACGGATACAATTTTCCATACGGATTTTCTATTCACAATTTCGAACCTATAACAGGACGTGTTCACCAACCGCCACCAGTACATCAAACTTTCGAAACAGCCACTTTTGTCGTTTGTTCATTCTGCCCAAGACTTTATGATTATCACCCAAAAGCAATTCCGGCGCCATACAATCACAGCAATATAGATTCAGACGAAGTACTGTATTATGTAGACGGAGATTTTATGAGCCGCAATAATATTGAGCAGGGTCATATCACTTTACACCCAAAAGGAATTCCGCACGGTCCCGCACCTGGCGCAATGGAACGCAGCATTGGTCATAAAGAAACCCACGAATTAGCCGTAATGGTTGATACTTTCAGGCCACTTATGGTTACAGAAGAAGCAATGGGTCTTGATGATGGGCAATACTATAAATCCTGGACGGAAGCCCCCTAACCCCCGAAGGGGGAATTAAGAATTCTCAATACCTGATCTTTTACAATATTATTTAACTAAAATCCTATTTACCCCTAATAGGAATTCCCCCTTCGGGGGCTAGGGGGCTTATCATGAGTAAAGAACTTAAATCAGTAGAATACGGATTAGAAAAAATCTTTGAAGGAGCACAAGATTTCCTTCCTTTATTAGGAACAGATTATGTAGAATTCTACGTAGGGAACGCAAAACAATCGGCACATTATTACAAAACCGCTTTTGGTTATCAATCATTGGCTTATGCCGGATTAGAAACGGGAGTGAGAGACAAAGCTTCTTATGTTTTGAAACAGGATAAAATCAGAATCGTTTTAACGACTCCTTTAAATGCTGATTCCCCAATAAACGAACATTTAAAAAAGCATGGTGACGGAGTAAAAGTTGCTGCTCTTTGGGTTGAAGATGCCAGAAGTGCTTATGAAGAAACCATGAAACGTGGCGCGCGCTCGTTTATGGAACCAACAGTAGAATCTGATGAATTTGGAGAAGTTGTTCGTTCGGGAATTTACACATACGGAGAAACTGTTCACATTTTTGTAGAAAGAAAAAACTACAACGGTGTTTTCTTACCGGGTTACAAAGAATGGAAATCAGATTATAATCCAGCACCAACCGGATTAAAATATATTGATCATATGGTTGGAAATGTGGGTTGGAATGAAATGAATACCTGGGTAAAATTCTACGAAGATGTTATGGGATTCGTGAATTTCTTATCCTTTGACGACAAACAAATCAATACTGAATATTCGGCATTGATGAGTAAAGTAATGTCAAACGGAAACGGAAGAATTAAATTTCCAATTAATGAACCGGCAGAGGGAAAGAAAAAATCACAAATCGAAGAATATTTAGATTTCTATGGCGGACCCGGAATTCAACATATTGCCATCGCAACAGATGACATTATAAAAACGGTTTCTGATTTGAAATCAAGAGGTGTTGAATTTTTATCTGCTCCGCCACACACCTATTATCAGGCAATTCCTGAAAGATTGGGCGCACATATGGGCATGATGAAAGAAGATATAAATGAAATTGAAAAATTAGCCATTATGGTAGATGCGGATGAAGATGGATACTTGTTACAAATCTTTACTAAACCTGTTCAGGACAGACCAACGCTATTTTTTGAAATTATTCAAAGAATGGGAGCAAAAGGATTTGGCGCAGGGAACTTTAAAGCCCTTTTTGAGTCTATCGAAAGAGAACAAGAATTAAGAGGTACATTGTAAAATCGCAATATTTTTGCATTATGCAGAAAAATTCTCTATAAAACGATGGTTTTTATGCAAATGTTATGTTAAACTAGAATTTTACGATTTATTTTCTAAACTTTAAACATACCTTTGCACTCGCAAATCAAGAAGGGGTGGTTTCCTTCTGAATTGATATAAATTTCATAATTTATAGTTTTTTGGTTAGTTAATAGCATAAAAACTCAGTCATTCCTTGACTGAGTTTTTTTGTTTTGGTACATTTGGAATAGAATTTGCATTTCTTTATCTTTATAATGAAATGTAAAAATTGTACTATGAAAAAATTAATCCTCATCATATTAATTCTCACGACCCTCAGTTTCGACACTCAGAAAGAGGACGCTTTCGATACTGGAGAATACTTTAAATTCCGAATTCACTACGGAATTATAAATGCCGGATATGCCACACTCGAAATAAAAGACGCTACCGTAAACAATAAAAAAGTGTTTCATGCTATAGGTAAAGGGTACACAACCGGAATGTCAAAATTTTTCTTTAAGGTCGAAGACTTATACGAAAGCTATTTTGACAAACAAACCGGAAGTCCGTATCGTTACGTTCGAAAAATTAATGAAGGCGGCTACACAAAAGACCAGGAAGGCCTTTTTGACCAAAACGCTAACAAGGTTTTAGTAAAAGACTACAAGCGTAAAACCGAAAAAACCATTATGATTACGGATAATGTTCAGGATATTATTTCCTCTTTTTATTATCTGAGAAATCATCCTACTATCGACAAACTTAAACCAGGCGAAGCAATAACAATTGATATGTTTTTTGACGACGAAATCACAAAATTTAAGTTAAAATATGTAGGCCGTCAAGATATTACAACTAAATTTGGAACCGTTTCTACTATGATGTTCAAACCTCTGGTACAAGCAGGAAGAGTTTTTAAAGAAAAAGAAAGCGTAACACTCTGGATCACAGATGACGACAACAAAGTTCCGGTTAGAATAAAAGCAGATCTGGCAGTGGGATCACTCAAAGCAGATCTTGACGAATATAAAGGATTAAAAAATCCATTTAAAGTAAAAAAATAATGAACCTTACTGATCATTCAGAATCAATTTTAAAAGAAATTGACCTTAAATTCCAAGCTATAAATCAAAAAACTGAGGTTCAATTAGAAGGATTACTTTGGTCAAAACCAATTACTTATTGGGATTACATTCAAACTGATGCGCTATTAAGTTTACAAACACAACGCACCACACTTCCTGACGAAATGGTTTTTATCATGTATCATCAGGTAAATGAATTGATTTTTAAAATGATCTTATGGGAAATTGATCAAATTGCAGATACCCAAAATATTCAGGTAGCTTTTTTTAGCGAGAGATTATCAAGAATCACACGATATTTTGATATGCTGACAAATTCTTTCAGTATTATGGAAAACGGAATGGATGTTGACCAATACATGAAATTCAGAAATACTCTAACTCCCGCAAGTGGTTTTCAGAGCGCACAATATAGATTGATAGAATTTGCTTCGACAGACGTTATCAATCTAACAGATCGCAGATACAAGGAAAATTTTAACGAAAATACCGATTTAGAAACCAGCTTTGAACATTTATACTGGCAGGCTGCCGGAAAAGATTATCAGACAGGTGAAAAATCATATTTACTTCAGGAATTTGAGAAAAAATATAAAGGTCAGTTTTTGAGACAAATGTCGGCGTTTAAAACTAAAAACATCTGGCAAAAATTTACACAATTACCTATCGAAGACCAGCAAAGCCCAGAATTAATTGACGCCATGCGTCATTATGATAAAACTGTGAACATCACTTGGGTAATGCAACATTTAAACACAGCAAGAAAATACATTCTGGAAAGTGGCAAAGGCAATGGTGAGGCCACAGGAGGCAGTGATTGGCAAAAATATATGCACCCAAAATACCAAAGACGCATCTTTTTTCCTAAATTGTGGGCCGAAGAAGAATTATCCAATTGGGGAAACGAAACAACCATATAATTTCCTGAAAAAAATTTTAAAGTTTGAAAAAAGCATTCGTCCTTATAATCCTGTTATTCTCAATATTTTCATGTAATAAAACTGCAGAAAAAGTTGAAATTAAAGTCACAAAACCGAAAACAAAAAAAGTAGAATTTGGCTTTAATTATGCTGATTTTAATGTTCTTCATGATACTATAAAAAAAGGAGACTCTTTTGGCTCTATTATACAGCGCCAGAATATTGGCGACAAAAAAATCTATGACGTTGTCGAACAGATTAAAGATTCTTTTAATGTAAGATCGATTCGATACCACAAACCTTACACTATTCTTCGCTCAAAAAACAAAACAAACAAACTTCAGGTTTTTATTTATCAGCCTGATGCCTTGACATATTATGTGGTTGACTTTAGGGACAGTATTGCAAAAGCCTACAAAAAAGTAAAACCTGTTACACTAAAACGTAAAATTATTGGCGGAGTTTTAAAAAGTTCATTATCTGAAACTTTAGGAAACGAAAGCGTAGAAGCAGCATTGGCAAGCAGAATTACAAAAGTATTCTCATGGTCTATTGACTTCTTTAAACTTAAAAAAGGAGATCGTTACGGGTTAATTTTCACAGAACGCTTTATAAATGGCAAAACTTATGATGGTGTCGAAGACCTCGAAGCTGCTTTTTTTGAGTACAAAGGAAAAATAATATATGCTTTTCCGTTTAAAAAAGACACGCTTTCAGGAAAGGTCGAATATTATGATGATCAGGGAAAAACCCTGAAAAACTTCTTTCTAAAAACACCTATCAAGTTTAGCCGAATTACTTCCCGATTTACTGCAAACAGATTCCATCCGGTACAACATACCTGGAAAGCGCACAAAGGAACTGATTATGCTGCACCAACCGGAACACCTATTTCAACAACAGCATCCGGAGTTGTAGAAGCAACAGGATATACAGCAGGAAACGGAAACTTTGTAAAAGTAAAACACAACGGAACTTACTCTACTCAATATCTACACATGTCGAGGATTTTAGTAAAACGAGGACAGAGAGTTACGCAAGGTCAAACTATTGGATTAGTAGGAAGCACAGGATTAGCAACAGGACCACACGTTTGTTACCGTTTCTGGCAAAACGGCGTTCAGGTAGACGCACTGAGACTGAACTTGCCAACCGGAGAATCTTTGACAGGAAATGACAGAACCCGTTTCATGGCGCAAATAGAACCATTGAAAAGAGAATTGGACAGTATTGGGAATTTGTAATCCTTTTATTAAAAATCAGTTCTAAAAATAGAAGGATCATGAAAAACACACGTCTTAAAGCAATTTATAATGAAACTTTTTCTGGTTTAAAACTATTTTACAGAGACACTACTCTTTCTGATGATTTAATTTCAAATTATAAAACTGGACAAATAATTCAGGAAAAAGGCTTTACTGACATGACTTCTATGGGCGGTGGACTTTCCGGTAATTTAAGGTATTTAATTGCAAGTGCCCATCCAAAAGATCTATCGAAATTCAATCCTGATTCAGCAAAAAACGGTCACTTTCTTTTAGATTCCATTGCTTATTTTAAAGTATTGGACGTTTATAAAATCAAAGACAAAACGCAGGTTTTTTTATTAAACATTCCGGACAATTCCATAACACTACTAAAAAACTCAACTTCGAACTTAGAGGAAGAGATTATAGAAAAAGCCCGAAAAAAATTTTCAGATAAAATCAATTTACCTTTAGTTCCTGAGCTGCAAACTGAAAAGTGGCAAGAAAGAACTAAATCCCCGATTGGAATAGATGAAAATGGCAAACTGTTTTTTGATGATTCTAAAATCAAAACCGAAGAAACAAAAAGAATAGAAATCGATATTACCAAGAAAACAATTGAGGTTAATAAAAAGCCCTGGTGGAAGATTTGGTAAAAAAAACTCGCTACTTCAAAACAACATTCAACAAATTCCCATTAATGAAACGAGCTTTATTACTATTTTTTTCAACAATAATAATTGCATGCTCTAAACCAAAGGCTTTTATTCTAAATGACACGAAAGAAAACAAATATTTCGTATTAGAATCAGTCAACAATGCCTTTGAAAAAAAACAAATTGACAAATCGCCTTTGATTGTAATAAATGGAATTCCTTTTAAATACGACAAAGAACAGGACACAATTATACTACCTCTAAAAAGAAGTGAAATACTGAGTTTAGATTTTTTAAACATAAACAGTAGCCGTATTGTATATAACGACAAAGAAAATGATGGCGCTATTATCATAACCACAAAATCCAAAACTAAAAGTCGATAAATCGTTTTCGTAACTATTTGTTATATAATTGTGAACCCGTACCCTATTAAAACTAATTTCAGTATTTTTGTTTTTTATAACCACATTCTCAATTAAACAAATAAAATGGCTTTAAACACAACAAACCCAACCGGGACTGAAGCGTGGAAAAATCTGCAAAACCACTATAACGCAATTCACGAAACTACAATACAAGAATTATTTCAACAAGATGATAGTCGCGTTGAAAAATTCAATTTACAATGGAATGACTTTTTAGTTGATTATTCTAAAAATAATATCAACCAGGAAACGATCTCTCTTTTATTAGAATTAGCCAACTCAATTGGATTAAAAGAAGCAATCGCTCAATACTTTGGTGGAGACATTATCAACCAGACAGAAAACAGAGCAGTTCTGCATACAGCATTACGCGCACCGGAATCTGCAGTTATAAAAGTTGATGGAGAAAATGTAATTCCTGAAGTTTATGAAGTAAAAAATAAAATCAAAAATTTCAGCCACGAAGTTATTTCTGGCGAAAGAAAAGGCTTTACAGGAAAAGCTTTTACTGACGTTGTAAATATTGGAATTGGCGGTTCTGACCTTGGACCAGTTATGGCAGTTGAAGCTTTGCAATTTTATAAAAATCACCTGAACCTTCATTTCGTATCGAATGTTGACGGCGATCACGTAAACGAAGTAATCAAAAAACTAAATCCTGAAACTACTTTATTTTTAATTGTTTCTAAAACTTTTACAACACAGGAAACATTATCAAACTCAGAAACTATTAAAGAATGGTTTTTGAAATCAGCTTCTCAGGAAGATATTGCCAAACATTTTGTGGCAGTTTCTACTAATATCCAGAAAGTAACTGAATTTGGAATCAATCCTGACAATGTTTTCCCAATGTGGGATTGGGTTGGAGGAAGATTTTCTTTATGGAGCGCTGTTGGATTAAGCATTAGTTTAGCCATTGGCTTTGATAATTATAACGATTTATTGAAAGGTGCTAATGAAATGGACGACCATTTTAAAACAGCAGAATTCGACGAAAATATTCCGGTAATCTTAGCTTTATTAAGTGTTTGGTACAATAATTTCTTTGGTGCCGAAAGTGAAGCTTTAATTCCTTACACGCAATATTTATCAAAATTAGCTCCTTATTTGCAACAGGCAACTATGGAAAGTAACGGAAAAAGTGTTGGCCGTGACGGAAAACCGGTAAACTATCAAACGGGAACTATTATTTGGGGAGAACCGGGAACAAATTCTCAACATGCCTTTTTTCAATTGATTCACCAGGGAACGAAATTAATTCCGACTGATTTTATTGGATTCGTAAAACCATTATACGGGAACGAAGATCATCACGATAAATTGATGTCTAACTTTTTTGCTCAGACTGAAGCTTTGCTAAACGGAAAAACGGCTGCACAAGTTCAGGCTGAATTTGATAAACAAGGACTTTCTGCAGAAAAAGCATCTTACTTATTGCCTTTTAAAGTTTTCACCGGAAATAAACCAACCAATACGATCTTAATTCAAAAATTAACGCCTAAAAGTTTAGGATCACTTATCGCTTTATATGAGCACAAAATTTTTGTTCAGGGTGTGATCTGGAACATTTTTAGTTTTGATCAATGGGGAGTTGAACTAGGAAAACAATTAGCTAACTCTATTTTACATGAAATTAACACTAAGACGGTGGAAAATCATGATAGCTCTACTTCATTTTTGCTAAATCACTTCCTAAAGAATAAATAAAACTTAAAAAAAGTTTTTCGCAACAAACTGAAACGCCTTGATTTAACAGAAATTAAGGCGTTTTTTCGTATAAATATACCCCGAAAAACCCGTAAAGTACTGATTATTGCAAGTTTAGCACTACACCACTGTGCAAATCATTACGATTTTAACAAAAAACGGCATATAAAATTCAAAAAAAAATTATTTTATGTAATAAAAAAAGAAAAAATCATTTTAATGCGCAACACATTAGATAAAACTTATTTTTCTTAACATTTTGATAACACTATCTGATTAAAATGTTATAATTTTGCCAAAAACAATAAACTAAATAACAAATGAAGACAATGAAAAATTGGTTACTCACTGGACTATTGTTCATGATTGTTTCAACCGCATTTTCTCAAGGAAAAATTACAGGTATGATTACCGACGGTAGTGGTTCATTACCGGGAGCAAACGTAGTGATCAAAGGATCTACAACTGCTACTTCTACAGATTTTGATGGTAAATTTACTCTCAGCACAACAACAAGTACAGGAGAAATCGTTATTTCTTTTTTAGGTTACGAAAACAAAACTTTAAAATTTTCAGTATCCGGTGGAACAACTAACTTAGGAACTATCGTTTTAACTTCAAATTCAAACGAATTAAGCGAAATTGTTGTAAAAAGTACAGTTGTCGATATTGCAAAGGACAGAAAAACTCCTGTAGCAGTTTCTACAATTAAAGCTGCTGAAATTCAGGAAAAATTAGGAACTCAGGAATTTCCGGAGATCTTAAGAAACACTCCTTCTGTGTATGTTACTAAATCAGGTGGTGGTTTTGGAGATTCAAGAATCAATATTCGTGGATTCAACCAAAATAACATCGCTGTTATGATCAACGGTATGCCGGTTAACGACATGGAAAATGGTTCTGTTTACTGGAGTAACTGGGCTGGATTAGCAGATGTTACTTCTGCAATGCAGGTACAAAGAGGTTTAGGAGCATCTAAACTAGCAACTCCATCAGTTGGGGGAACTATTAACATTGTAACTAAATCTTCTGATAAAAAAGAAGGTGGATCTTTCGCTTCTGGTTTTGGAAATGGAAGAAACTTTAAAATTCAGGGTTCATATAATACTGGAAAATTAGACAACGGACTTTCTGCTTCTATCTTGTTATCTCAAACAATGGGAGACGGTTATGTTGACGGAACTCAATTTGAAGGTTCTAACTATTATGTTGCTTTAGGATATGCTAACAAAAGTGGTAAACATGACTTTCAACTTACTGTAACAGGTGCTCCACAATGGCACAACCAAAGATCTACAATATCTACAATTGCTACTTACCAACAATATGGTAATAATGGTGATCCAAACATCAGATACAATGCTGATAACGGATATTTGAATGGATCTGAATATAACATCAAGAAAAATTACTACCATAAGCCTGTTGCTTCTTTCAACTGGGATTATAAAATCAACGAAACAACAAAACTTTCTTCTGTTCTTTATGCTTCTATGGGACGTGGTGCAGGAGCTAGTGCAACTGGAGGAATTAAAGGAAAAGGATATAATGATCTTGTAGCTTTCAGAACACCGGACGGTTTAATAGATTATGATAAAATCTATGCTTACAATTCTGGTCAGGCTGTTACTATTGGAGGAATGACAGGTCTTCAACAAAGACAACAAATTGGTGGAGTTTACCAAAACAGCTCTTACTTTAATGCAGGTTCAAATATAGGCGACTATAATCCACAAACAAATATTAATACTTCTGGTATTTCACAAACTTCATCTATCAACTCTCATGACTGGTTTGGTGCAGTAATCAACTTAAACAAAAAATTATCTAATACATTAACATTAGATTTTGGTTTTGACGGAAGAACTTACAAAGGGTACCATTATACAGTTCTAAATAACTTATTAGGCGGAGGTGAGTATTATGATAATTTTATTGCTGATCAAAGACCAGCTGGTAGACATTTGACTACAACTTATGATACAGATGTTCAATGGAATGTTTTTCAAAAGAAAGACTACGAGAAAATTTCATTCAACAGTACTGGTAATGTAAAATGGTACGGTGTATTTACTCAATTAGAATACTCTAAAGATAACCTAACAGCTTTCGTTCAGGGAGCTATATCACAACAAGGATACAAAAGAGAAGATAATTTTGTTTACAAATCAACTGATCCTTTAGCGTCTACTCCTTACAAAAACCTTACAGGTGGAAATATTAAAGGTGGAGCTAACTACAACATCAACGAGAAGAACAATGTTTACGTTAATGCTGGATTCTACTCAAGACAACCGTTCTTTAACTCCGTTTATCCTAACAACAAATCTACAGTAAACCCTAACCTTACTAATGAGGAAATCACTGGATTTGAAGCTGGTTATGGTTTCCGTTCTAGATTCTTTAATGCTACGGTAAATCTTTACAATACAACCTGGAATAACAGGTACTTAAAAGGTAATGCCCTTACTGCAACACCAACTATTCCTGCAAACTCAACTTATACAGAATTCGTAGGTCTTAACGAGGTTCACTCTGGAATTGAATTTGAAGGTAGTTCAAATATTACTCCACAATTTAAAGTTACAGGTATGTTCTCTTACGGAATCTGGGAATATAAAGGAAATGCGACTGTAAATGCTTACAACCAAGCAGATAATAGTCCAGTAGAAGGCTATACTGCTGCAACAGTATACATGGACAAAGTAAAAGTAGGTGATGCTGCTCAATTGACTGCTTCTTTAGGAGCTTCTTATGAAGTTGTTACAAGAGTAACGATTGATGCAAACTACAACTACAATGGTAATTTATATGCTGGATTAAACCCGGTAAACTTTACATCTGCAACAAACAAAGGAGCTTTAGAATTGCCTTCTTACGGATTGATGGATGCTGGTTTCTCTTACAAAATGTTAACTGGTAAAAACAAAGACAAATCGGTAAACTTCAGATTAAACGTAAACAACGTTCTTGACAAAATTTACATTGCTGAAGCAAGAACTAATATTTTTGCTGATGATAACGTAAGTTCATCAAATCCTGCTTTAGGAACTTATGCTTCTAATAACAGGCTTTACAATGGAGTTGCTAACGCAAATACTGTATTCTTTGGTTTTGGAAGAACATGGAACTTTACACTACGTTACGATTTCTAATATTTAGAATCTAAATAAATACCAAAAAACGGCATTGACTTTTAGTCAAATGCCGTTTTTTTTATGCCTTTTTTGCTATATTTGTTTTAACAAAAAAATTAATTTATGTACCATTTTCTACAAAAATTCCATTCTGGCTGGGCTTATTTAGCGCTTTTGCTTTTATTAGTTGCAGTTATAAATGCTATCATTGGCGTAACATCAAAAAAGGATTTTACCGCTAAAGACCGCAAAATTGCATTGTTTGCTTTAATAGGAACACATACCCAATTATTAGTTGGTTTGATTCTTTATTTTGTATCTCCATTAGGTAAAGCAGCCTTTGGACAAATGTCTAACGCAGAATTAAGACTTACTTCATTAGAACACCCATTAATCAATCTGATAGCAATCGCCCTGATTACTATTGGATGGTCTAAACATAAAAAATTAATTAATAGCGAAGCTAAATTCAAAACTTTTGCTATCTATTACGGATTAGGATTATTGCTTATATTGAGTAGAATCCCATGGAACTTATGGTTCTAAAAACCAATTAAAGCCCTAAAATTATAGGGCTTTTTTTATCTCGGCATATTATTTGTACAAACTCCCCCAAGTCTGAAAAAAAATAAAAAATGAGAAGTAAAAAACAAATTATACTTACTACACTAACAATAACTTTTTTAAGCTGTTTTACTTATGTCATAAGTCAAACAAAACCAACAGAACCTAAACCTAAAATCACCCAGGATACGGTAAAAATAGTAAGACCAGACATACTTGCCTTGCCAATTGATTCTGTATTTACAGATAAGGGTTTAAAACTAAAGCCTTATAAAAAGAATGCTCATGCGTCATACTACGCGGACAGATTTAACGGAAAGAAAACGGCTAGCGGAATTAAATTCAATAACAGTAAATATACCGCAGCGCACAAAAAACTGCCATTTGGAACCCGAATTAAAGTAACAAATGAAGCTAACGGAAAATTTGTCATAGTTAAAGTTACCGATCGTGGTCCGTTTGTAAAAACAAGAGAACTTGATTTATCGAAAAGAGCTTTTATGGAAATCGCTAAAAACAAAGGCGCCGGCGCCATGAAAGTGACAATTGAAACTATAGTAGAATAAAAATATCATATTCGATATTCAATCCCGACAGGTTTCAAAACCTGTCGGGTTTATCATTTGTAGAAATTGCGAACAGCTAAAAAATAAAGCAAAAGCTTAAACAAACTTTCTAATACTCATGACAATTCCCGTATGGATTCCTTCATGATAATTATTAAAGCTTAATGCGCCGTCTATATTTTTAAGAGTAAAACCCAAACTAGTGGTGTACTCATTGTAATCAACAAAGACTTTATTGTCGAAATCTTTTTCTGTTTGCTGCAAAGTTGTAGAAAGCAATGCTCGAATTTCATCAACCTCAGCTTGCGAAACATCTCCTTCCGGCTTTGTTCCTTTCCTGTATTTGGCGATAAGCTCATCTGAAACCATTGTTGGCAAACCGGATAACTTATAGATTAAAACCTGTTGTGACGATATACAATGACCAATATTCCAAATTAAATTATTGCTAAATCCGTCTGGAATTTTATTCAATTGCTCTAATGAATGATGGTCTAAAACCTTAAGAAGAATTTCTCTAATGGTCTTCTGTACTTCAAAAACTGAATTCATAATTTTATTTTTTTTTCTAAAATTAGGCATTTTTCAGTTTTAAATGAATTTTCTTTGCAGTCTCTTAAATTAAAAAATCATGAATAAAATATATTACTTAGCTTCTTGCGATACGTGCCGAAAAATTATTAAAAGCTTACCGAAAGACAATAATTTGGTTTTTCATGACATTAAACAAAATCCTATTACTGAAGCTGAATTGGAGGAAATGTACCAACTTGCCGGAAGTTACGAAGCCTTGTTTAGTAAAAAAGCACAATTATATAAATCTATGGATTTAAAGAATCAATCTTTGACTGAGGATGATTATAAGAAATATATCTTAGAACATTATACTTTTTTAAGCCGTCCGGTTTTTATTATTGATGGTAAAATTTATATTGGCAATACGCAACCTGTTACATTACAGGTAACGAAAGCTTTAGAAAAATAAAGTTCTAAAGTACACGGGTTTGCGTTAGGGATTACTTCACTATAATTTTATTCTATTTTAGTGTTCAATGAACTTCGTTTGAAGCGGAAATCCATTTTTTGAGCTTTTTCTGCTCAAAAAAAGATTGGGAGCGGATAGCCAGTCCGCCGCGGCGGGGAACGCCCAAATTAAAATTTTGGTTCTAAAAAAAAGATAACCACGATCCGAGCGATAGTGAACTGGCGAAGCAATTACATGAATTATTTGTTGAATTCAAAAAAGTTAACCGCAAATTGCACAAATTTTCACAAATTTTATTTTATGTTTTTTGCAATTTAAGTTCTGGAAAACTTTTAGAAGTTAGCTTGAAAATAATTCGTGGGAATTTGCGGAATTTGTGGTTAAAAAACTTTATACATAGCTTATTTAACAGATTAGCGATTTACAACCCAAGACTGCAAAGTTTTATTTATCTTTGCGCCTTTATACTCAATTATATGATACAATCTATGACAGGGTTTGGCAAAGCTTCTTTGCAATTGCCTACAAAAAAAATTACCGTTGAAGTAAAATCCTTAAATAGTAAAGGTTTAGATTTAAACGTAAGAATGCCGTCGCTTTATCGCGAAATGGAATTAGGTTTAAGGACTCAGATCTCTACGAAACTTGAGAGAGGAAAAATTGATTTCGGGATTTACATTGAAAGTACTTCTGAACAGACTTCGACTAAAGTAAATGTTCCTGTTGTAAAAAACTATATTGCTCAATTAAGAGAAGTATATCCCGCAGCTGATGAAACTGAATTAATGAAAATGGCGGTTCGTATGCCTGATACGCTAAAAACGGAACGTGAGGAAATCGATGAAAACGACTGGGAACAAATTCAGGTGATTATCGAGGAGGCGCTTCAAAATATCCTGACTTTTAGAAAAGATGAAGGTGAATCTCTGGAAAAAGAATTCAACCTGAGAATTGGAAATATCCGTCAATATATGAATGACGCTTTGGCACTTGATCCGGAACGTGTTCAGGCTATCAAAGATCGTTTGCAAACTGCAATAGCTGAATTGAAAGTGAATGTTGATGAAAATCGTTTCGAACAGGAATTGATTTACTACTTAGAGAAACTGGATATTACCGAGGAAAAAGTGCGTTTAACGAACCATTTAGATTATTTCTTAGAAACTATAAAAGGTACTGAAGCTAATGGTCGTAAACTAGGTTTTATTACTCAGGAAATGGGTCGTGAAATCAATACTATGGGTTCTAAATCGAATCACGCTCAAATGCAGAAATTGGTGGTGATGATGAAGGACGAATTAGAGAAGATTAAAGAACAGGTTTTGAATGTTTTGTAAACGCAATAAGCTTTAAGCTGTAGGCTATAAGCGAAATAACGATATCAAATTAAAGCTTACGGCTTACTGCCTAAAGCTTAAAGCATAATAAGCCTAAAGCATAAATTAATGAACAAAGGAAAATTAATTGTTTTTTCAGCACCTTCGGGATCGGGAAAAACAACTATAGTAAGACACTTACTTGGGAAAGAAGATTTAAACTTAGAATTTTCAATCTCAGCGGCTTCACGCGACCCACGCGGAGATGAAGAACACGGAAAAGATTATTATTTTATTTCGTTAGAAGAATTCAAAAAACACATTAAAGCAGAAGATTTCCTGGAATGGGAAGAGGTTTATCGTGATAATTTTTACGGTACCTTAAAATCGGAAATTGAACGTATCTGGGCTTTGGGTAAAAATGTAATTTTTGACATTGACGTTGCAGGCGGACTACGTATCAAACACAAATTCCCTGATCAAACATTAGCTGTTTTTGTAAAACCTCCAAGTGTAGATGAATTGAAACGCAGATTAAAAGAGCGTTCTACTGAAAGTGATGACAAAATCAATATGCGAATTGCAAAAGCTTCTGTAGAATTAGCAACTGCCCCACAATTTGATACCATTATAAAAAATTACGATTTAGATACAGCAAAAGAAGAAGCATATCAATTGGTAAAAGCTTTCGTAAATAAAGATTAAAGACCACATAGACAATACTTTTTTACAAAAACAACCGTTAGAATTGGATGTAAACAGCTTTTAATATCTATATTATGATTAATTTATTTGAAATAAAAAGAAACGAGAATTACCTGAATATTATTCTTCTTGTAATTAGAATATCAATTGCAACCTTAATGATTTCGCATGGCTTGTCTAAATTGAATATGCTTTTAGCAGGAGGCGAAATACAATTTCCTGACCCTCTTGGAGTAGGAAAAACAGCTTCTTTAACTCTTGCCGTTTTTGCAGAAGTAATCTGTTCGTTTTTTCTTTTTATTGGCCTGGCAACAAGATTGGCAACACTGCCATTGATAATTACAATGCTGGTTGCAGTATTTGTTATTCATGGTGCTGACCCAATCGACGTTAAAGAAATGGGAATACTATACTTGTTATTTTATTTAGTTCTTCTTGTAACCGGAAGCGGCAAATTCTCTATTGATTATTTGATTTCAAAAAAGAGTCGTTACTAAACTATTTTAATACCACAGCATAATTTAACTGTAACAATTACTTTTTTAAATTATGAAAAAACCTTTTTTATGAAGATAGGCCTTTATTTCGGAACGTATAATCCCATTCATGTTGGCCACTTAATCATTGCCAATCATATGGCTGAGTTTGCCGATTTAGATCAGATTTGGATGGTCGTTACGCCGCACAATCCGTTAAAAAAGAAAGCCACCCTATTAGACGATCATCAACGATTAGAAATGGTTTATCTTGCTACAGAAGATTATCCAAAAATTAATCCTTCTGATATTGAGTTCAAACTACCTCAGCCTAATTATACCGTAAATACTTTGGTTCATTTGCATGAGAAGTACCCAACCCATGACTTTTCATTGATTATGGGAGAAGACAATCTGAAAACACTGCATAAATGGAAAAATTACGAGGTTCTTTTAGACCACTACGACATTTATGTTTATCCAAGAATTTCTGAAGAAGAGGAAAATATTGAATTAAAATCGCATCCTAAGGTTCATATTATTGATGCCCCGATTGTTGAAATTTCTTCTACTTTTATTAGAAACAGCATTAAGGAAGGAAAAAACATTCAACCGCTTTTACCACCTAAAGTCTGGGATTATATTGATCACAATAATTTTTATAAAAAATAAAAAAAGCTGTCCGAAAAGTGTTTTGCACAGCTTTTTTCTTTAAATCTAATTTTCACACAAACTTATCATTTTCGAGGAACGAGAAATCACACACGTAATTCGACAAAGATTGACGATTTTGATTGCAGAGTTTCTGGTGCGATTTCTCGTTCCCAGAAATGACAAACTGCTGCGATAAAGATGCATTGCGAAGGACGGATTAAAATCCATCCCTACAATATCTATTTGTTTCGACGGAACGTTATTGAAGAACGATTTCAGAGAAATGATATATTTAACTGATTTTAATCCGTTGAAGGCAACGAATGATAAGAAACAAAAAAAAGCCTGAATTTTAAATTCAGGCTTTCGTTTTTTTATGCAATTATCACAATAAGCTCCATCGGAGCATAATATTTACAGCAAATATGTACACAAGATTAAAGCTCCAACGGAGCGATATTGCGCTTACATTTGATTGTCAAATATATCACCCCGATGGGGTTTTTCTTAGAACAATCTTTAAATTTCTATAAATATATCATCTCTCCGAGATTATTAATTCAAATAATAATCAAACTGCTTATTATGCTTCAACATTAATATCACTTTTAACTCTCGTTCTAATATCACTCAAAGACTGATCAACTAAAAGTTTTCCGTCTCTGAAAACTTCTTTCAATTCACCTTGTTTTTCTTCTTCCCATGAAACATTATCGGTTAAATGATATACACCATCAACTAAATCAATTTTCATTAATCCTTTGGCAGATTTTTTAGTTCCGTCATCCGTGATTGGATCTTTGAAAATTGCTCTTCCTTCTCCATCCACTTCTCCGTATGTTGCTTTCATCGCAAAACCAAAAGTATCCCTGGTATTGTATTGGTAAGTAAATGATCCAATTCCCAAAACAACATTAGTAGAAGCAAATCCTTTTTCTTTTAATCTTTCGCAAATTTGGATAGATCTTGCTACGGTAATACTATCACCGTAAATAGCGCCAATTTGAGGAATAAGCTCTTTATATCCTTTTGCATTCGTTGTGCCTCCAAAAACATCCCAAAGCAGCTCAATTACACCTTTTTTTTCTTCTTCGGTTTTTCCTTCCGGATTTCCGCAGATGATATCAACCGGATCACCACTATCAGGACGAATGACTACTTTACCTTCTCTGGCAATAATGTCTTCTTTTAAACGTGGTAAATAATCGGTTAAAACTTTCCATAAATCCCAGGTATCAGAAACGATAGACACAATTCCTTTAGGATAAACCTCTGTAACTAATCTTTTGAAAGTTTCGCATTCACCTTCGGTAGTTCCCATACACATTACAGAGTGTTCTGTTGCTGCAACTGAACCTGCGATTAATTCCTGATCAGAATTGGCGTTGTAATAATCTTCGAAGAAATCAATTACCGGAATTGTATCAGAACCTGTAAAACTCAACAAATGTCCGGCTGCAGAAGTTATTGCTGCTTCGATTCCACCCATTCCTCTCATAGAGAAATCGTGCGCCTGCCAATCTACAAATTCAGGAACTGATGAAGTTTCATCAGCGTATTTGCCCAGAACTTTTCTATATTCTCTGGCAATTGTAGCTGAATTACATGGCAACCAAACCACGGCAGAAAGCAACGTTTCGAAATAATTGGTCAACCAGAAAAATTTCGGAATCGTATTGTACATTGTAAACATTGGTACTCTCAAAGGTACGCTTGCTCCTTCCGGCAATGCCTTAAAAACCATTGGGATATATCCTAAATCGTGTAAATCTTCGATATGTTTTGTCCCAACCTGGTTTTCACCTAAATAATTATTGATTCTGCGGGCGTATTTTTTAACTACTTCTTCTTTTGGCTGTTTGAAAAAATCAGCATCAAAATCATGAATAATATATTTTTTAATAAAATATTGCAATCCAAAAAACACCACCTCATCAATTCCTTCGATTCTTGATTTTCTAGGTGTCCAGTTAGAATATACTAATGTTGTTTTATCGGGGTATTGTCTTCTGTGGTCAACTTTGTAACCGTCTGTTAATAATAGTGGGTTCATGGTATTTTTATTTAATATTTTTTGATAATCGTTCTGCTAAATCTTTTATATCATTGGCTCTTGCCAAACCTTCAATCCATTTTTGTGGAATATTTTCAATTCCGTAATAAATTCCTGCCAAACCTCCTGCAATTGCCGCTGTTGTATCTGTATCTCCGCCTAAATTAACCGCTTTTAAAACAGTTTCTTCATAAGAATCTGAGTGTAGGAAACACCACAAACTCGCTTCTAAACTATGCAATACGTAACCAGAGGACTCAATTTTATTTTCAGGATATTCGGAAATATTATTTTGTAAAATTCTATCAAATAACTGAATTTCCTTTGGATTATATTCCTTGTCTTTTAGAAATTTCGAAAGAATATTTTGCATTTCCTTATACGAATCAGCTTTGTTTTTCCCTTTTAAAATTTCGAGGCATACAACAACATAAATAAAACAAGCAAATACTGAACGAAAATGCGCATGAGTGATGGAGGATATTGCTTTTACGCTTTTATAAACAACTTCAATATCCTTTTCTTTTTGAAGATAAAATACTAATGGCAAAATTCTCATCAAAGAACCATTTCCGTTATCTTCCTCAAAAAAATTACCTGAATCCTTCGCCAAATCACCTCTGACAATTCGTGCTAAAGAATGCTTTGTCGTTCCGCCAATATCAAATACTTTATTATGCGCTCCCCAATATCCTTCCTGCATCCATTTTACAAAAGTTATTCCCATATCTTCAATGTCAAAACCTTTGCATAAACTCTCGGCAGTACAAAAAGCCAAAGAACTATCATCGCTAAATGTTCCAGGCGGCTGATGCCAGCACATAAAACCCATCATATCAATAACTGGATTTATTTTTAAATATTCTCTTGATTTAAATTCAACAGGAACACCTAAAGCATCACCAATTGCAACACCAAACAAACCAGATTCAATTTTATTTTCCATTATATCTTATTTCAATTCATCCCTAACTTCCATCAAAGCAAACCCCAAAAGATTTAAACCTCTCCATTTCGCAGGATTGAAAACATCTTTGTGATCACCAGCCATCCCGATTCCCCAAATGGCATCGACCGGACTTGCTTCTACTATAACCCTGTCTTTTGTATTGAGCAAAAAAGTTTTTAACTCCGGGTTTTGATTGAATTTATGATAATTTCCTTCCTTGACAATGTCAAATCTTGCGGCTAACCAAAGGTTTTCATTGTAATGTTTTACTTCCCTTCCAAACTTTTTGGCTTCGGCAGGAGATTTTGCCTGAAGGATTTTATCCAAAATTGTATCATCTTTAAACAATTCGGCTTTCTTGGCCATCATCCAGTGTTCTGCAGTTTGATAAGTCACATTATCGACTTCAAAAGAACTTAACCACCATTGACTAAAGCAAGTTTTAGAAATGCTTCCGTCATTATTGGGCTGGTGTCCCCAGAAAAATAAAAACTTACTTTCCGAGGTTATATTTTCTATAGTATATTTCATTTTTTCTCTTTATTGAAACAAAGAAGTTAGCTGTTTAAAATCTTTAGAATCGGGTGAAAATGATCCGTAGATTTCAGTAAATTCTGTAGTTAACTTTTCAAATTCATAATCCTTTTCAATCTGATCCATACAGGTTATCACCAGATTTCTTTTTGCGTTTGGACTATAAGCTGCATCTAACTTTAAACTATAATTTAAAAGATCATAATCTAAATCGCCAGTTCGCAATTCGCCTTGAAACTCATTATGAATACAGGTTTCTTCTTCGTTATTTTTTAATTTTAATTCTCTTTCATTACTCATCCATCCACTTCCGTGTCGGGTTGCATAACTTCTAGTCGCATAATAGATTTCTATATCTTCTATTTGCAGCTTTTTGCATATTTCATACGCATTTTTTGAAGTTGTATTGGCGTATGTTACATTCGGGAAAACACCGTGATCCATGTCGAGTAAAATACCCTGGCTTCCTTCGAAAATAAGATTTTGGTAGTTTTTTAAAAAGCTGTAATCGCTGATATTCCATTTTATTTCATCAATCACTTCAAGGAAATGACTGACTTCTTCGTCTATTTCACTTTCATTTAGAAAACCGTAGTAATAGGCTATCTTTTCCAGTTTTGCTAAAAGCATCTGTCGAGGCGCGATCAGATCTATGGCGAATAATTTGTATTGACCTTCATTACGCTTCATTGTCGCTCCAACTCCTTTTCCACAAGTTCCGTGATCGAGGTTTCTAACGTTAGTTCGGTTTTGCCAAACATCAAAAGGTGTTGTAATTTTGGCTAAAGGATGAATATGAAGTTCCGTATTTCCTTCTAATTCTTCGAGTTCTTTTCTTTCATTAAATAAAAAAACCGGATGAATCGTGCAATGTTCGCTATAATAAGAAGGTAAACCGCGAAGCGCACCACTGGCAAAACTCGAATGAACGTGCTTTTTATCGCCAATCATTACTGTATGCGCTGCTTGCTGACCTCCTGAAAACCGAATAACTATAGATTCAGGATTTTGCTTCGCCAGAAAATCTGTCGTGATTCCTTTTCCTTCATCACCAAATCCTAAACCTATAACTATTTGTGCTGTTTTCATTTTATAAAATATTATTTAAACACATAGAAATATTTAAAGCATTTCTATATTATCTAATCCGTCAAGCGGAATTGTTCCTAAGCCTAATCCTGAACTTTTATGTTTATCACAAATGATTTTCTTAATTACATTCGGGATTTCTTTATGATCTTCGATAGACAAACAGTTTTGTCCTAATAACTCTTTCCAGGCTACATTTGCTCTTATCGCCTGATCAGAATGCAATACACTAATATGATACACTTCATAACGTTTCTGCGCTTCTTTTAATAATTCAAGATGCGTATACGTTTGCTGTCCCTGGCCCATAATTTCTTTTATGGCAGATGCCGGAAGTGTTTCTAAATTAGGTTCATCACCTACGGTAAACAACAATCCTTTTTGACCTCTTTTTTCGAAAGCATCGGTTTTGGTATGAAAAGCGGCAAAATACCAGGCTAATAAATAACTTTCGCCTGCGTTTCCTCCTCCACCGCCTTCGATATAGGTTCTCGTCAGCCACATATCCAGTTCCTGATCGCCAGACTCAAATTGTCCAACCTGCAAAGGATATCTGTCGCATTCGTGATCGCCAATTCCTAAAAACAATAATGCCGGATCCGGAACACCGCCCTGAATGATTCCTCCCATTAATTTAGGAAGTCCATCTTTGATCAATTCATGCGGAATGTGTCCCATACTTCCCGTAACATCCAATCCCAAAATAATAGGAACTGTATTAGGATGCACTTCAGAATCTCTGGCTTCTCTAAAAGTAATTCCGTTTGGATTCATAGATTCATGCGCCATTCGTAAAGAATTTTGCGTAAAAATCTCACTTGCAGATTTTGATCCGTAACCTGCTGCTGCCGCTCTGCTTGAACGAGCACCTAAATCATATCTTGTACCTCCCATAACTAAAATGTTTTACCAAATAAATACTCGAATCTCTTTTTTGTCACTTCAAACTGAATGTTTAAATTTCTGATTGTTAATGATAATTCCATATCTTTTTGAACAAATGCTTCGGGTTGAAAATCAGCAAAAGTCAAACTGTTTTTATCCAGCGGACTAATATCTATAAGTCCTTCTTGCTCTCTTTCTAATCTTTTTATTTTCAATTCAACATCTTCAACTCGGCGTCTGTATATTAATTCAGAATCTTCACCAATTGTTTTGGCTCTGTCTTCTCTAATCTGATCATTGTTTCTTTTTAAAGATTCAATAAATCTTGGTTTTAAATCATCGCTCATAATTTCTAGTTGTTTGGTTATAGTTTTTTTTGTTTCAGGTTTCACGTTCTCACGAGACTTGAAACTTGAAACCTTTTTAAACAGTAATTTTAATAACTTCGACTTCTTCTCCTTCGAAATCTTTTACTGAATTGGTGGTAAATATTTTATCGAAGCAGTTTAAAACTTCAAATCCTTTATTGAAGATTCCGTGGCTTACGGCTAAATATAATTTTCCGGCATTTTTCTTTTTTAATTCTTCGGCTAAGCCAACGAAAGTTCCGCCGCCATCGCAAATATCATCAACAATCAAACAATCGATTCCGTTTAGATCGTCTTCGTAAACTTTGAATCCAGATAATCTTCCGGTTTTTACATCACGGCTTTTACTGCATTCTACTACATCAATTCCGCCTAAAAACTCAGAAACTTTGTAGATTTTTTTAAGGGCTCCACCATCTGGAGAAATCAATTTTACGTTTTTGCCAATTTCTTTCAAAACCGTTGCGATAAAAATATGATTCGGAATCACTTCGCAATTGTTTACCAATGCAGGAGTAACTTCAGAATGCGCATCAAAAACAAAAACTTTATTCAATTGAAGTCCGTTTATGATATCAGCATACACTTTTACAGAAAGAGATTCTCCTTTGATCATCACACGATCTTGTCTTGCTGCCGGAAAATACGGAATAAACAAATCGATTATTTTAACATCCATTCTACGCAAAGCATCTACTGTGATACACAATAAACCTAAATCGTTGAATGAATTTAATCGGTGTGTAATCGTTACTTTTTGAGTGGTATCAAAATTAGGATCAATTTTGATATGTGGTTCTCCGCCAGAAAATGTAAAACTTTGAAATTTAATTTCTTCCTGATTAAGGATCGGAGTGAATTTTGGGCCTAGGTTAAGTATCATAGCTTTTTAGTTTGCGTTAATTATACGCAAATGTAGATTATTATTTTAAATAAACAATTTATTTTGTGTAAAAATTACGCAAACTTTATTTCGAAGTGAAAACCTTTGTTAATTAAATCACTATATTTCAATTGATTAAACCGAAAAAGCTTTGCCGGTCTTCCGTTTTTTATGGGCGAAAAATGATCTGTCTGATCTAAAAAACCATAACTAAGGATTTTTTTTCTGAAGTTACGTCGGTCAATTTCTTTCTCTAAAATAGTACAATAGAGATTTTCTAAATCTGAGAACAAAAATTCCTCAGGCAATAAATCGAAACCAATTGGTTCGTAAGTTAGTTTTGCCTTTAGTCTCGCGATTGCTTTTTCGATAATTAAATTATGGTCAAAAGCCAAAGAAGGAATTTCATCTATTTTGCACCATTGTACCCTTTCAGCATCTGTATCTGCTTTGATTTCTAAATTCGAAGCTTCGACTAAAGCATAATAAGCAACTGAAATAACACGGTTTCTGGAATCTCTGTGAATATCATCTCCAAAAGTGTACAATTGCTCCATAAAAGTCAACTGAACATTGGTTTCTTCATGAAGTTCTCTAATTACGGCATTACTTAATGATTCGTCTTCTTTTACCAAACCACCGGGCAAAGCCCAATATTTATCAGCAGAACCAAACTTTTGCTCAATTAAAAGCACGTACAAATTGTTGTTTTTATAGCCAAAAACAATGGCATCAACAGCAACTCTAATATTTTGTAAATTTTCCATAACTTAAAAAAGGGTTTGCCACGAATCGCACTAATTTTCACGAATTAATATTCAATTGATCAGCAAAAAATTTGTGGCTAAAAAAATTATAATCTATTCCCTAAAAACAATTTTAACTCTTTTGTAATAGTATCAAAAAAAGAACTTAAGTTATTGTTTTTAGCGGTTAATAAATATACGTATTCCTCTGGAACGTGAAAACTATTCCAAAGCAATTGCAGCTTATTTTCTTTAATATGCTTTCTCGCATTACAATTCCAGGTTATGGCTACTCCTGAATTTTTTGACAGTATTTCGAGCATTTCAGATTCTGACGGAATAATATAATTAGGTACCATCGAGGGTCTTTTTTTATTGAAAGCGTGGAGCCAAAATATTTTTATATGCGAGATTCTGGCATCATGACAATACCATTTTTGTTCGTTCAGCCATTGTTCTGTTTCTGTAAAATTATCTGCTTTTAATTTCTGACGAAATTCTGTTGCTTCTAAATTCATAGATGCGACCATTACCAATTTAATTTTTCCAACGATCTCCTGAATCGTGTCAAATGTGTCAAATCTTTTGGTCATGATGGCGAAATCGAGTTTTTTAGCATCCACTAATGCAAAAAGGGCATCATTATCTGCGAAGGTAAAATCGATAAAATCAAAGCTGGTAATTAAAACGCTTCCCAAACTATCAAACAGATCTTTTGAAACGCCAACAGATATTAACCGATTAGAATCCTGCGCTTTAGCCCGAAAACCATTTTCGACATTTTCTAACCGATCGAGGGCATCGATAATTAAATTATTGAGTAACTTAGCATATTCGGTTGCTTCGACCCCTTTCGATTTTCTATTAAATAACTTATAACCAACATGAGCTTCAAGCATGGAGATTTGCTGACTTACCGCTGGCTGACTCATAAACAATTCCTTTGCAGCAACTGAAAAATTACCGTTTTTATAAACAGATTTAAAAGTTCTGTACCATTCAAGATTGACCATGATATAAATATTTTTATAACAAACATAGTTTATTTTATTTTTACAAATATCACTTAAGCTGTAAATTTGATAAAAATTTAAAACTATGAAAAGAATAGCATTACTCGCAATTATAGCATTCGGAGCTTCTAACATTTCAGTTATGGCCCAAAAATCAAATAAAAAAGGTATGAAAAAAGTATTATTTGTTGTAACCAGTAACGATAAACTGGGCAATACAGGGGAGAAAACAGGATTTTGGTCAGAAGAATTAGCTGCACCTTATTATGAATTATTAGATCAGGGAGTCGAAATTACAATAGCAACTCCGCTTGGAGGTCAGCCTCCAATTGACCCGAAAAGTGCTGACCCGGCATCTGCAACAGAAGATACGAAACGTTTTGATACTGATAAGGTATTACAGGAAAAATTAAAACACACGCACAAGCTTTCGACGATTAACCAAAAAGATTACGATGCTGTTTTCTATCCTGGAGGTCATGGACCACTTTGGGATTTAGTAGAGGATAAAAACTCAATCGCCTTAATCGAGTCTTTCTATAATCATAAAAAACCTGTAGCTTTTGTTTGTCACGCTCCGGCAGTTTTGAAAAACGTAAAAGTAAATGGCGAATTTTTAGTAAAAGGTAAAAACGTAACCGGTTTTACAAATGAAGAGGAAGAAGCAGTTGGCTTAACCAAAGTTGTTCCGTTTTTATTAGAAGATGCTTTGACTCAAAATGGAGCTAAATTTTCTAAAGGACCAAACTGGGCGCCTTATGCTGTAGAAGATGGTCTTTTGATTACAGGACAAAACCCGGCATCGTCTAAATTAGTAGCCGGTAAATTATTGAAAAAATTGAAGTAAAAAGGTTCTAAGATTTTGAAAAATAGCGCTTATAAATTAATTAAAAGATAATAACAAACAGATGCTCAGATTCTTAGATATTGAGTAAGCAAAAAACTTAGTCCCATAGAAACTTAGCATCTTAGAAACTTAAAAAAGGTGCTAAGGCATTAAGGTTCTAAGTTGCTAAGTTTTGAATCACTTAAAAAAAACTTAGAGACGTAAGATCTCATTGAATATTAATAAAAAAGATGTTGGGTTACTAAGATCAGAAAACTTAGCTAATCAGCACAGAAACTCTAAAAAAAAATGCTAAACTTTGAATTATACAATCCTACGAATTTAATCTTCGGAAAAGGACAAATAGAAAAACTTTCGACTTTAGTACCAAAAGATGCTAAAATCTTATTGGCTTATGGTGGCGGAAGTATCTTTAAAAACGGAATTCACGAACAGGTAATCAACAATCTAAAAGGTTTTGATATTGTAGAATTTGGCGGAATCGAACCCAACCCTCATTTTGAAACTTTAATGAAAGCTGTTGAAGTGATTAAAGCAGAAAAAATCGATTTTATCCTTGCTGTTGGTGGCGGATCTGTTATTGATGGCGTGAAATTTATTTCGGCTGCTGTGAACTTTGACGGAAATCCGATTGATATTTTGCAAAAACGTTTGCTGATTAAGGATAATGCAATGCCTTTTGGAACTGTTTTGACTTTGCCGGCAACGGGAAGCGAGATGAATTCAGGAGCCGTGGTTACGATCCAGTCAACTCAGGAAAAACTGGCTTTTGGCGGAAGCGCAATGTTCCCAAAATTCTCTATTTGCGATCCTACGGTTATTGCCTCTTTACCAAAAAGACAATTGCAAAATGGTGTTGTCGATGCTTATACACACGTAATGGAACAATACTTAACTTATCCGCACGAAGGTTATTTGCAGGACCGAATCGCTGAAGGAATTCTACAAACTTTGATTGAAGTTGGACCTAAAGTGGTAGAAAACCCAACTGATTATGCTTTGGCTTCTAACTTTATGTGGAGCTGTACGATGGCATTAAACGGATTGATCCAGAAAGGTGTTCCGTCTGACTGGGCAACTCACATGATTGGTCATGAATTAACGGCGCTATACGGTATCGATCACGCAAGAACTTTAGCTATCGTAGGTCCAAGTTTATACAACGTGATGTTTGATACTAAAAAAGAGAAACTGGCACAATACGGAAGAAGAATTTTCAACCTAACCGGTTCTGATGAAGAAGTAGCCAGAGAAGCAATCGATAAAACGGTTGAGTTTTTCCATACTATGGGCATGGATACCAAACTTTCTCAATATGTAGACGATTACAGCAAAACAGCCGATTTTATCGTAAATCGTTTTGATGAAAGAGGCTGGAAAGGCTTGGGAGAAAAACAATTGATTACTTTAGATAAGGTAAAATCGATTGTTGAGATGAGTTACTAATAAATAGTATTCAGTCGCAGAATTTAGTCTCAGTTCACACTGAAAACTGTGACCGTAAACCGTAAAATAAAAAAAGGCGTTCTTGAATTTTCAGGAGCGCCTTTTTACAATACTAAAACAAAACTAACTAACTCAATTTTTGCTAAACTCATTAAAATTCTAATTTATAATAAGTTACAACGTAAGAGTTTTGTTTTTATTGTGTTAGTGACAAAAAAAAATTTGAGATTCAAACAATAGCTTTCAGGAAAGCTCTTATTTAAAGCTTTCATTTAATTTTTTTTCAAGGACGGAATTCAATTTTTTTACTTCTTCCCTAATATTTTTTATATCAATATTCTTCTTTTCTTCCAAAACTTTTCCGTCGAAAAATGATTTTAGATTATAGGAAGTACTGTTGCTTTTGACTACCAGAATTCCCATTTCGGGCTTTTTTAATTCATTAAATCTTAATCCAGTTAGTACATCGGCATTATCGCCTTTACCAAACATGGCTTCTATATTTTTGCTTGTCGAAAAATCCTGTGCTATCGAATTGAAATTTTCCTCTGTTGTTTTAGAGCTATTAACCGTTGATGCAAATATTTCGTAAAACATCTCTGATTCTCGTCGGCCTTCATAATCTGTTTCTTTAGAGTCTATAACTTTAGCTTTGATTATTTGGTCTGATTCATAATACATAATACTGCCCATTTGTTCCGGCATTTCATTGTCCAGGTCGATTGACGAACTTGACATTACGACTTTATCCCCTATAATTAATTGGCTTGTATATTTATCACCGATTTTTTCTCTCGTAATTCTCCCTTTTTGTTTTTTCTTAAATTCTGTTATTTCAATACTGTTGTTTTTCAGTTCAAAATGAAAACGATTAAAGTAATGCATCGCAAAAAGATCTACATCATAACTTTGTAAAACTCCATTTTTCCAATATTTCGAAATAAACTGGCGGTCTAATTTTATGTATTCTACGCCATCAATTATTTTTCCTTCTTTATAAGTCGATTTAATATCATAATACGGATGTTGGTATTTCTCCAGATTCTCCAGATAGTTGTTAGAATACTGATACTTTTTTATACCATTTTCATAATAATCAACATAATTAAATTCACGCTGCTCTGTAGAAAAATATCCTGAATAAGGTTGTTCGTTTTTATAAATTCCCTCATAAGAATCCTGAACTTTATCTGCAATCGTAAAGGAGCTATTCACTATTTTAGTGAGTTTTCCGTTGGTAAAACTCTTAGACTTGAGAATATCATTTTCATCTGTTCTTTCATATTTATTTCTATAAAAGATTTCATCGGTAATTGCTCCTTGTTTGTAGACTGTCGCAGTTTCGCCTTCTACTAATTTTCCATTGTAAGGCAAACCGTTTTTATATTCGATCTTTCCGGTAATTTCGCCGTTGCTATAAAAAATAGTTTCACCATCTACAATATCATTTACACAAGTATACGTTTCAATAATATTATCAATATTATAATTAAAGATTTTTTGCAGACCATTTTTCTTAAAGTCTGTAACCTGAATTAACTCATGCGTATCTTCACCCGTTTTTACAATAAAGGTTCCTTTATAGGGTTTGTTGTTTTTATAAATCCCTTTAGTAACAATACTGTCTTCATCGGTTTTTACGATGGCTTCTCCTTCTTTTAAGCCTTTTACATAATTCGAATTAATGATCAGACTTCCGGAAAAATTTTCATTAAAGTTACCTTCAAATGGTTCTCCGTCTTTATAGGTTCGTTTTTGCATTACAGTACCATTTTTATCATAAACAATCTCATCGTCCACTATTTTACCATTTATATATTTAGTAAATTCCTGAATTTTACCGTTGGGATAATATTTAATTTTTTCTCCTGATTTCTCTCGTCCTTTATAAGCTGTTTTCGATTTGATGGCGACTGCAAATTGATTCTGAACATAATATTCATACGCAATACCATTTGAAATGTTCCCACTATATTCTTCAAAATCAGCTTGCCCGATTGTTTGCAGTATTTTTCCCGTGACATCATAATTTACCTGTTTAAAACGATGCATCCGGTCATACTCAATATCGTACCAGGTTTCCTGCGCCAATTGTTTAGAATTAATCCAGAAGATCTTGCTCTTAATTATTTTCGTTATAACCTTTTTTTTAGTTCCGGCAGAATACTCAACTACAGGTGTCGCTTCGGTTAAAAGTTCATTTTCCTCATTAGCTTCACTTTCTGACTTATTGCTTCTGTAATCCTCCCAGTTTCTAACTTCTTCAAAATCTCCTTCAACAGGTTTTCCTTTACTGTATTTTCCTTTTATTAAAATGGTTCCGTCCTGATGATAGACAATGTGCTCTCCGTCTTTTTTACCCTTTTTATACGGAATCGTTTTAAGCCTTTTTCCATCTGGATAATAATATGTCAAGACTGAAGCAGCTGAATTATTATAAAACTGGTAGACAGATAAGTCAAAACCGTTTCCATCATACCAGACAATATCTCCAACATAACTATTTTCGTCGTTTTGAAAAGAATATCCTTGAAATTGAGGAGTTTTATTAAGGTAGAAATCTTCGATTAAAACCAGATCATCTAATTTTTTTGATGGATTAATTCTATAAAAAGAAGCCTTTGCCTTAGAAGTTTCTTTCCAATTTTTATCAAAATAAATGGGTTCTGCGTTTTGCGAGAAAGAAAGTCCGGTAGTGAATACCAAAATAAGGCTGAAAATTTTACTAGTCATATTTGAAAGAAATTTCATCAAAAATAATAATTTTTCATTCATTTCTCCTTTTTTGTGCAAAAGATTGTCCTCATTTATTAAAAATTAGTTTTTCTGTTTTAATGGCAAAAAAAACTTAACGTCTGTTTTGGAATTTTCTTAAATCAGATTTTGTATTATTACTACATTATTAAGTACTTTTGTTTTAAATTATTAAAATAATGAGCGAAAATTTAAAATTTGCAGTAATTGGAGGAGGAAGCTGGGCAACAGCAATTGCAAAGATGTTATGCGTGAATCTTTCAGAAATTGCTTGGTACATGCGTAATGATGCTGCGATAGAGCATATCCAGAAATACAAACACAATCCAAATTATTTAAGTTCAGTTGAATTTGACACTAAAAAACTTAAATTAACTAACAATATAAATGAAGCAATTGAATATGCCGATTATGTAATTTTCGCTATTCCGTCTGCTTTCTTAGATGCTGAACTAAAAAACTTAACGGTTTCTTTGGCTGATAAAATCATCTTTTCGGCTATTAAAGGAATTGTTCCTGAAACGAGTTTAATTGTTGGGGAGCATTTTCATATTCAATACGACATTCCTTATTACAATATTGGTGTTATTACTGGTCCTTGCCATGCAGAAGAAGTTGCTTTAGAAAGACTTTCGTATCTGACAATTGCTTGCGGTGATCCTGACAAAGCCAGTATTGTTGCTAAATCATTGTCCGGAAACTATATCAAAGCAAAAATTTCTGATGACATTATTGGTACTGAATATGCTGCTATGCTTAAGAATATATATGCCATTGCAGCCGGAATTGCACATGGTTTAGGTTATGGTGATAACTTTCAATCGGTTATGATGAGTAACGGAATTCGTGAGATGAAAAAATTCATTAAAAAAGTGCACAAAATGAAACGTAACATTAATGATTCAGCTTATTTAGGCGATTTATTAGTTACGGGATATTCTGTATTCTCAAGAAACAGAATGTTCGGAAACATGATTGGAAAAGGATATACAGTAAAAAGCGCCATGATGGAGATGAGTATGGTTGCTGAAGGTTATTATGCTACTAAAAGTGCCTACAAACTAAATCAGGGATATGGAGCTCATACTCCAATTATCGATGCAGTTTATGCAGTTCTATATGAAGGAAAAGATGCTAAATCTGTCTTTAAAAAACTAACAGAATCTTTGGATTAAGATATAGACTACTTTAATTTTTATAAAAAGAGTCAGGAAAATTAATTTTCTTGACTCTTTTTTTGTTTACCTACTTCTTAAAACCACAGAGCAACAAGAGAAAAACCACAAGAATTAACAAGAAATACTTTCTCTTATAATACATCAAACCTACATCTTACTCCAAAAAAAAGATCTCCTTGCTCTTACAAAACCTCCAAAACAACATTTTCCTGTTTATCAACGAGATACATCCAATTTTCAAAAACTTACCCTCTATCTTTTTCTCACAAATCACAGGTTTCACAATTCTACAATCCCTTATTTTTAGTTGCTTCGCACAAAATTATTGATACATTTGCGTTATTATTTTTATTGATTCTAATTAAAAACAATGCGTTCTATTTTACTATTCTTTCTAATTTCTACTTCTGTTTTTTCTCAAAGAGTGATAACGGGTAAAGTTATAGACAAGGAAACTTCCACAACGTTGTCGGGCGTTTTTATTCGTGATATGAAATCTGACAACTGGAGTATTTCCGATAAAAACGGAAAATTTATAATTACAATTCCTTATTTTGAAGATATAGAGCTTAATTTTTCGTTGTTAGGAAAAATGGAGTCTAATATCGTTTTAAAAAACAATGAAAACAATATTACCGTTTCTTTAGAAGATAATACACTTCGCCTTAAAGAAGTTGTGGTTACGGCTAATAAGGAAAGAAAATATTCTGAGTTGACATTGGGCACAAATGCCATTAATAACGTTCAGGCTTTCTCGCTCGATGATGTTTTACAGCAGCTTCCCGGGCAAACTACTACGAAATTTAATCTGAATGAGTTTAAAAATATTGTTTTCCGAACCGCATCAGAAACTTCACTTTCTTATGCAGCGAAAGCTTTTGGGACTTCTTTTGTAATGGATGATATCCCAATTTCCAACAACGAGAATATGCAGGCTTTTAATCCAAATTCAGGTTTAGCAAATGATTTTGGCACAAAAATCAACACTTTTACCAACACAAATAAAGGAGTTGATTTAAGAGAGATATCAACTAATAATATTGAGGAAATAAAAGTCATTCAGGGAATTGCTTCCGCCAAATACGGTGATATGACTTCTGGACTTGTTTTAATAACTACAAAGGTTGGAAATAGTCCGTACCGTGTTTCTGCATCGATAAGAGATGCAACATCACAGCTTAATTTAACCAAAGGGGTAAAACTCAATTCTAACAACGCAATGAATTTTGGCATTAACTATCTGGATGCCAAAGCTGATCCCAGAGATAATATTTTAAATTTTCAAAGGGTAAACGGAAGCATATCCTGGCAGTATAAAAACAACGATGCTACTATAAAAAACACAGTAAACACTTCTTTTAGAATGAATCTGGATGATGCAAAAAGTGATCCTGATGATATTACGGCTGTTGTAGTAAAAAACGAAAAGCAAGGTTTTTCTCTATCGAATAATTTAATGTGGAAGCCTAAAAATTTATGGGTTGATGGAATTAACGTAAACGCGGGTTTGAGTTATGACCGACAGTTTAGCCGTAGAGAAAGATGGCTTAACACCTATACTTCTGCTGCAACTGATAGTCGTGAGGAAGGCATACATGAAGCTATCATTGTTCCTTCGCAGTACACGAGTATTAACACTGTAGAAGGCATTCCTATCTCGACATTTTTAACACTGGAAACGACAAAAACTTTGACCAACAAAAACAATTGGATCCATAGTCTTGTTTTTGGAATTTCGAACAGAATGAGTGCCAATAAAGGAGAAGGAAGAAAAAATGCTGCCACCGGATTAGTTAACTATTACACACTTGGAAAAGAGGGATCCGGCACTCTTGCCTATAGAGATTATGACTTTGGTCAAACAAAAACAGAATATCAGACATCTGCTTACCTGGAGGACAGAATATTTAAAAATTTTGAAAACGATCGACTTTTAAATATTGACTTCGGTTTACGCTTTGACAACCAGATGGGAAGTGTTTCTTTACAGCCCCGTTTAAATTCATCTTATACGCTCAACAAAATAGTCAGATTACGGGCCGGAGGAGGAATATCCTCAAAAGCACCCTCCTTAAACCAGTTGTACACAGGCGAACGCTATTTTGATAAATTGGTAGGAAGCGGCATTTATACTTATCCCGGAATTTATCAAAAGGCCTGGATACAAACTATTATCACTCCGGGAGATAATTTAAACTTAAAACCCAGTAAATCGTATCGAACAGAGCTTGGTTTAGATATTAAACTGCCTTTTGCTTCTGTTAATTTCACAGGGTACTACAACAAACTCTTTAATGGTTTTTCTGGTCAGCAGGTTCCGGTTTATAAAATAATTCCAAAAGCAGAGGTCATCGTTACAGGAACTGAGATTCCAACTTATAAAATTAATGGAACTGAGAAGTTTTACTACATGAGCAATGCAATAACAAACAACAGCAGCTCAGAGGATAAAGGTTTGGAAACGACCATCAATTTCAAAAAAATAAAGGCGCTTAATCTGGATATAAGTATGAATGCTTCTTATACCTCGACAAAAGATTTTTCAGACGCAAAAGAATATTACCCTTCCTCTAGTCTTCTTTCATCTGAACTATACGGCGTATATGATAAAAAAAACTATTGGATGGATAATTTTACAGCGAGTTTTAATTTTAATTATCATATTCCGGCTGTTGGTTTGCTTGTTTCTGTGAGAAGTGAACACGTTTTATTAAGAAATTCCAAATCACCTACCGGTAATTTTTTAAACGGTTATTTAGACACTGAACTTGTGTATCATGAAATTCCGCTCGAAGACAGAACAAATATTCAGCAATACGCACATCTTATAAGAGATCCCGGCCAAACGCAGAGCAAACTTCAAAACGTTCTTCATAATTTTCATTTGAGAGTTTCCAAGGATTTTTTAAATGGTTTTAGTGTTTCGCTTTATTCTACCAACTTTTTAAATCTCAAGCCCTATTATTATGACACAAGCGGCCTGAAGGTATTATCTAATATTGCCCCGCTCACATTTGGAGCAAGTCTTAATTATCAATTTTAAACTAAATATATACCATGAAAAAAACATTCCTTATTACTATAACTTTCATGTTAGGATTACTGATTCAGTCCTGCAGCAATAACGATGACGAGGCATTAAAACCTGTAAATCTTACCATAACAATTAAATACGATGAGACATTTAATAATCTTGCAGTAAAAAAATCAACTGTTCTTATCGTAAATAACGAAACAGGAAATAAATACACTGTAGAAAGCGACAATAATGGTACTGCACAATTCAATCAGATTTTGCCTGGTGTCTATTCTGTTTCTGCAACAAAAGTGATGCATACTGATGAGTTTACAGCAACTTTTGGCTATACGCCAACTGAAGCCGAAGTTAATTTTAATGGTGCCGCGGCAAGCTTAGTGGTAAACACAGAAACTGCTCCAATAAATATTACACTGAAAACGTCAAAAGTGGGTGACTTTGTGATTAAGCAAATTTACTATGGTGGTTCTGACACTAAAAAAGGGGCTGTTTTTAGAGATCAGTTTATTGAAATTTACAACAATTCAAACGCAGTACAATATGCTGACGGATTGTATATCGCACAATTATATGGTACGAATGTTACAACAGTATTTGCTTATACACTATCTACAGGTCAATTTGACTGGAGCAAATCTGAAGAAATGACAATGGGTGATCCTGCAAATAAAGATTATGTATATGCTTCTAATGTTGTGCAAATTCCAGGAAACGGAACACAATACCCGGTACAGCCAGGAAAAAGCATTGTAATTGCACAAAATGCTATTAACCACCAATCGAACTATATCGACAATACAGGAAAATCTGTAAGTATATTAAATCCTGAATTAACTGTCGATTTAAGCAATGCTGATTTTGAAGCCTTTTTAGGTACTTCTGTAGGTGATCTTTATCAATTTGACATTCAAAATCCGGCAGTGCCAGATTTAGGAATTGCGTATTGGGGAAATGGAAACAATGATTTAATTCTGGATCCAAGCGGAAGACAGGCTTTTGCCATTTTTAATATGAATGCTATTGAGTTTTCAAGTCTAAAGAAATACAAAAACCCTAAAGGTGAGAAGAATGCATATTTACAGATTCCAATTACAAAACTTACAGACGGTGTTGAGCTTACAAAAGATCTAGGATCTGGTCTAGTACCCAAAAAGATGCCTGCACACATAGATGGAGGAAATACTTATTTACCAAGCGGCTCTTATTCTTCAAAATCTGTAATGAGAAAGACAAAAACAACAATTGGAGGAAGAATTATTTTACAAGACACCAATAACTCAACTAACGATTTTGTTGAAACAAAAGCAAATCCAAGAGGATTCAACTAAAATTTTCATTAATGAAAATCATAACTCCTACACTCATTAATACCACAAGTAATGCCCTGAAATATTGGGCATTACTTCTTTTCGTTATTATTAGTCATTTTTCAGTACAAGCTCAGGACAGTATCATTGTGACCAATCATCTTATTGATGCCCAGCTTAAAAATCAAATTTTTAAATATCCTATCAATTATACCAGGCAGTATATCAAAGATTTCACTTTTACAGAAGTATCATACGAGTACCAAAAAAATGAATTTGCCAGAAAACAGATAGCAAATGAAATTAATTCTTATCAGTTTTTGGCTCAGGGATATTATACAACAAAATCTAAATGGAATTTGTTTGGTAATTTATCTCTTAAAAAAACAGATGAAAAAGATTTGGGATGGGTACTTTCTGATGATCGTTCTGAAGACCACGAGGTTATTCTTCCTCATTATTTTTACGTTCCAAGAAAAGCCAACTGGACCAATCAGGAATATAAAATTAGCGGGGGAATTTCTAAGGATATTACAAATAAGATATCTATTGCTGCAAAACTTAATTACAATACCGGAAAATACAGTCGAAATCTGGATCCGAGGCCTGAAATTATTTCACGAAAAATTGGGGGAGAATTACAGCTGGGATATCAGTTCAAAGAAAACCATAACGTTTTTGCTCTGGCAGATTACTCAAGATCTGATAAAGATTTTTCATATAAATACAAGGATACACATTCAAATGTCGAAGGTAATCCGGAGACATATTTACGATTCAATACAGGATATGGCAGAATTATCAATTATTTCAAATCTAATTATTACAACAGTACACGATTTCTTTATAAGGATATTCAAAACAAACTTGGTTTAGGGTATAACTTTAGCAATAAGAACACCCGGTTCACTGTTTTATATTACAATCAGAAATCAGATAATACTTTCTATACTGACGTTTTTGACAACGAAGACAGTCAAAGACTGACTATTAAAACAACTACTAATCATGCTGAGCTATTTGCTTTGCATCAATGGGATAAAAAAGAGATCAAATCAACATTAAAATTTGACAAAAGCAACGCTCAAAATTACGATTTGAAAAACAATGGTTATAATTACAAAAACAGTTTAAATGCAATTAGTTGGTTAAGCTCCGTTTCGCAAAAAACAGGCTCACATATTGATTATTTATTTGGTTTGGATATCCTTTACCAGCAAAATCAGTACAGTGATATCATGGCGACAAATGATATTGAAATAAACTCACTTAATACAGGAATATTTGCAAGCAAAGATTTTTCATTCGGAAAAAGTAAATTAAACTCCACCGTAAGTTTTAATATGTATTTCCCGCTTCCGTCAAAATTAGAATATTATGATACTTCCGGCGGTACAAATGCAGCTTTTCTAAACGAGGTCATTATTCATGATTACGTCGTGAGTACAACAAATTATTTTGCTCCGGCAATACGATTAGAATACAGCTATCCTGTAAAAAACAACAAAACAGTGGTTTTCTTTACCAATTTTAAAGAAAAAATAGCACTAAAAAAACAAAATGACTACAATGCCACTATCAATACCAATAGTACCTATTGGATTCAGTGTGGTGTACAATTAAATTATTAAAAATGAAAACAAAGTTTATTGCCATTGGGGTAATGGTACTATCACTTATTATCGTTTCTTATACTAAGATTAACCCAACGCTTTCTATTTCTGAATTAAAAAAACTATACAGCAGCGGGGATTATCAAAAATGGCCAAAACCAGAAGTAGATTCTCTTGTTTATGCGCAAGGTTTTGAAGACATCGGCGTTTTAGGCCAACCTGAATTTCCTCAGGACAATCAATATACTGAGGAAAAAGCAGCATTAGGTAAAATCCTCTTTTTTGATCCCAGATTATCGAAATCAGGGCAGATTTCGTGTGCCAATTGCCATGATCCTGAACTCAATTGGGGAGACGCCAGAAGAGTTTCTTATGGAGAAGGAAGATTGCAAGGCATTAGAAATTCTCCTAGTTTAATGAATATCGCCTACGCGAAAGTTTTCTTTTGGGACGGAAGAGCAACAACGCTCGAAGATCAGGCGAGCTTTCCTATAAAGGATACTAAAGAAATGAACTTTCATATCGATTTAGCAACAAAAAGACTCAATAAGATAAAAGGCTACAAACCTTATTTTCAAAAGGCGTTTGGAAAAGAAAAACTATCTCAAACCGAAATTCTAAAAGCCATTGCTACTTTCGAAAGAACCTTAATAAGCCCAAAAAGCCGATTTGATAAGTTTGTCGCGGGAGATTCTACACAATTAAACAATAAAGAAGTCGAAGGTTTGCATTTATTCCGTACCAAAGCACGTTGTATCAATTGCCACAATACCGCTAATTTCTCTGATAATAAATTCCATAATATAGGTTTGACTTATTACGGAAGAGAATATGAGGATTTAGGAAGATATAACGTAACCGGAAGAGCTGAAAATGTAGGCGAATTTAAAACCCAATCTCTAAGAGGTGCTGCTCAAAATGGGCCTTATATGCACAATGGTTTGTTCCCGAATTTACGTGGCGTCCTGAATATGTACAATGCCGGAATGCCACAACCCAAACGAAAAGAAAGCCAGGAGAATGATACTTTGTTCCCAACAACTTCGAGATTAATCCAAAAATTACAATTGAAACAATCAGAGGTTAATGCGCTTGAAGCTTTTATTACAAGCTTGTCAACCGGAGCTTATAAAATGAGACCACCTGAATTACCGAAGTAATTTTTAGTTTTCAGTTGCAGTAAACAGTTACCGTTTTCAGTGGCATTATTTAGATTTTAAACAATAAAAAAGAGTCCGAAAAATAAATTTTCCGGACTCTTTTTATTTAAATTATTCCAACTTTATAAGCTATGATAAAAATTGAGACTGAGACTGAGAACTAACCTACTTGACCATCACGCCTTCAACAAACAAAATTGGCACTTCTTCAGTATCATTTTCATTGATTAGGTTTGATTTGAAGATGAATTTCTTATCGAATAGTTTATTGTCGATAAAGAAAGTTACCATGAATTCGTTATTTAAAGCTAACAAACTCTTTTCGACCATTTCGATTTTTACTACAGAAACTGCCGGAACCTCTACAAAGGCATGACGAAGAACTGATGTTTTTTTCATTTCGCCATCGATAGTCCCAAATGCTTTAGAGACTACCATTACGCTGTCTAAATTAAAGTCGCTGTCGTTTACAAGATAGGCGTACCACACTTTCTCCATAAAATCGTCGCTCCATTCCTGAACAGCGGCAAGAAATACGTTTTCTACTTCGGGGATTGTTATATCTGCTTTCATATGTGTCAAAAATTTAAAAGTCAAAAGTCATAAAGTCGAAAGTCATAAAGCCAATACTATGAGACTTTCAACTTTCGACTTTATGACTTTCGACTTAAATTATATATTTGCTTTGAATTGCTCTAAGAAACGAACGTCGTTTTCGTAAAACATACGAATATCACCAATTTGGTATAATAACATTGCGATACGCTCTACTCCCATTCCGAAGGCAAAACCATTAAATTCGTCCGGATTGATATCGCAATTTTTAAGAACGTTTGGATCAACCATTCCGCAGCCTCCAATTTCTAACCAACCAGTTCCTTTTGTGATACGGTAATCGGTTTCGGTTTTTAAACCCCAATAAATATCAATTTCGGCACTTGGTTCTGTAAACGGGAAATATGACGGACGTAAACGAATCTTTGATTTTCCGAACATTTCTTTAGTAAAATAAAGCAATGTTTGTTTTAAATCAGCAAACGATACGTCTTTGTCAATATACAATCCTTCTACCTGATGGAAGATACAGTGCGAACGTGACGAAATTGCTTCGTTACGAAATACACGTCCCGGAGAAATAGTACGAATTGGTGGTTTGTGATTTTCCATATAACGCACCTGAACAGATGATGTATGCGTACGCAACAAAACGTCAGGATTGGTCTGAATGAAAAATGTATCCTGCATATCACGCGCCGGATGGTATTCCGGTAAGTTTAATGCGGTAAAATTATGCCAGTCGTCTTCGATTTCCGGACCTTCGGAAACGTTGAAGCCAATGTTGGCAAAAATATCTATAATCTGATTTTTAACGATCGAAATTGGGTGACGGGAACCAATAATTACCGGTTCAGCAGCACGTGTCAAATCGCCAAAAATTCCTTTTACTTCTTCTTTACTTTCCAGTTCTTCCTGAATAACTCTTACTTTTTCTTCAGCAACAGCTTTTAAAGTATTTATTACTTGTCCGAAGTCTTTTTTCTGGTCGTTTGGGATATTCTTGAACTCTGTAAAAAGTTCTTTCAACAATCCTTTACTGCCTAAATACTTAATACGGAATTGCTCTAAGGATTCTTTATTTTTATCATTAAAGGCTTTAGCTTCCTCTATATGTTGTTTTATCTTATCTATCATCGATCTTACTTTGAAGGTGCAAATTTAAGGATTTTAGTTGAAAGTCTTTAGTCTGAGTTGCAGTTTTCATTGCTAACTCAGGTAAATTCTGAAAACTGTGACTGGAACCTATTCTATAAGTTCTCTTTCTAAAAAATAATTTACAATCGCCTCTTTCATCAAAACCGATTGTTCTCCTGCTCTTAATGATGGCAATTCTTCTTTTACCTTGTAATGTGGCCATCCTTCTGCATCAAAAAAGTCGAATTCATAAAACCCATAAGGCTCTAATAATCGGCAAATAGCAATGTGCATCAGGTTTAATTTTTCGTCTTTTTTGAATTCACGGTGTATTTTTCCGAGTTCCTGAACTCCAATTAGGTAAATTATGGCATCTAGATCTAAATCTTCTCCTTGCGAAAACTGATTAGATAGTATATCGACGAGCTTTTCCCATCGTTCTTTTAGTTGTGTATCTCTGGACATTTTAATTGTGTTTGTGGATTTTAGTCCCGAAGTTATCGGGAGATTCTAGACTGAAGCATGATTTAAAGGTTATTTAAATCTGAGTTTATCAATCTTAACTTTAAAAATTATTATGGCAAAGATAGGAAGTTCAAGTACAAAGACCTAAAATTAAAGATTTCTCATACAGTTATTTGTAAATGGTTCACGGATTATACGGATTTAATATATTAACGCAGGTTATAATTCTGTTGACAAACCCGACAGGTTTTAAAAACCTGTCGGGTTTAGGAACCTAAAGCCTTAAGAAAAGCAGATAATTCTTTTATATTTGCGCTTTAATTAAACAAACAGAAAACATGAGTTTTTTTGATATTATTGTTGGTGCTCTTTTGGCTTTTAGTTTATACAAAGGAATCCAAAATGGTCTTTTTGTAGAAGTTGCTTCTTTTATTTCTTTATTATTGGGAATTTATATTGCGATTAAATTCTCTTCTTTTATGAAGGAAGTGATTATGAAACACGTTTCATGGAATCCAAATACGATACAAATCACCGCTTTTATCCTGACTTTTATTCTGGTGGTAATTGGCGTTTATTTCCTTGCCAAAATCCTTACCGGAATTGCTGATTTTGCTTTCCTTGGATGGGCAAATAAACTGGGAGGGGGGTTCTTTAGAATCTTAAAAACGGTCCTGATTCTAAGTATATTCATTGCCCTTTTTGAGAAAATGAACTTCAATGAAACTTTTGCCAAAAAAGAAACTTTCGATAAATATTTCTTTTATAATCCGATAAAAAAAGTAGCTGCTTTCGTTTATCCTTCTATCGAAAAATGGTATGATGTTTTTAAAGAAGAACATGCTAAAACTTCTGAAGAGAAGTCTAATGAAAATGCTGAGAATAAAAAAGAATAATTGAATTGTCAGGCGGAGTCGAAGCCCGTTCCTATAATCAAGCCTTCGACTTCGCTCAGGATGACATTCGTTTTTTAATGCAAAACCCGACAGGTTTTTCAACCTATCGGGTTTGACAAAGATTGAGTTTAGAACTATTTTACCAGTTAACTTCTAATTTTTCTCCTTTTTTCAACGTGATATTCTGTTTTTTATCTCCATTAATTAAAGTTGTTTTTCCTCCTCTTTTAGAAAAAATCGTAACTTTCTTCAGGGTCTTATTCTCCCAGTTCATTTCGATTTCAAATCCGCCGCGGGCGCAGATTCCTTTTACTGAACCAGTTTCCCAAGCGTCTGGTAAAGCGGGCAATAATCTGATTTCGTTTTCATCTGACTGAACGAGCATTTCTGCAACGGCTGCGGCTCCGCCAAAATTTCCGTCGATTTGAAAGGGCGGATGTGCGTCGAATAAATTCGGATACGTTCCTCCTCCTCTTCTTGGTTTCTCGGTTTTCTTTCCGTCCGGATCAACATATCTTAATAATTCGCGGAACATTTTATAGGCACGATTTCCGTCCCAAAGCCTTGCCCAAAGATTGATTCTCCAACCTTTTGACCAACCTGTCGTTTCATCACCTTTTATTTCTAATGTCTTTTTTGAAGCTTCGGCTAAATCTGGTGTTTTTTCCGGTGTAATATGATCGCCAGGAAAAAGTCCGAATAATTGTGATTGATGACGGTGTTTTGGATCTTCGTCATTCCAGTCAAAATACCATTCTTGCAGATTCCCTTTTTTACCAATTTGGTACGGATGGAATTTCGCAAGTGCCGTTTCCAGTTTCGATCTAAAATCAGCATCGGTATTTAATACTTTTGAAGCTTTTATTGTTTTATCAAAACATTCTCTAATCATGGCCAAATCTGCCGTTCCGCCATACATGGTTGCTCCAATAAATCCGTCTGGGGCAATGTATTTGTTTTCCGGAGAAGTGGATGGCGATGTAATTAGATTCCCATTTTTATCCGTAATCATCCAGCCTAAAAAGAATTGCGCCGCCCCTTTCATGATTGGATATCCTTCTTTTTTTAGATAATCTTTATCCTGAGTAAAAATATAATGTTCCCAAATATGTGTACTCAACCAGGCTCCGGATAATGGCCAACACGCCCAACTTGGATCTTCTTTTCCAAATTGTCCCACCGGATTTGTCATTGCCCAAATATCAGAATTGTGAGCAGCAGCCCAACCTTCGTTAACACCATAAAAAGTCTTTGCCGTTACTTTTCCGGTTACCGAAAGATTTTTGATGAAGCTTAAAAGTGGTAAATGCATCTCTGAAAGATTGGTGTTTTCAGCCAGCCAGTAATTTTCTTCGAGATTGATATTCATGGTATAATTACTGCTCCATGGCGGGTTTAAATGCGGATTCCAAATGCCTTGTAAATTCGCTGGAACGCCCAAAGTTCTCGAAGAGCTGATTAGTAAATAACGTCCAAAATTGAAATAAAGAATTTCAAGGTTTTTATCTTCTTTACCATCAGCGTAGCGCAGTAAACGTTCGTTTGTAGGCAGATCCGGAGCAGTTGTTTTTCCCAGATCTAAAGTTACACGATTGTAGAATTTTTGATAATCAGCAACATGAGCTTCTTTTAATTGATCGAATGATTTTAAGTATGATTTATTCAGGTTTTGCAATGCAATTGATACATCATCTAATCCTTCATTTGCGGGATTTTTATCAAAACCATTAAAACTTGTGGCAACAGAAACGTAAATAATGGCTTCCGTCGCATCTTTTAAAGTTAACGTTTCTCTGGAGCTTGTAATTTTCCCGTCTGTTTTTTTGATTTGAATTAACGTTGTAAATCTTGTTCCTCTTTCGTTTATTTTTTCATATTTTGGCAAAATCGTATATCCTGCATTTTCATGCATTGGAGCAAATCCTTTCATTACCAAAATATTATTTCTTACTTCGACATTTGATTTTAGCAGACTCTTTAAATTAATATCAAAATTCAAACCTCCTTTTGCACTGCTTGTCAATTTGATTACCATGATTTGGTCCGGTGCCGAAACAAAATATTCACGGGTAAATTTTATACCGTTCATTTCGTAACTCACCTTTGATAGTGCTTTCGAAATATCGAGTTCTCTATAATAATTAACCGCTTTTCCTTTCTCGGAATTATTGATTTCTAATGTTCCTAAAGGTGCAAATGATTCGGAATTTTTGCCTTCGATCTTTTTGTTTAATTCGTCGGCTAGTTTGTAGTTTTCGTTTTTGAGCGCTTCGCGAATAGCCGGAATATTTTTATATGCTTCCGGATTCATATTGGCATTTACGGGTTCGCCTGACCAAAGTGTGGCATCGTTCAGATATATTTTATCTGAATTTGCGCCGCCAAAAACGGTTGCGCCCATTTTTCCATTTCCTAAAACCAAACTTTCCTCAAAAAATTCTGCAGGTTGATTGTACCATAAAACATGACTGGATTGCGCTGACATGTTTAGGCAGAAAGAGGTGAATAATAAAATAAAAAATGTCTTAATGAGATTTGACTTCATGTATTCTTTTGTTTGTTTATGATATCCTAACAGGTTTTTTCAACCTGTTAGGTATTATTATTATTCGCTCCAATATTACATTATCATACCTAACAGGTTGAAAAAAACTGTTAAGATATCGGAAAATCAGCTTTATATATTCTGATTTTTGGCTTCTTTTAACAATTATACCTAACAGGTTTTGGAAACCTGTTAGGATACGCAACCCCAATATGCGCGCGTGAGGGAGAGGATCTGGCTACCGAAGTAGCGCGGATAGCCCGATCTGATTATTATTTTTATCGCTAATATAAACATTCTGGAATTACCTATAATATATCTAAAAGGTTCTGGAAACCTGTTAGGAAATCAAGATTATCTATTTAGTCACCTTATATATTGCGTTTGCTGTAATCATTTCCCAATTATCGGTTCTGAATGGCGATGCGGGAAATTTTTCTTTGTTGAAAAGATTGATTTCGGTATCATCATCTGCCCAACCGTAATGAACGGCTACGGGATTTTTTACGTTTTCGCTTGAAACGATGACTTTGTTGTTTTTTATTATCACTTTCGCGGAATGAAAAACTTTGTCGGTTCCGGCGATTTCGAATCCTTTTATGTTTTCTGAATTGTCAGAAGTTGATAATCCGCTTCCTAGATTGTCGAAAGTAAGGATTATTTCGTTTCCTTTTATTTCCTGAGACTTAAAAGTTGGTCCGCTGTAAACTTGCTTTTTGCCGTAAACATTATTCAAAGCAATTGCCGCCAAACGCAAACCAACGTCTTGCTTATTTGTAGGGTGAATGTCTTTTGCGTTACCAATATCTGTGGTTACAACCATTCCGGTGTTTTTTAATTTTAGGGTTTCGGCTTGTGCTTCGCGAAGTTCTGCCCAACGACTTCCGACTTTACTATTGCCTTTGAATTCATCAAAAGTGGATAATTGTACAAAATAGAAAGGGAAATCACCCTGATTCCATTTTGTGCGCCAATCGTTGATCATTAACGGAAATGATTTTTTGTATTGCTTTGCTCGCCAAACATTGGCTTCGCCCTGATACCATAAAACGCCCTGAAAAGCATACGGAATTAACGGATTTACCATCGCATTGTATAATAATGACGGATAACTGTTTGGTGAAACTGCGATTTTTACATCCACAACATTGAATTTCCAAAGTCCTTCAAGCGAGATATTAGTGTCTTTGAACTGAATTTTAAGATCGGCAGGATCGCCGTAGATTCCGCCGCCGCCAGAATAATCTGCGATTCTTACGGCAATTATGTTTTTACCTTCTTTTAAAGTTCCTGCCGGAATTTTATAAATTCTTAATGCTTCCCAGATTTTATTCGTCCCTACTTCAACACCGTTTACATAAGTAATATCTTCATCGTCGACTTTTGATAAATGTAAAATGGCTTCGGATTTGGCTTGTTCAGCGGATAAAATGATTGTTTTTCGCATCCAAACTACACCATCGACATTGCCTATTTGCTGGTTTTCCCATAACGATGGTACTTTTATTTCCGGCCAATTTTTATCATCGAAACTGAATTCTTTGAATTGATTTTCATTTTCCATGGAAACATCAAAACCCTGAACTTTTTTCACATTATCAAGAACCGATTTTTTATACACTTCAAAAACGGCATCCATATCTACTTGCGGAACATCGGCAATCATGGCTTGGAAATCATTACTTTTTTCGAAAGCTTCGTGACTTGTCCAGGTTTCGACATTCGTACCGCCCCAGGAAGTATTTATGATTCCGATTGGGATTTTTAGTTCTGCATATAATTTCTTGGCGAAGAAAAATCCTGCGGCTGTAAAATCACGGATATTGTCTTTGTTAGCGACCAGCCATTTTCCGGCTTTTAAATCTTCTTTTGGTGTTCCGCTTAAATCCTGAGCAACGCCAAAATGCCGAATCATAGGATAATTGGAATCTGCCATTTCTTTATCAGCGTTCATGGTTTTGTACATCTGAAATTCCATGTTAGATTGTCCGCTGCAAATCCAGACTTCACCGACTAAAACATCTTTGATTACGATTTTATTTTTTCCTGTAATGGATAACTCAAAAGGCCCACCCGCTTTTTCAGCAGAAAGTTTAATTATCCATTTACCGTTTTTATCGGCTTGGACAGTTTTGGTTTGTTTATTGAAATGCACTTCCACTTTTTCATTTGGTTCTGCCCAACCCCAAACCGGAATTTCTTTGTTGCGCTGCAAAACCATTCCGTCAGAAAATAATATAGGCATTCTAACATTGGCATTTACCAAGATATTGCACATTATAAAAAGAAAGATTATGCTTTTCTTCATTGTCTTTATTGTTTTAAATCATATAAGTGATATAAGATAATTTAAGTTTTACTCATAGGCTGAACTCATGTTTACTTATATCACTTATATGGTGAATTTCTATTTTATTGTAATCCTTCGATCATTGCATTCATTGCCTGAGTGTCCGAAACAGTATTATTAGATCGATTAATTATTCCGAAACTATTGTCGCCAAGACTTCCTTCATCCCAATAAAAAGGTAATAATCCATTTGCTTTGGCTGTTTTTACCACCGTTTTTAAATAATAAGCTCTTGAAGCCAAATGCAAAGTCAAAGCGTCCCCAGTTAAGGTTGTTCGACGAATGGCGCCAAATTCTCCTAACAAAACAGGAATACCTTTATCGACAAATTGGGTTTTCATTAATTTGAAATATTTCTCTAAATCTGCTTCTTCGCCCCAGCTTGCATTTCGATCTGTATCTGTTGCTGAGTGATAACCTGTTCCCCAATAATAGAACATTTTTCCCCAGGATTCATCTTTAGTTAATCCCGCAAAATTCCATGGTGTATAATAATGAACTTCGACCATCATGCGATTTGCTTGTGAATCAGTTGGCAAAGTCAGCATTAGTTTATTTGTTTTTTCGATATCTGTTGTTGGTCCCTGAACTACCAAAGTTCTGTATGCGTTTTTTCCTCCTGTTGAACGAACAGCATCAATAAAGGTTTGATGGTACGAAGTTAAAACGGCCATTTGTGCCGCATCTTCAACCGCTGGTTCATTTGCACTTGCAAAAAGTAAATGCTCGTCGAATCCGCGTAAATGTGTTGCGATTTGTTCCCAGAATGCTTTTTGTTTGGCGTTGTTTTCTTCTTTTTTAGCTTCGGTAATATTGTTTTCTAACCATCCACCATCCCAGTGAATGTTTACTACAACATACATATTATTATCAACGCAATATTGTACCACTTCTTTCACTCGGTCTAACCATTCGGTTCTGATTTGAGCTGTTGCTGTATTGGCCAGATATTGATTCCAAGAACATGGAATTCTAACGGCATTGAAACCACTTGCTTTAACTGCATCGATTAATGCTTTGGTTACTTTTGGATTTCCCCAAGCAGTTTCTCCGTTTGTCGCTTCTAAAGTGTTGCCAATATTCCAGCCTAATTTTATTTTTGCTGCCAATTGAACTGCGGTACTGCTCATTGCTGAAGCATCAGCCGCAAGAGGGTTTGTATTGTAACTTGGGTATAAACCTGTATTAACAGTTCCTCCTGCCTGTGAAATTGAAATTTGAACTGACGGCGCTTCAGATGAACTTAAAGTTAGAGTTGCTGTTCTTGCTTCGGCAGTTGTATTTTCTAAAGCCGTTATTTTAACGATAACCGTTCCTGTAACTCCTGATGTCTGGCTTAATTGTATCCAGTTGGTATTAGAACTGGCAATTGTCCATGTCTGTACATTCGTATTGATTTTTACAATCGCATCGTTTCCTTTGCCTAAAAAATCAATTTTATTGGTATCTGCTGTTAGTGTTTTTTCTGCTGGTGTTGGATTGGTTATGTCTTTATCTGAACTACATGCCCAGATCGTAAGAAAAGACAAACATAAAATGGCACTAAACAGGTAACTCTTAATTGTGTTTTTCATTTGGTTTGGTTTTGATAGTTAGTTCTAAGTTTTATTCACGCGACTTCATTTTTATTTATTAAAATAATGCTCTTTAATAAAAATCAAAGAGCATTAATGTTTCAAAGTATTATTTAATTGTTATAACAACTTCTTTCTTGATATCTCTTGAAGAGTTTCCTAATTTCAAAGTGTATTTTCCTGGTTCAACAGTCCATTTTTTAGTGGCAACATCGTAATAAGCCAATTCTTTTACGGGAACTTTTATGGCTACGGTGTTTGAACTTCCTGATTTTACCAATACTTTTTGGAAACCTTTTAATTCTTGTGCAGCACGTGTAATTTTCGAATCAGATTTTGAAGTATACAATTGCACTACTTCTTTACCGTCTACTTTTCCTGTGTTTTTTACGGCTACAGAAACAGTGATTGTTTCATTTTCTGCATAAGAAGTTTTGTCTGTTTTTGCATTATCGAAAGCAAAAGTGGTGTACGACAATCCAAATCCAAAAGGATATAATGGCGCGATGTTTTTAGTATCAAACCAACGGTATCCTACCAAAATTCCTTCCGCATAACTTACTGTTTTTCCTCCGGGGAAACTGTTTGTAGCATGCGCAGGAGAATCCATAATTTGTTTCGGCATTGTCCATGGTAATTTTCCTGACGGGTTTACTTTTCCTAAAATTACATCGGCTAAAGCGTTTCCTCCTTCAGAACCATTGAACCAACTCCACACCAGAGCTGAAGTTTTTTTGCTGACAGCATCAATATCAAAAGGCGCTCCGGCAACCATAACTACAATAGTTCTTGGGTTAACGGCCAATACTTTCTGTATTAATTCTTCTTGTCCGAATGGTAATTTTAAAGTTCTACGATCTGAAGCTTCTGTTTCGTAATCACGATTTGAACCTGCAAAAATAATTGCAACATCTGATTTTTTAGCTGTTTCTATGGCTTCTTGTAATTTAGCAGGATCTAAGTGATCAATTGTTACAGGACCATTTGAAGTAATATTTCCTAAATTTCCTTTGTTTTTTTCATCATAACGCTCTAAATATCCTTCGGCATAATTGATTGTAATTGAAGATGGCAATCTATTTTTTAAACCTTCAAGCGGTGTAACTTCTCTTTTGGTTTTTACTCCTGCACCAAATCCGCCCAGAGCGTTTTTCTTTGTTGCATTGTTTCCAATTACGGCAATAGATTTTACTCCATCTAGTTTTAATGGCAATGCGTTATTCTCATTTTTCAGTAAAACGATATCTTCTGCAGCGATTTTATAAGCATCCTGATAATGTGCTTCGGTTGCGATGCTACCTTTTGCACGGTCTTTTCCGCCCATTGCTTTTACCTGAAATAAAGTGCGCAGGATTCTTTTTACGTGAATGTCAATTTCTGCTTCTGAAATCTCTTTGTTTTTTGCGGCAGCGATTAATTTATCGGCAAGAAAAAATTCATTGAAAGGTTTTGGAGTTCCCATTTCAATATCTAATCCGCTTTTTAAAGATTTTACTGTAGAGTGAACCGCAGCCCAATCTGAAACTACAACGCCTTTAAATCCCCATTCGTCACGAAGGATTTTGTTCAGCATATAATCGTTTTCACATAAATATTCTCCTCTAAATTTGTTGTAAGCGCCCATTACACTATACGCATGAGCCTCTTTTATAGAAGCTTCGAATGCCGGAAGGTAAATTTCACGAAGCGTACGCTCGTCAATTTGTACGTCGACAAAATCACGATTGGTTTCCTGATTGTTTGCGGCAAAGTGTTTTACGCAAGCCATAACATCATTATCCTGTAAACCAACGATCAAAGGCACTGCAATTTTTTTGTTCAAAAACGGATCTTCAGACATATATTCGTAAGTTCTTCCTCCAAGCGGTGTTCTTACGATATTAATCGCCGGCGAAAGTAACATGTCTTTGTCTCTTGCACGCATTTCCTGTCCAAGGCTGTTTCCGAAAGTATACGCCATTTCAGCATTCCATGTTGCAGCTAGTCCTCCACCTGCCGGATAATACGTTGCAAAGTCATTTGTTAATCCTGCCGGAGCCCAGTTGTCACGAGAAATTTCTTCACGAACCCCTAAAGGTCCGTCGGCCATTTTAAGTTCGGGAATTCCCAAACGTTTTACACCGCCGGAAGTAAACATGCTGTTACCGTGCAGCATTCCGATTTTTTCCTCCAATGTCATTTGAGACACTAATTTATCTATTTCGGCATCGTGTTCTGATCCTATTTCTTTGCCTTTGTATTCTTTTGGTTCTCCTGAATCAGAACCTGATTCACTTTTTGCATCATTTTTACAAGAAGTAAATACTGCAAAAGCCAACGCCGCTGATAGGTATATGATTTTGTTTTTCATGCTTAGTACTTTTTTTTTAGTTTTTGATAGTTATTTTTTTGTTTAGAAGAATGGCATCTGAAGCACTTCCAACCTGAATTTCAATTACATTATTTTCTAATTCAAATTGTTGTTTTCCGGTATTCCAATATTCTAAATCTTTAGCTTTTAAAGTTAAAAAAACATTCTTAGTTTCTCCGGCTTTAAAGAAAACTCTCTGAAATGCTTTTAACTCTTTTTCAGGACGTTCTACTTTTGAATTTAATTGCTTTACGTATAGCTGAATTACTTCGTCTCCATCTTTATTTCCAGTATTAGTGATCGAAACAATTACTTTTACTTCACCATTTTTAGCAATAGTTTCTGAATTGGTTTCAATAGAATTGTATTTGAAAGTGGTATAACTCAATCCGTGACCGAAAGCATATAAAGGTTTTCCTTTGAAATACATATAGGTTCTGCCATTTCTGATATTATAATCTAATAATTCAGATAAATCTGTAATGGCTGCCACCCAAGTCTGTGTCAGTCGTCCGCCAGGATTATAATCTCCAAATAAAACATCGGCCAAAGCCGTTCCTGTTTCCTGACTGTTTTGCGTCATGTGCACAATTGCCGGAACGTGTTCTTGTGTCCAGTTTATCGCATACGGAAAACTGCTAATCAAGGCTACAACCGTTTTGGGATTCGCCTGATACACGAGTTTAATTAAATCTTCATGTTCTAATGTCAAGGATTGACGATCGACAGCTTCTTTGCCTTCACTCGGAACGGGACAATCTGCCCAACCTGCGTTACAAACCGGATGATTCCCAACAATCACAATGACAACATCTGCTTTTTTTGCTATTGAAACTGCTTTGCCATCAATATTGTTTTTAGCGTAAAGAATTTCAACATTGTTTCCCAGTTTATTTTTAATCCCCTGTAAAGGAGAAATGGTATAAGGTGGAGTTCCACTGTACCAATCCAACAATACTTCGTCTGCATGAAGTCCGATTACGGCAATGGTTTTTAATTTATCTTTTTGTAAAGGCAATAATTCTGAATCATTTTTAAGTAAAACGATTGATTTTTGGGTGGCTTCCAAAGCGATTTTTTTATGTGCTTCAGTTTTCCAGGGATCGATTGTATCTTTCTCTGTTCCAATTTTCGAATAAGGATTTTCATCTGAAACGTCTAACATTCCCAATTGAATCATTACGCGATAATCGCCACGAATAACGTCGTCAATATCTTTTTCTTTTAAATATCCATGCGAAAGTGCTCCGTAAATACCTTCTGTATAATCATCTAAAAATTGATTAATTCCCGCTTTTATGGCTGCCGCAGCGCCAAGATATTTGTCTGCGTAATATTTATGATCTGAAAGTAATAATTTGAATGCGCCTCCATCGGTACAAATGATTCCGTTTTGTCCCCATTCTTTTTGGGTAATATTTTTCAACATCGGATGTACCATTGCCGGGATTCCGTTTACTTTATTGTATGCCGCCATGTAAGCACGTGATCCTCCTTCGACAACGCCCATTTGAAAAGGCAACGCATAATATTCTCGCCAAAGTCTTTCATCAAAATCAGATGATGTATAGGTTCTGCCATCTTCGTTGCTGTTGGCCAAAAAGTGTTTCATTAATGAAGCCGTTTGCCAATATTTGGGATTATTTCCTTGTAATCCTTTTACAAAAGCAACGGTCATAGTTCCGTTAAAAAAAGCATCTTCTCCATAACTTTCTTCGGTACGTCCCCAACGCGGATCTCTTGCAATATCGGCATTTGGAGCACGAACGACTAAACCGCCGCGATGGTATTTTTGAAATGCATAACGGGTTTCGTAACCTTCAACATTCGCGACTTTTTGTAACAAATCAACATCCCAGGTTTCTCCCAAACCATAAGCCTGAGGAAAAGTGGTGGTGGTTACGGGTTGTTTGTTTTTTCCGCCCCATTCTCCCGGTCCGCCAAGTGCTAAACCGTGCAATCCTTCTACATGACCTGTACCTAAAACGCCTAATCTTTTTACCGACGGGTTCGTGCTTAATGCCTGAACTTTTTCATCAAGCGTCATCAACGATAACAAATTATCAATACGCTTTTCAGTATCTAATTTAGGATCCTGAAAAGGATATTGCTTTTGCTGTGAAGACACCAAATTGATAGCCAAAATAAAAACAATATGTAGTATGTCGTTTTTCATTTAAAAAAATTGTGGTTATTAAACCCTACGGGTTTTACATTTTTATAAATTATATTTTTTTGAAGCTAATCGTTGTGTTAAATATATACCTAACTGGTTTTAAAAACCTGTTAGGATATTTGAAACCTAATAAATTATATTTTTTTAAATCTAATCGTTACGTTAAATATATACCTAACAGGTTTTGGAAACCTGTTAGGATATTTAAATTCTAATCTTTACGTCAAGTAAACCCGACAGGTTTTGAAAACCTGTCGGGTTTGCCAATCTATATCTATAATTTTTTAAATCTAATTGCTGTTCCTCCTGCTCCGCCTAAATGCAATTTTAATGAATCTGATGCTTTTACTGTTTTCTTCGAAATTGCTATTGCTGATGGATTATGTGTTTCATCAGTTCCTTCGGCGTCAGCATAAATCTGAGCTTCATAAGTTGCGTTTGGATCTAAAAATGATAAAGAAACATTTACGTCTCTTGCATTTTCATTGGTAATTGTTCCTAAATACCAATCAGCACTGTGTCTGTCTTTACGGGCTGTTGTAATATATTCTCCAATTTTTCCCTCCAAAACTTTAGTATCTTCCCAATCTGTTGGAACATCTTTTAAGAATTGTAATGCTGGTTTTCCTTCATAATTTTCAGGAAGATCTGCCATCATCTGGATTGGCGCATAAATCGTTACATACAATGCCAATTGTTGTGCTGCGGTTCCGTGCACTCTTTTGCCTGGATATCCTTGTTTTACCTCAACATCAAAAATTCCCGGTGTATAATCCATTGGTCCTGAAAGCAATCTGGTGAACGGAAGAATTGTCAAATGATTTGGCGGATTTCCTTCGCTCCAAGCGTTGTATTCTTGTCCTCTTGCTGCTTCTCTCGAAACCATGTTTGGGAAAGTTCTTCGTTCTCCTGTATCTTTTATCGATTCATGGTACAATACGGCTAAATCATATTGCGCCGCTTTTTCTAATATATATCTGAAATAATTTACTCCAAATTGTCCAAAATGCATTTCTTTCATGTTCAGTTTTGAACCTACGTGTCCAATTTTAACCGAATGAATTCCCAGTTTTTTATATAAAGCAAAACCTGCATCAACTTCTTTTAAATAATTGATTAAGTTTGATCCTGTTTCGTGATAACCAATCAATTCTACCTCTTTTTTCTTTCCGTATTCTACTACTTTTTCTAAGTCGAAATTGTCTGCACTTTTTGTAAAACTGAACATGTGCATGTGGTTTTCATACCATTGTGGTGTCCAGCCTTTGTTCCAGCCTTCGATTAACAAATGATGAAATCCTTCTTTTGCTGTAAAATCAATATATTCTTCGGCGTGTTTCGTGGTTGCGCCTTGTTTGTCGCTTTCCCAAAAAGTATATTTCCCAATGTGCATTCCCCACCAAATTCCGAAGTATTTGTATGGTTTGAAATAACTTGTGATGTTTTTTAATTTATTTGGTTCATTCAGATTTAAAATCAAATAAGAAGTAATCAAATCTGATGGATTTTCTCCTATTTGAAGTGTTCTCCATGAAGATGTAAACGTATCTTTTACTCGAACTTTTACACCATCTGACCACGGCACCAAATCAGATTTAAGTTGCGTTCCGGTTGTGTTTACCAAAGTCATACTGGCAAAATCAACTAAATTTGCTTCGTGAAAACTCAATGCTAATCCGCTTTTGCTTTCGATCGTTAATGGTGTCAAAACCGTGTCCAGCTTACTTACCGCCGCATCGTTAAAAAGATATTCGTCACGGTTTTCTCTGTTTGCCGGAATCCACCATGCTTTTCCATCTTCTTTTAAGTTAAAAGTGGTTTTTTCATCCATAATGAAAATACTGTCTTTTACACTTTGTTTTGGATATACATATCTAAAAGCGATTCCGTCATCAAACGCACGAAACTGGATTTCAAGCTTACGTTTGTTTCCCGCTTTTTGCTGTAATTGAACAGAAAGCTGATTGTAGTGGTTTCTGATGTTCTTCTTTTCTCCCCAAACTTGTTCCCAGGTTTCATCGAAAGTCGAATTCTTTACACTTTTGATTTCGAAATCTGTGCTTAAGTTTTCATTTCCTTTTAGCAAAAATCCCATATCTGATGGTGTAATCACTTCGGTTTTCCCGTGTGAAACCGCATATTTTGGAGCGTTTTTTACTAACTCAAATTTGATTTTGTTTTGCCCGTTTGGCGAGGCCAATTCATAAGCATTTTTATTTTTCTGACTGTATCCAATCGAAACTGAAAGGATTAAAGCGGGAAGAATGAGGTAATTTTTCATGATATTTTTTTCTTAATTCATTTTTAATAAATCGGGTGTTGCTTGTGCTTTCACCCGATTTAGAAACTCAACAAAAACTTATTTTTATTCTGATTGGAAATATTTTTAACACATAGAAACATAGGATTTTGTAATCTTGTAATAGGCGTTTCACTTGCATTAACACATCCCGATAGCTATGGGGACTATGTGTGAAAAGCGTGCTTTTTTGTTTACTTATTTAAAGTTTGCAAAATCCTATGTTTCTATGTGTTTATTTTTTTTCACGCATATCTGGCAGATTTTTAATTCTCAATTTTTAATCTTTTTAATCTATGTCTATTTTTTGCCACGAATTGCACGAATTATTTTTTTTGCCACTAATTACACCGATTAAAATGATTTCTTTTTCTATGTGTTTCTTTTTTCACGCAGATCTGGCAGATTCAGCAGATTTTCATTTTTTTTATCCCGTAGGGATTTAATGTTGGTAGAAAAAAACAGAATACCCGTTTCAATGTCCCGTCAGGAATTATATATCTTATTTTGTGTATTCCCTAACGGGAAAAATGACTACAATGGTTGATGTTTCTACCGACATTAAATCCCTATGGGATAAAGCAACTGATTTATTTTATCCACTCCGTTTTTAGAGTCGTTTTTCCTTTTAATGGATTTGAAGTTACGTCAAAATTGTTTCCGTTTTTGGTTACTTTAATTTCTTGTACCGCATCGCCGTCAGGTAAAAATACTTTGGCTGTTGCCGAAGTTGTTTTATCGCTTGCGTATACTTTCAAGGTTAATTTGCTCCAATCCATGTCTTTTGTAGATTGTGCCAAAGCGATGTGAGGCAATGCAGTTCCGTCTTTTACTAAAACTACAATTGGCACTTCTCCGGCTTTAATTTTATGCCAGCCTGATTGGTATACTTTTTTAGTTTGGTAATCAATCCAAGTTCCTTCAGGAAGATAAACGTCTCTTTCTGTCACTTCTTCAAAAAGTGGTGCAACTAATATACTTGATCCAAATAAATATTCATTGTCAACTAACCATGCGCCCGGATCATTTGGATATTCTACAAATAAAGCGCGCATCATTGGTAATCCTTTTTGTGAACTTTCTTTTGCCTGGGCGTAGATATATGGCATTAATTCGTAACGCATATTATCTGCTTTTCTAAATCCTTCAAGGAAATCTTTGCTGTACAACCAAGGTTCGCGCGGAGGTTCTCCGTGGCTTCTTACGTGTGAGGTAAACATCCCGAAAGGCGCCCATCTTCTGTATAAATTCTCCGGTGATTTTGTTGCAAATCCTCCAACGTCATGACTCCAGAAACTAAATCCGCTTAATCCTAATGAAAGTCCGCCACGCAATTCTGCCGACATTGCTCCGTTTGTAGTTTCAGCATCTCCACCCCAATGCAATGGGTAACGCTGAGATCCTGCCCAAGTACTTCTTGCCCAGATTAAAGTATAACCTTTTTCTTTTTGGGTAATTTCGGCTACAGCCTTGTTGTATCTTAATGGATATAAATTGTGTTCGTAGAAACCGGTTCTTCCTGAATGGTAAATTCCGTCTGGCGGTGCTGCTTCTCCAAAATCAACTTTGAAAACTGAAACGCCCTGATCGAATAAATGTTTCAATTTTGCCTGATACCAGGTTACAGTTTCAGGGTTTGAGAAATCAAGAACAGCATCTTCGTAAGGAAGATTTCCTTTGCGATCTCTTACCGCTAAGTTTTTATCCATGATTTCGTTGAACAAGGTATTCTTTGGTGAGAAATACGGCAATTGCCATAAACATACATGAAAACCATCGTCTTTAAGATCTGACATCATTTTTTGAGCATCCGGAAAACGGTCTTTAGAAAACTCATAATTGTTTCTCCAGTCTACATCAAACCAACCGGTATCAAAGTGAATTACATCTGTTGGGATTTTGTATTTACGCAAATCTTTTGCTACTTGTCTTCCTTCTTTTTCAGAAAAATAAGTGATTCGGCTCATCCAGAAACCAAACGACCAAAGTGGTGGCATTGCTGCTTTTCCGGTCAAATCTGTGTATTGGTCTAAAACGTCTTTTGGTTCTCCGATGAAGAAAAATAAATCGGCTTCATCATCACCAATATACATTTCGTTGGCACTTGCGTAATATTTTCCAAAGTCAACCGTAATGGGTGTTGAATGGTGCATGAAAACTCCGTAACCACGACTACTCATATAAAACGGAACAGGTTTGTACATCGTTTCGTTCTGGATTCCGTTTGCATCATCTGTCCATAAAACTACTTTTTGTCCGCGTTTATTGAATTGTGTGAAAGATTCTCCGCAACCAAATATTTTTTCGTCCGGTTCTAGGCTGAAAGCAGCTCCCATACTTCTTGAATAGTCGCTGTTTCTGCGCACATACGAAAACGGAAGTGTTGGCGTATACGTATTTTGAAGATCTGAATCATGAAGTGTACTGGTCAATAATTTTCCTGTTTCGTCGTAAATCTTTACGTGCCATGGTTTTGTTAAAATTTCAACTGAACCATGTTTACTGGTGTATTTATGTCCGCCTTCGATTTTAGAATATTTCCATAATTCAGGATGATTTGGTGCAACACCATTTATCAACATCAAAGACTCTTTTTCAGGATGAAATTGCGGTCCTGAAGTGGTTTTGATTCTGATGGTTCTATCTGATACAAACTGAATCTGGAACGGCAATTCTGGTGAAGCCTGATATTCTGTCGTTGGAAATTCGTTTGCAGGAACTACCTCCGGTTTCATCATCATGTTGTTGAAAGCCTGACGCGTTTTGTAATTGTATCTCAGATATTTAATTGTTCCTTTTCCTGTTGCAGGATCAAAAGCAGTCAGTTCATCGGCAAAATAAAAGGTATTCATATAATTCTGAAAATCCTTGCTGATATCTATAGGAGCATTCAACACATCTGCGTTCTGAATTTGTGCAGACGCTTTTGGCGTTACCAAAAATCCAAACATGAAGATCGAAAACAATGCTTTTAGTTGTGCGTTTCTCATTGGTTTAATTTATTCTAAATGTTAATTCTCCTAACAGGTTTCCAAAACCTGTTAGGTATTTTATTTAATACTTTAATAAAAATCTATCCATACCTAACAGGTTTTGGAAACCTGTTAGGAGGGTAACTTATTATTCTGCTGTAATTACAATCGTTGCGGGTTTTAATCCATTTGCCTGAGCGGTTAATTCCAGTCTTCCTGTTTTTGTATCAGACTGGACAATGACTAAACATTTTCCGTTAAGAGCGGTATGTTTTGAACCTTTGTACGATTCATGACTTACCGGATCTCCGCTGCAAACCCCTACGATTTTTCCGTTTCCTTTTAACGAGAAATGGATTTCATTATTTGCATTTGGAGCCAAAGTTCCTTTTGCATCCAGAATATCAATTGTTACAAATGACAAATCATTTCCATCGGCTTTGATGTTGCTTCTATCTGCTGTCAGTTTTAAATTTTCAGGATTTCCGGCTGTTTTGATTTCGGTTTCTAAAACTGTTTTTCCGTTTTTACGAGAAATTGCTTTTAGCGTTCCGGGCTGGAAAGGAATTCTCCACATTACATGCAAATCGTCTCCTTTTTTACTTCGAATCCCAACTGATTTTCCGTTAAGGAACAATTCAACCTCATCGGCTTTATTGTAATATGCCCAAACATCTACAGTTTGTCCTGCTTTCCAGTTCCAATGTGGAAAAATGTGCAGCACAGTTTTATCTGTCCACTCGCTTTGGTACATATAATAAACATCTTTTGGGAAACCGGCTAAATCTACAATTCCGAAATAGGAACTGATTGATGGCCATTCGTACGGAGTTGGTTCTCCAATATAATCGAAACCTGTCCAAATGTACATTCCCGAAAGAAATTCGTATTTTTTAATTACTTTCCAGGTGGCTTCATGTGTCGAACCCCAAGGCGTTTGTACCTGATCGTAAGCCGAAACGGTGTTACCTGGATTTCCCTCTGTAAATTTAAGATCCCATCGTACCGGCCATTTTTTAATACTATCCGAAACGGTATCATAATAACCGCGGGTTTGTAAACCCGAAGTTGTTTCGGTTGCGATGAAAGGAACTCCCGGGAAATTCTTTTGATGATACTTATAGGTTTGATGCGCATAATTATAACCGATAATATCTAAAACACCGGATTTTGCTATGGCATTAAACTGGACATTCTTTTTTTCGAACTGTAACGTTACTTCGTCAATATTCATGTTCACTGGCGGATTCATCGCTGCGGTCAACGGACGTGTTTTATCGTACTGACGTGTAATGGCGGCTAATTCTTTTGCGATTGTAACACCGGTTTCATTCCATTGTTCCGGAATTTCATTTCCTATACTCCAGATAAAAATACTTGGATGGTTACGGTCGCGAAGCAATTGATCGATTAAATCTTTCTTATGCCATTTGTCCCAGTCGTTTCCATAATCATATTTGGTTTTGGTTTGTTTCCACATGTCAAAAGCCTCATCCATGACAATGAAACCCATTTTATCACATAAATCCAAAAGTTCCGGAGCCGGAGGATTATGAGAAGTCCTGATTCCGTTTACGCCCATTTCTTTCAAAATTTCCAACTGACGTTCGATGGCTCTTGTATTAATTGCGGAACCTAACGGACCTAAATCATGATGCATACAAACACCTTTGATTTTAACTTGTTTTCCGTTAAGAATAAAACCTTTATCTACATCAAACTTAAAATCTCTGATTCCTAAGTTGGTTTTGTACTGATCTACAATTTTATTATCTACTGAAATTTCTGTTACAACTGTATACAATTCCGGTTTTTCAACTGACCATAAAATTGGATTTCCAACTTCAGTTTCTTGCTTGATGGTTTGATTGGTATTCGCACCAATCGTTATATTTTGAGTAACCGATGTTACTTTTGTATCTTCTTTAAAAATAGTAGTGGTTACTGTTGCCTTTTTTGAAGCTGGGTTTTGATTCTGAATAGTAGTTTCAAAACTAACCGAAGCTTTTTCAGCCGTAACTTTTGGTGTTGTCACATAAGTTCCCCATTGTGCAACGTGCAATTTATCTGTGGTTTCGATCCAGACATTTCTAAAAATTCCGGAACCTGAATACCAACGTGAATTGGGTTGTTTTGAATTGTCAACCTTTACAATAATTTCATTGTTTTTGTCTCCGTAATTTAAGTATTTGGAGATTTCATATTGAAAACCAATGTATCCGTTTGGACGTTTCCCTAAATAATGTCCGTTTACCCATACTTCGCTGTTTCTGTAAACGCCGTCGAAAGTAATCGAAGTTACTTTTGTGCTGTCTTCAGCGGCAACTTTAAATGTTTTTTTGTACCAGCCTAAACCTCCGTTAAGGGCTCCGCCTCCATATCCGGCAGGACTTTTTTTGTCAAATTTTCCTTCGATACTCCAATCATGAGGAACGTTTAATGTTCTCCATTTGGTTGAAGCTCCAATAGTATCTTTGTCGATTATGCTGTCATTAAGATGAAAACTCCAATCTGAATTAAAAGAAACTTTTCTGTTTGCAAAAGCATCCTCTTTTTTGCTGCAAGAGCCCAATAAGATAATTCCGATTAGCATTAATAATGGTAGTCCATTATTTAAATATTTTCTTTTATTCTTCATTTTGAAAGGATTTTAATATTTAAAAACAAATATAAACATACCGATAGGTGACTTTGTAAATCCCCTACCGGTTGTTTTATACTTTAAATAATCAGGTTTCCGGTTTATGAAAACCCGTAATTATTTAAGGGATGATGTAATGGAAAACAAACCATTCATCTTTACCGGCATCATAAGATGTCCCTAACCAAATACCTTTTTGAAGATAATCTTTATTGTATGCTTTTACTACTTTGATAATATTCGCAGTTGGACTCATCCAGCTTTCTGAATTTTGAATCAATGTATCTGTTCCTAAATTAATTTCATTGGTTGCTGCATTTATGGTAAAAATTCCTGTAGTTACAACACCATTTTGGCTACGGGTATAATTTAATTTACCTCCCCACTGGTCAAAACGTACCCATGAATTACCGGCAACAGCTGTCCAACCAGCATTCCATCCCCAATCAGAAGAACTTCCAGCGTTAACTGTCCATCCTTTTCCTGCCGCAACCCAGTCAACAGGATTACCTGCTGCATCTAATTGCCAAACTCTTCCTGCTCCGGCTCCTCCGGTTAACATTGTCAACAATTCGCCAGAAGCAAAAGTTGGATTATAACCTTCGTCAAGAACAGGTTCTGTAATTGGAGGAACGTAGCTGTCTGCATAATCTTTAGCAACAAAATTCCAAATGTACCACCAAGGTCCTTCGCTATTGGTTCTCTTTACTGCAATTCTCAACTGATTATCAGTAAGTTTCAGTACTTTAATTTCATTGTTCCAGTTACTTGCATTTGCGATATAATTGTCTGGTCTTAGAATAGTTGCTCCTGTTGTTGTTAGGGTATGCGCATTAATATCCAAGAAGTAAGATCCGTTTTGAATCGTCGTTCCATCCTTTTCATTAACCGTCATAAAAGGTCCTCCCTCAAGGCTGAATGTCATGTATCTTCCCCAATGCATATCAGCATCTGTACTTGAATTAGCATTACCTTCAGGTTCCCAGTTTGGTGTAAAATTATTCCATTCTACCGGTTTTGTAGGATCATTAGGATCCGCAAAAGACATAGCACCCGGAGCTAAACCATATTTACCATTATCAGCTACCCATGATTTCTTTTTGCCAACTCCACCTGATAATGCTGTCCAAAGAGGATCATTAACATAATTTAAGTTGTCCTGACTTACAACAATTGTTACCGGATCTAACTCTACAAGACCACCGCCGGTTACAGCAGTAATTTTGATGGTATAACTTCCTTTAAAAGCATATTGTACAGTTTGCACAGCTTTACTCGACTTTCCTGTAACATAATCCCAGTTTAATACCACTCCCGGAGTTGTATTTTTCAGTATTACCGTGTTTCCTCCCGCATCTGTTACTAAATCCTGGGTAATCTCAAAATGTATATCCGATTTGCTCATCGGGCTGTCCAGAGAATAGGTTTCCGGTGAACAAGATGATACTAGCATTAATGCTACCATCAAAAATGATGTAATTAATAATTTAATATTTTTCATTTCTTTGCTTTTTAAGTTAAAATTACCAACCCGCATTTTGCTTCAATACTCCACCTGATAATGTGATCTGAGTATTCGGGATTTGCTGCAGTCCTTTTGTCGCCTGTATTTTAGCTGCTGAAATTGTTTTTGTTCCGGCAACTCCGCCACTTAGCAATGTTGTAGTTTCTGCAATAGCTGTAGAAGCTTTTCCGATACCCTGACGTAATAAATCCCAATATCTGACTCCTTCAAGAGCAAATTCTAAATGTCTTTCGTTCATGATATTATCATAATTCACCGGTAAAGAGGTAAAGTTGTCTTTATACGCTCTTCTTCTAACGTTGTCGAAATAAGTTTGCGCGCTTCCGCTTCCTAATTCTGCCGCCATTAGCAAAACATCTGAATATCTCAAGACAACATAATCCTGAAATTGACCAATATCCCAATACTGGCTACCCATAACAAGAGGAAGATCTTTTCCGTCTTTATCCACCATTGGTGAATATTTCTTATTATAATAACCTGTATATTCTCTCTGGCTGTTTATTTTATCAAATTTTATTTTTTCCTGATCGATTCCAATTACAGTTGCTACGCGTCTTGTGTCTCCGGCAGTATAAGCATTCCATAATTTCGAATTTACCGTAACTCCCCATCCGCGTCCGTAAGGATAAGACGAGAATTCTCTCATACCAAACATTACTAACCAATGGTTACCATCTGTGTTTCCGTTATAATCACTTGTGTAAGTATATTTTATAGAAAACACAATTTCTTTATTGCTTTCTCCGGCATATTTATCAACTGATGCTGCTGGCCATAAAGTAGAGAAATCATCTACTAAACCATGTCCGCTAGAAGCAATAACATCTTCTAAATGTCCTAAAGCCTGTGTTTTGGTAACTATACCTGCTAAATCTGTTTTGCCGTAATACCCTGTATAATACAAATAAACACGTCCTAATAAAGATTTAGCAGCCCATTTTGTAATACGTCCGCTAGTTGTTGCGGCATATCCTCCACCTGGTAAATTATTTGAAGCAAATACTAAATCTTCTGCAATTACTTTATAAATTTCCTCTGGAGCTGCTTGTGGGATATTTTCAGTAGAAGGTGCCGTTAACAATGGTACGCTTCCCCATAAACGCGCCATTTCAAAATAAAGGTAAGCTCTGATGAATTTAGTTTCTGACTCGTATGTATTCTTTAAAGTAGTGTTCTCTTTCCAGTCAATCTGATCGATTTTAGACAAAAAGATATTACAACGATAAATGGCTTTGTAATAGGCAATCCAGTTGTTATTAAGCAAATCAACATCTGAAGGAGAACGGCTAATATCAAACTCGTCGATGGCGGCATAACTGTATCCGTCAGAGTTACCCGTTCCTCCAAAACAATCATCAGACATTACTTCACTTATTACAGGAACTCCCAAGCCACTGGCTCCGGTTGCCACCTGTAGACCATCATAACATCCTACTAATGCTGCATAAGCATCATCTGTTGTTTTATAAAAATTCGTATCTGTTTGTTGTACCAATGGTTCTGTTTCTAAACTACAAGAACCCAGCGACAATAAACTCAAACAGAAAATATATAGATATGTATTTTTCATCTTTTTATTTATTAAAGTTTAATATTTAATCCCAACATGAATGTTCTTGGTCTTGGGTAGTATCCTACATCAACACCTGATGAAAACTTTTGGTCATCATTTGAAGAACCAAATCCAATTTCAGGATCCATACCGTTATATTTCGTGAAAGTATAAAGATTCAACACTGAAAAATAAACTCTGAACTGGCTTGCAAAAAATGGTTTAGATTGTCTCATTTTCGCTAAATCAAATCCTAATGTAACGGTACTGATTCTTAAGAAATCACCATCCTGAACATACAAATCTGAAAATTGCGTAAAGTTTCTATTGTCTTCTGTTACTCTTGGCATTGTGTTCGAAGAACCTTCTCCGTGCCAACGGTCTAATATTGCAGTAGTATAATTTCCGTAAGCACCCGCTTGATTTCTATACGATTGCACGATTTGATTTCCTGCTACACCATTTGCCATAACAGAGAAGTCAAAAGCTTTATAACTACCTGACAAAGAGAAACCGTAAGTAAAATCCGGATTTGGATTTCCGATATTGGTTTTGTCGCTTGCATCTATTTTATCATCACCATTCTTATTTACATAAATAAGATCTCCGGGAGCTGCATTAGGCTGTAGTACTACACCGTTTGCTGATTTATAATTATCAATTTGTGCCTGATTTTGAAAAACTCCTCCTGTTTTGTATCCCCAGAAATAACCTAATGGCTGTCCGTTTTCTGCTCTGTAAAATTCGCCGGCATTATCATAAAGTTCATTGTTTAATCCGTGAATAAGACCATCGATAGTGGGAATTTTACCTACTTCATTTTTATTATAAGCTCCATTTGCACTTATGCTATAATTAAAATCGCCTATTTTGTTTTGATAATTAAGGCTTAACTCAACTCCTTTGTTTACAACATCTCCACCGTTAATAAAGGGAGCATCTGCACCTGCAGTTGCCAAAATTGGCGCCAGGACTAACCAGTTTTTATTTGTTTTTTGGTACACATCAACCGTTACGTTCAAAGCATTGTTTAGAAATCTCGCATCTAAACCAAGGTCAATCTGCTCTGAAGTTTCCCATTTTATATTTGTATTTGATATGTTTTGCGGATATGCTCCCGGTGTCTGAACTCCTTCTTCATTACCAAAATTATAGTTCGTATTATTTGATTTAATTAATGTCAAATATTGAAATGATCTAATACTTTGATTACCAACCTGTCCCCAACTCGCTCTTAATTTAAGAAAGTTGAATACTTTTGAATCTTTCAAAAACTCTTCATTTGAAGCTACCCAACCTCCTGATAATGAAGGAAAATAACCCCATTGGTTTCCCGGAGCAAATTTTGATGAACCGTCTGCTCTAAGTGTTGCGTTGAATAAGTATGTTTCTTTATAGTTGTAATTTAATCTTCCAAAATAAGACATCAGCTTATTTTCTTCTTTTTTGCCCTTAATTGCAATTTTAGATCCGTCTTTGTTGGTCGTGTTATCGATCCAGGCATGCTCTAAATCATTAAAAACAGAATCTGCATTGTTAACTTCTATAGAAGTTGCATCGTAGTTAATAAATGATGTACCCAACATGGCTTCAAAATGATGATTATCAGCAGCATTAAACTTATAAGATACCAGGTTATCCCATGTAATACTTTTATTTTTGCTCATGTTTTGATTTACTTTATCAAAAGCAGTGTTGGCATAAATTGACAATCTATAGATCGGAGTGTAGGCATGTCCTTCGGATACATAATAATCAAGCCCCAAAGTAGTCTTAAAGGTTAAGTTTTTTATAGGCTCAATTTGTAAATAAACGTTCCCTAATAATTTTTGATTATTACTTTCATTTTGATTTGTATACTCCATTAAAGCATACGGATTTGCTGTACCTGATAACCAGGGTTCTGTGCTATTTGATGTATCAAAATAATTTCCGTTTGCATCATACATTGGTAATAATGGTGAAACCTGAAAAGCACTTCTTAAAGAGTTGCTGTACTGATTACCAACACCAATACCGTTTTTGTCTACATAAGCAAAACTTAAATTCTGACCTATTGTAACAACATCTTTATATAGTTTATGTTCTGAATTGAATCTAAAATTATAACGCTGATAATTTGAAAGATCTTTTCCTCCTACAACTCCTTCTTGTCCTAAGTAGGATAATGATGTAGAATAAACTGACGTATCTGAACCTCCCGAAGCTCCAAATGAGAAATTTTTTGTAGCGGCATTATCCGTTAGCATTTTATCCATCCAGTTTGTTCCTTTTCCTAAACCGGCAATTTGGCTATTCGTAAAATAAGGAGCTTTTCCAGAATTTACTGCAGCCTCATTTAATATTGTAGCATATTGCGTTGCATCTAATAAATCGACTTTTCTCGATACTGATTGTACACCGTAGTATTGGTCAAAAGTGATTTTTCCGGGTGCACCACGTTTTCCTTTTTTAGTAGTTACCAAAACAACTCCATTTGCAGCTTGCGAACCATAAATGGCAGCAGAAGCAGCATCTTTTAAAACCGAAATAGATTCAATATCCGAGTTGCTTAAATACGAAATATCACCAGTCAATATTCCATCTACCACATAAAGCGGGCTGCTTCCTGCTACAGATCCCACACCTCTAATCACAACTTTTAAAGCTTCTCCGGGCTGACCTGAAGTAGAGGTAATCTGAAGTCCAGCTGCCTGACCCTGAAGTGCTTGCAATGCATTTGTAGTATTGGTTTTGGCAAGGTTCTCACCACTTACCTGAGTAACAGCATTGGTAACAAGTGTTTTCTTTTGTGAACCATACCCAATAACGACAACTTCTTTAAGGTCCGCCGCCTCTGTTTGTAAAGTAACCGTAATTACTTTTTGAGTTCCAACGGTGATACGTTGCGCTTTAAATCCCATAAAACTGATCACAATCACGTTGCCTGTTTTTGCTTCCAGTTTAAAGTTTCCGTCAAAATCTGTCGATGTTGCTGTTTTAGTTCCTTCGATTGCAACTGTTGCACCCGGAACTCCCATACCATCATCTGCTGATTTTACATTTCCGGTGATAACTTGGGATTGCTCCTGTGCAAAACCAGACTGCATCATAAATACACTAAGCAACAGCGCCATACAAAACGAGAGCGGTGTTGTTTTAATACAATATTTGCTTTTCATAATAGTTAAGAATTGGTTTAAATTATAGTTAGTTATTTTTACCTGCTTAATATGCATTCGAAATGATCTGTTCGAATAATTCTTGTCTTCCACTTAATGGTTGAGGTTCTCCACTTGCACGGGCAATTTTGCTAAGATCTTCAAGAGATAATTCCCCATTTTCGAACTTTGCTCCGTTTCCACCGTCAAATGAACTGTAACGCTGAGTACGTAATTTTTTATAATCTGTATTTTGTAGTATCTGATCGGCACAAATTAATCCTCGTGCAAAAACATCCATTCCTGCAATGTGTGCAATGAATTTATCTTCTAAATCGATTGAATTTCTTCTCACTTTTGCATCAAAGTTTACACCACCGCCTTTAATTCCGCCACCTTCAAGAATCACTAACATCGCTTGGGTAACTTCCTGAAGATTGATTGGGAACTGATCTGTATCCCAGCCATTTTGGTAATCTCCACGATTGGCATCAATGCTTCCTAACATTCCTGCATCAACTGCAACTTGTAATTCGTGCTCAAAAGAATGTCCGGCAAGAGTGGCGTGGTTTACTTCAAGATTTAATTTGAAATCGTTTTGAAGTCCGTATTTATTAATAAATCCTAATGAAGTCGCTGCATCATAATCATATTGATGTTTTGTAGGTTCCATTGGTTTTGGTTCGATCAGGAAGTTTCCTTTAAAACCTTCTTTACGAGCATAATCTTTACATGTATTCAGGAATCTTCCTAAATGGTCTAATTCTCTTTTCATGTCTGTGTTTAACAAACTCATATATCCTTCACGACCTCCCCAGAAAACATAATTTTCTCCGCCTAATGCGATCGTTGCATCGATTGCGATTTTTGCCTGAGCTCCGGCGTACGCCAAAACATCGAAGTTTGGATTCGTTGCAGCACCATTCATGAATCGTGGATTGCTGAATAAGTTTGAAGTTCCCCACAACAATTTAATTCCTGATTCTTGTTGTTTTTGTTTCGCATACTCTACCATAGTCTGAATACGTGTTTCAAATTCAGCCAATGTTGGCGCATCATCAACAATATCAACATCATGAAAACAGTAGTATGGCAAACCTAATTTTGTCATGAATTCAAAAGCCGCATCCATTTTATCTTTGGCTCTTAAGATTACATTTTCATTTTTATCCCAGGAGAAAGTTTCAGTCGAAGCTCCAAACGGATCTCCTCCCGTATTACACAGCGTATGCCAGTATGCCATCGAAAAGCGTAAATGTTCTTTTAGTGTTTTTCCTGCAACGACACGATTTTCATCATACCATTTAAAAGCTAACGGGTTATCACTATCTCTTCCTTCGAATTTAATCGTGTCTATATTTTTAAAGTAAGTTGGGTTGGTTGTGCTCATTATTATTGTTCTATTTTAATTTGATTTTTCCATTCCTGATATAAATCCTGATATTGAGAAGTCAGGATTTTGTTGGGTTCAATTCTATCTAAACATTGCAATCCACGAAAGGCTTCTTCCAATGAATTGTAATATCCAAAACCGTAAGCGGCGCCTCTTGCAGCACCTTCTGCACCCGATGTATTGTACAATTCTAAAGTTGTTTGTGTAGTATTGGTGAAAATCTCCCTGAAAACCGGACTTAAAAACAGATTTGAATTTCCTGCTCTAACCACCGTTCCTGAAACACCAACTTCTTTCATCACATCAAAACCGTAATTCATAGCAAACACGATTCCTTCACAGGCTGCACGCACCAAATGTGACGGTTGATGTATGTTGAAATTTAAATTCTGAATTCCTGAAGTGGCATTTTTGTTAGTGAAAATACGCTCCACACCATTCCCGAAAGGATAAAAACGAAGTCCGTTGCTTCCTGCTTCGACTTTTGCAGCTTCGGCATTTAGTTTTTCGTAGGCAATTAATTCAGTTCTGTCAACAGACATGATTTTGCGCAGCCATTGGTATAAAATTCCTGAACCATTGATGCACAACATTACTCCGTTGCGTTTTTCAGCTTCGGTATTATTGACGTGTAAAAAAGTATTGATTCTGTTTTGTTTGTCGTAAGCTTCCTGATCGCTTACAGCATATACAACTGCCGAAGTTCCGGCTGTTGTAGCGATTTCGCCAGGTTTCAAAACATTCAATGACAATGCATTGTTAGGTTGATCTCCTGCGCGGTAGGTTATTTTAGCATCAGGATTTAATCCTAATTCTTGTGCAATGTCTGAGTGAATCGTTGCCTGAATTCCAAAATTTGAAACAATCTCCGGAACGATATCTGCTGATAATCCCATTTGAGAAAGGATTTCAGTTGCCAGTTTTCCTTCGGAAAAGTTCCATAAAGCAGCTTCTGATAATCCTGAAGTGCTTATTTGTGCTACTTTCGATAATTTGGCAGCAATAAAATCTCCCGGAAGCATCATGTATTTTGCTTTTGCAAAAATTTCAGGCTGATTGTCTTTTACCCATTTTAGTTTTGAAGCGGTAAAATTTCCGGGACTTCCTAAAATTTGTTTTTGACAATTATCTGCTCCAATCTGATTATAAATTTCGTCTCCAATACTAGCAGCACGACTGTCACACCAGATGATCGACGATCTAACAGGATTCAAATTTTCATCGGTTAAAACCAAACCGTGCATTTGATAGGCAATCCCTATTCCGGCAATTTTTTTTAAATCAACATTAGATTTTGAACCCAATTGTTTGATTCCGTCTTTAACATACAACCACCAGGATTCAGGATCTTGTTCTGCCCAGCCAAATTTTGGGGCAACAATTGGCATTTCAAAATCAGGAACACTCACTGCGCCAATAGTCGTTCCGTTCTCAGGATCGAAAACTGATAATTTTATCGAAGAGCTTCCTAAATCAATTCCTAAAAAAAACATTTGGTTGTATTTAAAGTTAGTTATAGATTTGTCCTTTTTAATCTTATAGTCAAACTGAACTTATCTTATGGTTATTTTGACTACAAGTGTAAAACATTTTTTCTATATTAACAAAATATTAGGGTTATTTTTTTCCGATTCTGATTATTAGAACCAAATTATTATCGATATAATAAAATTTTAGTTGAAACACAATAAAAAAATATCAAAAAAATAACGAATTACCAATTTGACAATCAAGCGTTTAAGAATAACTATTTTAAAACATCATTTTTAATCAAATTCCAAATCACTGATTATCAGAAAATTATTATGTTAAGAAAAATATAAAGCTTTTACGAAGGCAACTATTCATTTTATTTATTTAATTTGTCAAAATATAAAATAGCGCATGGTTAAAAATACAGAGGACGATTCAGCTTTAAAAAGCGAGCAGACCGCAATGAACGCGATCACTATTGACTGTGTGATATTTGGATTTGATAAGGGAAGTTTGGAAGTGCTTCTTGTACAACATGGTGAAGGAATCAGTAAAGGAAAATGGGGTCTTCCGGGAGGATGGATTTATAAAAAAGAAAGTACTGATGATGCTGCGCACCGTTTACTGAATGAACTTACGGGCCTTGACAATATTTATCTGGAACAATTGAAGGCATTTGGGGATCCGGACCGATTTCCGCTTCGACGCGTTATCACTATTGGATATTATGCGTTGGTAAAAAGAGAAGATTATAATATTAAAGCTGGTTTTACGGCCTCTGATGCAAAATGGTACAAGATCAATAGTATCCCGAATTTGATTTATGACCATAACGAAATTTTAGGATATAGTCTAAAACATCTTCAAAACAGAGTACGTCAGGCTCCAATTGGATTTAATCTCTTACCGGAAAAATTTACACTATTGCAATTAATGCATTTATACGAAGAAATTTTAGGAATTGAAATGGACAAATCTAATTTCAGACGAAAAATTCTTCACATGAAATTACTTGTGGCATTAGATGAGAAACAACAAGATGTCTCGCACAGAGCAGCTAAATTATTCAAATTTGATCCGGAAATTTATACTAAACTGACCGAAAAAGGATTCAACTTTGAATTTTAATACTTTTGACAATTATAACAAATGACTTTTCCCTCTTCTCAACATACGCCTCAATCTGATCACAAAATTACTACTCCGGGAATTGACGGAATCACGATTGACTGCGTTATTTTTGGTTTTAACAAAGCGAGTCTTGAGGTGCTTTTAGTACAGCATGCTGAAGGAGAAAGCATAGGAAAATGGGGTCTTCTTGGTGGATATATGAAAAGGGAGGAAAGTGCTGATGATGCCGCACATCGTATTGTGTATGAACTTACAAGTCTTGACAATATTTATTTAGAGCAGTTAAAGGCGTTTACGAATCCGGATCGTGTGCCGGAAAGAAGGGTTGTAACTATTGGTTATTATACTTTGGTGAATCGGGAAGATTATAATATTAAAGCCAGTTTGTCTGTAATCGAAGCAAAATGGTATAAAATTAATACGATTCCGGATTTAATTTTTGATCATAATGAGATTCTTAAATTTAGTTTGATGCAATTGCGTAATCGCGTTCGTCAGGCTCCGATTGGTTTTAATCTTTTGCCGGAAAAATTTACTTTATTGCAATTAATGCATTTGTATGAGGAAATTCTAGGAATTGAATTGGATAAATCTAATTTTCGCCGAAAAATTCTTCACATGAAGTTATTGATTGCTCTTGACGAAAAGCAACAGGACGTTTCGCACAGAGCTGCCAAATTATACAAATTTGATGCTGAAACTTACAAAAAACTGACTGAAAAAGGGTTAAATTTTGAGTTTTAACGGTTGTTTTAAAACTGAGATTCTAACTATCGGACAACTACATTCCAGAATCCAAAACTTTGCGCTATCTTTGCGCCTTAATAACACGCTCTACAGCAATTGCTACAGCGTAATTTATACCCTGAAAATTACTTAAAAACTCGTTTAGAGAATTGATATATTAAAATGAAAAAGATACGTAACTTTTGCATTATTGCACACATTGACCACGGTAAAAGTACATTGGCTGACCGATTATTAGGCGCTACACAAACCGTTACAGCTCGTGAAGAAAAAGCTCAATTGCTTGACAACATGGACCTGGAACGTGAACGTGGAATCACCATAAAAAGTCACGCCATTCAAATGGAATATACTTATAAAGGAGAGGAATATATTTTAAATCTTATTGACACTCCCGGTCACGTTGACTTTTCATACGAAGTTTCACGATCTATTGCTGCCTGCGAAGGGGCACTTTTGATTGTTGATGCTGCTCAAAGTATTCAGGCACAAACGATTTCAAATTTATACCTTGCTTTAGAAAATGACCTGGAAATTATTCCGGTATTGAATAAAGTAGATTTACCAAGTGCTAATCCTGAAGAGGTTAGCGATGACATTATCGATTTATTAGGATGTAAATTAGAAGATATTATTCATGCTTCAGGAAAAACAGGTTTTGGTGTTGAAAATATCTTAGCTGCCATTATCGAAAAAATCCCTCCTCCGTCAGGAAATGTTGATGAGCCGCTACAGGCTTTGATTTTCGATTCTCATTACAATCCGTTTCGTGGAATTGAAGTTATTTTCCGTGTAAAAAACGGGCAGATTAAAAAAGGGCAAAAAATTAAATTCATGGCTACCGGCAATGAATATTTTGCTGACGAAATTGGAACTTTAAAATTAAATCAGGTTCCTAAAAATGTGATTTCGGCTGGTGATGTTGGTTATTTGATTTCAGGAATTAAAGAAGCCAAAGATGTAAAAGTTGGAGATACTCTAACTGATGCTAAAACACCTACTACTAATATGATTACGGGTTTTGAGGATGTAAAGCCAATGGTTTTCGCCGGAATTTATCCTGTAGATACTGAAGATTATGAAGATTTGCGTTCTTCTATGGAGAAATTGCAATTGAATGATGCTTCGCTTGTTTTTACTCCTGAAAGTTCTGCGGCTTTAGGATTTGGTTTCCGTTGTGGATTCTTAGGAATGCTGCACATGGAAATTATCCAGGAACGTTTAGAGCGTGAGTTCGACATGACTGTAATTACTACAGTTCCTAACGTTTCGTATCTTGCCTATACTAAAAAAGAACCAGAAGTTCCATTTGTTGTTAATAATCCTTCTGACTTACCTGAACCATCTCGTTTAGACAGAGTTGAAGAACCATATATTAAAGCAACCATCATTACAAAAGCTGACTTTGTTGGAAACGTAATGAGTTTATGTATCGAAAAACGTGGTGTAATTACCAATCAAACGTATTTGACTACTGAACGTGTTGAATTGAATTTTGACATGCCTCTTGCAGAAATTGTATTCGATTTTTATGATCGTCTAAAAACAGTTTCTAAAGGTTATGCTTCTTTTGATTACTCTCCGATAGGAATGAGAACTTCGAAACTGGTAAAACTGGATGTTCTTTTGAATGCTCAAACAGTTGATGCGCTTTCTGCATTGATTCACGAAGACAACGCGTATAACATTGGTAAAAAAATGACCGAAAAATTACGCGAATTAATCCCAAGACAACAATTCGACATTCCGATTCAGGCTGCAATTGGGGCTAAGATTATTGCTCGTGAAACGATTAAAGCACTTCGTAAAGACGTTACCGCAAAATGTTATGGTGGTGATATTTCGCGTAAGCGTAAATTACTTGAAAAACAGAAGAAAGGTAAAAAACGTATGAGACAAGTAGGAAACGTTGAGATTCCTCAGGAAGCTTTTATGGCTGTTTTGAAACTTAACGATTAATTTTTTTAGAAGAAATAATAAAGAGAATAGAATATAGATTGAACCCGATGACTTGCGTTATCGGGTTTTTTATTTTAATGAAAACCCATTTTTCACTTCATTAAAAACCCATTTAACACACACAAAACGTTAATTAACCCATTAAAATAAACACGTAAATACCTACTAAAATGTAAGATTATTAACTCAATAACTTCATTTTTAATCCTATTGATTGCTTTCATCAAATTTTTAAGACTAAAAACATAATTTTAATCTTACAACATTTAAAAGCAATTATTATGAAAACTAAATTTTTTATTATTTTATCGATGCTAACTTTTTCATTTGCCAATGCGCAACAGGGTGAGGTCGACTCTGAAATGAATTCAGCAAAAGGTGTTACTTTCCAAAACGGCGATATGTTTCTTGAAGGTTCTATTAAAATTAGCACAGGTGGTGACACGGATTATTATGGGTTTAGTCCAAAATTTGGTTATCTATTGAGTGATAAATTTGCGGTTGGAGCAAAACTGAATTACTCCAGTGAAGAAGTAGAAGCCACAAGGGTTAAAACAAATGTATTTGGAGTTGGTGCTTTTGCTCGTTACTACTTTTTAGAATTAGATAAAAAACGTTTTAAAGCCTTTGCTGAAGCTGGTTTAGGTTACGGACGTAATAAAATCGAAACTCCTCCAAACAGCGACACAAGCAACAGCGTTACAGCAGACATTACTGTTGGTCTTAATTATTTTGTTACCAAAAATATTGCGGTAACTTTTACATTAGCAAATGTACTGGCATACAACAGCGTTGCACCAGAAAATGGAAAATCATCAGATACTTTTAATTTAAACATTAATTTATTTGAAAACATTTTCGACCAACCACAATTTGGACTTTTATACAGATTCTAGAAACTTAATTTTGTTTCAGGTTTAATGTTTCAAGTTATCATACTCTGAAATTTAACTGCAAAATTTACAAACTAATTTATAACCCGATGACTTTCGTTATCGGGTTTTGTTTTTGATAAATAGATTACCAAGATGCACAGCAGTGCGTCTATAGAAATGCAAACTGTGTATCATTCTTTAACCACAAAATCTGTCCTAATATGGAACAGCTTTTTTATTTCTTTAAACGCTGAACCTTTGTATCTTTGAACCTTTGTAACTTTTCAAAAAACCTCTGCACCTATAAAAATAAAATGGACGAAACCCCAAAACGATTTGATCGCATTATCGCTATTCTTATTCAGTTACAATCTAAAAAAATTGTAAAAGCTCAGGAATTAGCCAATCGTTTTGAAGTTAGTTTAAGGACTATTTACAGGGATATTCGAACTCTTGAAGCTTCTGGAGTTCCTATTTATAGCGAAGCCGGTGTTGGTTATGCTTTGATGGACGGTTATCGTTTACCTCCCGTTATGTTTACACGCGAAGAAGTAGGCAGTTTTATTGCTGCCGAAAAACTAATGCAAAAGTTTACGGATCCCTCTCTGGGATCTCATTACGCATCGGCAATGTATAAACTAAAATCAGTGCTAAAAACTACTGACAAAGATTGGGTATCTAATATTGAGTCCAGAATTTTGATGCAAACCCAAGAACCTTTATTTCATGACAGCTCACCTAATACGTTAGCTATTTTGTTTGACAGTATCGCAGAAAAGAAGCAAATCATTTTATGTTATAAAACTGCAGAAGCGGAACAAGCAACAAACAGAAACATTGAGCCTGTTGGGGTTTTTCATGATCATAATAATTGGTATTTTTTGGGATATTGCCATTTACGTCAAGATTACCGCCAGTTTAGAACAGACAGAATTCTGGGAATACAAAAAACGGAATGTAATTTTACGATAGAACACGATTCTCTGGAAACGTATTTAACTAAAATAGAAACAATTCCTACGACAAAAGTTAGGATTTTAATAGATAAAAAAATCATCAATTATATTCGATACGAGCAAAAATATCACGGTTACATTTCTGAAAAAGAAATTGGCAATCAAATCGAAATGACTTTTATGTCACGTGATATTCAGGAAAGTTTTCCGCGTTGGTTTCTGATGTTTGGAGATTATGCGACCATTGTGGAGCCCGAAAAACTAAAAATCAGAACACTGGAACTTGTTGAAAGTTATATAAAGAGATTATCATAAAAAAACTCCTAAAAGAAGAATTTCAAGTTCATCTCTCAGGAGTTTTTTTATTTAGCCAATCTTCAAGAATACTATCTTTCCCAGAAAAAAGGAGGTTCAATTCCTAAAGCTCTCAGATATACATATCCTTGTCCTCGATGGTGTACTTCATTATCAATAAAGTATAAAATATTCTGATATATCGGAAATTCATATTGACCAAAAAGATTAAAGTTTGCACTAAAATCTTCAATAGATAATTTCTCCCAGTATTGATTAATTTCCGCAGTCGCTTCATCCCATTTTTCAAGATATTGCGCTTTAAAAATCAGTTTTTCTGATCCTTCAGTAAAAGGTTTTACTTCTTTATTTACAATTCCTTTTAATCCGGGAACTGCAATCGCCAAAAGTTCATCAGCCATTTTAGAAAAAGTTCTCATTCCTCCTATCGAGAATTCAAAAAAATCTTTCTCCGGAAACGCCTCGATAACATTACGTGTAAGGGCGCGATGACCTTGCCAGTGTTTCAATAAATCTTCTGGAGTAATTACTTGTGCAGCTAATGTTTTCATAGTTTTAAAGTTTTATATTTTTAATACTTCAAAAGTATCGAGGGTCGGTGACAACAGTTTGTCAGCAGGAAAAAAAAAATAAATGTTTTTTTCCTGCTGACAAACGTAGAGACGCACAGCAGTGCGTCTCACACAACGTAACCCCATTTTATTGACACAACATAATCCCATTTATTTACATTAAATAAAGAGATAAATGATAATTAATAATGGAATAAATGGTGGTTACTGGACGGGAGACGCACTGCTGTGCGCCTCTACGATATAGATTATGAGGAATATTTGTTTGCAGAAATATTTTTTTTCGGTTATCGCACACGTAGCGCAATTCAAACCCGACAGGTTTTGAAAACCTGTCGGGTTTAGTACACGCATTAAGAAGCTACAAATCAGCACCTCTTTACACATAAATAATACGTTCAGATATAACATGTCATTAAGTTCGATAAAACCTTTGTACCTTTGCACCCTAATAAAATTGGAACTTAGAAAAAATGATCGAAGATAAAAATCCGCAACGTACCAGTATAGCCCAATTAGGTGAATTTGGCTTAATTGAACATCTAACAAAAAATTTTGATGTTACTCAGGAATCTACTTTAAAAAGTATTGGTGATGATGCTGCTGTTCTTGATTTTAAGGATAAAAAAGTAGTTGTTTCAACTGATTTATTGATAGAAGGAGTACATTTTGATTTGGCTTATATGCCATTAAAACATTTAGGATATAAAGCTGTTGTTGTAAATATATCTGATATCTGTGCAATGAATGCCAGACCAACGCAAATAACGGTTTCTGTAGCTGTTTCTAACCGTTTTCCGCTAGAAGCATTAGAAGAATTGTTTGAAGGGATTACACACGCTGCAAAAGAATATAAAGTGGATGTTATTGGTGGAGACACTACCTCATCGCAAAAAGGATTAATTATTAGCATTACTGCAATTGGTGAAGCTGATGAAGATGAACTTGTATATAGAAATGGTGCCAAACAAACAGATTTACTTGTTGTAACCGGAGATATTGGTGCTGCTTATATGGGATTACAAGTTTTAGAACGCGAAAAGCAGGTTTTTCAGGTAAACCCAAACAGTCAGCCTGATCTTGATATGTACAGTTATTTAATCGAACGTCAGTTAAAACCTGAAGCGCGAAAAGATGTTCGTACTTTATTGCATGCACTTGAAATTAAACCAACTTCGATGATCGATATATCAGACGGTTTATCCTCTGAAATTATCCATTTATGCAAACAATCAAAAGTAGGCTGTAATTTATACGAAGAGAAACTTCCGTTAGATCCTCAATTTATTTCAACTTGCGAAGAGTTTAATATTGACAGTACAACTGTGGCGATTAATGGTGGCGAAGATTATGAATTATTATTTACGATCGACATTAATGATTTTGACAAGATAAAAGGGAATCCAAATTTCTCTGTTATTGGCCATATGGCAGACGAAAGCGAAGGGATAAATTTAGTGACTCGTGCCAACACTCAAATTCCTTTAAAAGCGCGTGGCTGGGATGCTTTGACTGAATAGCAGATTTAAAATTTCAATAAAAAAAATTCCAAATCCCAATGATCTTGTATTATTGGAATTTGGAATTTTTTTATTTAGAGTTTCATTTTTAAAAAAGTCCTTTACTCTTGGCTTCTTTCAGCAATTCTTCATCAGAGCCAGATTTTACTTTGAGTAATTCCTTAAGGCTCACTTTACGTTTTTCAATCGCATTTAAAGAAATCGGAATGTATTGCGGCATGTCTTCAAGTGATGTTCCTTTTGACAAATGAAATAAAATTTGCTTATCAAACTCATCGATTTCAATTGAATTATGAGGCGATTGATTGAGTATCTTCTGAACTGACTGACTGTAATATTTATCATTTTTCATCACTTTGTCCAGTGCAAAAAGCAATTCATCAAAAGTAAGATCATTTTTTATGACTAAACCATTGGGCTGAATGGTTCTGATAATGGTTTTAATTTTTAGTAATTCGGTATACATTGTCAACAAAATCACTTTACAACTTGGCATTTTCTTTAAAATTAGTTTTGCCAAATCTTCGCCTGAAAAAATATCTTTCTCTTCATAGGATGGCATACTAATATCTAAAAAAGCGATATCGAAATTTGGGCTTTTTTCGTCTTCGATTAAATCATATCCTGATTTACAATCGTGAGCCTGCGAAATTATAAATTCGTATTGATCAGGATTATAACGTGTTATTGCATTTTTATATCCCTCAATAATAAAGGGATGATCGTCAACAATTAAAATATTCATTTTAATTAATTCAGGATCTGTGGCATTTTGGTCAACTATCATGTATTCTGTAGGTTTATTTTCTGATCTATAGGGATTTTAATTTCAAGAAGCGTTCCTTCTCCCTGGGTTGATTTTAAGGTCGCAGTACCTTTACATTCTGTCGCTCTGTATTGGATATTATGCAATCCTATACCATTTTTTATTCTTTTCACATTAAATCCAATTCCATCATCAGAAATAGACAATACCAAATGATCTATTTCACTTTTAAATTCAACAGTAATCGTGTTTGCATTTGCATACTTATTACAATTCTGAAGTGCTTCCTGCACGATTCTGTATAAATTAATCTTAACAGTATTACTTACCAGTTCCCATTTAATATTAGAGTCGAACGAGGTAATTAATTTTGAATCGTATGTGTTTTGCTGGTCTTCGAATAATTTTTTTAAAATCGCGATAAAATTATTAATTAATTCGGATTTCTCTCTATTTAAGTCATGCGAAATTTCACGTATATCTTCTTCAATATGTTTTAATTCCGTCAGATACTTTTTTCTTTTGGGAGCAGCTTCTACTTCATCAATTTTATCAAGACTGTCTAAACTTATCCTTACACCAAACATTCTCCCTAAAACTCCATCATGCAGATCCTGAGCCACTTTTTTCTTTTCTTTTATTCGGGTTTGCTCAATATCATTTTGTTGCGAAATCATAAGATTATAGATATCTTCGTTCGCTATTTGCTGCTGTTGTTTAAAAAGTAATTCTCTATTTTTGGCCTGTTGTGTTTTGTAAACATAAAAAAACAATCCTATTAATGTACAGATACTAAAAACGTAAATTAGGGTTTTGTTCTTTTCTTGCAGACTTGAGTTTTGATCTTTAATTTCGGAGGTTTCATAACCAATTCGAGAGAATTTCTCACCCATTTTGCGCTCAGCTTTTAGCATTTTATCATTCAGCTTAATATATTCCTGCGAATAATTTGAAGCATTTTTAGCATCAACAATCGCTAATTGTTTAAGCGCTTCTAATGTACTGACTAATTTAGCTGCACCCCGTGATGAATTAAGTGCTTGTTTTGCAAATTGAATCGCTCTGAGTGAATCATTTTTTGAAGCATAATATTCCGATAAATGAATTTTACTCGCAACTGTTGCGCCATCTAAACCTAAACTATCTCTAATTTTTAACGATTTGTAAAATAAGTCGGGTAACTGATCTGATTCATTTAACTTAAATTTAGAATATGCTAAATTGTCCATTAATATGGCATATAAAGTTGTCTTGTCAACAAACAGATTTTTTTCGTCCAGACCTTTTTTGAAATAAACCTTCGCTTGTTTATAATCATGTTTATTTAAATAAACATATCCAATATTGTTTAATGAAGTTGCTCTATACTGAAATTGTGACGGAATTGATTTATCATCTAAAACATTTAAAGCTTTATTTTGAAATTCCAGGGCTTTTGAATATTCCTCTCTTTCATTATAAAGGATTCCTAAAAGATTATAACTTTCATAAAAAAGATCATTTACCTTTTTTTGTTTCTTTAAGCTATTCAATGCTTTGAAAACAGTTATTTCGCTCTCAAAAAAATCACCTTCATTATACTGAAGGCTTGCCTTATTTAAAAAAGTTCTTGCAATATTGTATTGATCATTTAATCTCAAATAATACTTTTCGGCTTTAAAATAGCTCATAAAAGCACTATCAGCAATGGACTTAACGATATAATAATCTCCTAAATAAGAATACGCTTTGGCAATACTAACAGAATCATTTGATTTTTTTGACCTCTCTAGTATAAGTTTTGCTGTCTCCCGATAGGATTTCCAATCGTTCATATTATAATATCGATTGGCAACTTTAAAAAGATTTACCTTATTCATTGAATCATTTTTTTGATCCAGAATTATATCAAGTGCTTTTTGATTGTATTTTTTCTTAAATTCTAAAGGTAATTTATCGTCATTGGCTAAAGAAAGATAGCTGGGAAGACTGTCTACAGGAGAATGTAAACCATCTAACGAAGATGCTTTTTTGGTACAAGCCCCAAAAACAATGAATAAAAGGACAATTATTTGGTGGTGTTTTTTCAATTGCAGCCTGAATTTTACCAAAAATAGTAAAACTATAGATACAAAAAAAAGCTGCCATGAAATGGCAGCTTAAATATATTTTTTATTGTAAGGTTTTAGTCTAATTTCTTGTTTCCACCTACAGATTGATTGATTGTTCCAAGACTGGAATCATTACTTGTGTCAAAAGTAATTCTATTTGAATCTACTTTCTTTGTAGGTCCTCCTGTTGCACCAGTTCCGTCTGTTTCAAGAGTTGTGTTAATATCACCTTTATATACATCATTAATTTGTGGAGTTGCAAATGAAGTTGCTACCATTACTAAAGAAAATAATCCGAATGTTAAAGCTGCTTTTTTCATGATTTGAGGTATTTATTTGTTTGATTTATTGTTTTAGGAAATCATCGCTTTGTGCGAATCATGGTGTAAAACTAACTCCGGATTCAAAGAAAATATATACGAAAAAATAGGTTTATGGTAGAACATACCCAATTGATAGTCAATGGGCACCAAATAGATGTAAACGTCTAGTTTTTAGACTTCTAAGTAATTTCCTATAGAAAAATCAGCAATAATTAGATCTACATTTGGTTTGTAGGTTTTAGAAAAAGGAATCTTTTTTAGTGAGTTTTTTATGTAACAAACTGAGCTTCCGCTATGAATTCTCGAAATGTAATTTTTATTGATAATATAACTATTGTGAATTCGGATAAAAGGATGTGATAAAACACCCTCGAAATGCTTTAAAGTTTTAAAAGCAGTGATCATTTCTCCGGAGTTCAGATAAATATCCGTTGAATTATTATCTGCCTGAAAATAACAAATATCCTGGGCGCTGATATAGCGATAATCCCCATATGATTTAATACAGATAATAAGTGGCTTTTCGACAACTTCGGGTGTTTGGGCAAATGGAAGTATTGCCGAAGCTGTTTCGTTCCTTATTTCAGCTGAATTAGCTTCTAAAACACTTTTTTCAAGTTTTAAAAGCATCTTCAATAAATCTATTGACTGAACCGGTTTTAATATATAATCAAAAACGCTGTATTGAATGGCTTCAAATGCCAGCTTTCTTTTTGGTGTGGTAATAATGATCTTCGGAAGATGAGAAAAAAATCTGTAAAGCTCATTTATAAATGCCAGCGACAGATTACTGGATAAGTCCCGCGGATCAATTTCTAAAAAAATAATCGAAGGCCGGTGTTCTAAAACCAAATGCAAACCATCATGATAATTTGCAGCCGAAGCCAAAAAAGCTAACTCAGGGAAACCTTCTGCAACTGTTTTTGTTTTTAGAATACTTTCTGCATCATCGTCAATGATAATATACGAATACTTTTTCAATATTAGTTTTTGTTGAATTTTCATGGATCACAGACAACTATTCCTTTAGCCTCATCAATACTTTGAAAAAATTTGTTTTAGTGGTTCGCAATTAAAAATACAAATTTCAACTATTTTACTATTTCATTGTTAATACATTCCACACAAATGTTAACACATAAGGATGAAATGCAAAAAAATCCGACGAAATGCATTAATAAAACTAAAAAAATCCCAAATTCCGATATGGAATTTGGGATTTTTTATAAATATTGTTTTTAAAAAAAATTACATTTTCATTAACCAATTTTTCATTGAAACTTCGTTTTCTATTATATCCTTTAATTCAGATATTTTTACACGATCTTGTTTCATTGTATCTCTATGACGAATTGTTACTGTCTGATCTTCGATTGTCTGATGATCTACTGTTATACAAAACGGAGTTCCAAGAGCATCTTGTCTTCTGTAACGACGTCCTACAGCATCTTTTTCATCATACGCTACCGTGAAATCCCATTTTAAATCATCTATGATTTTTTTAGAAATTTCAGGTAATCCATCTCTTTTAATTAATGGCAGTACCGCAGCTTTTGTTGGCGCTAAAACTGATGGTAATTTTAGAACTGTTCTTGTCGAACCATCCTCAAGAGTTTCTTCCTGCAATGATGTTGCAAAAACAGCCAAAAACATACGATCTAAACCTACTGAAGTTTCTACTACGTATGGTACGTAGTTCTCATTTAGTTCAGGATCAAAATATTGTAATTTTCTACCAGAATATTGTTCGTGCGCTTTTAAATCAAAATCCGTACGAGAGTGAATTCCTTCTAATTCTTTGAAACCAAAAGGGAAATTAAACTCAATATCAGCAGCGGCATTTGCGTAATGTGCTAATTTTTCGTGATCATGAAAACGGTAATTCTCTTTTCCTAATCCTAAAGATAAGTGCCAGTTTAAACGTGTTTCTTTCCAATGGTGGTACCATTTCATTTCTTCACCCGGGCGAACGAAAAATTGCATTTCCATTTGTTCGAATTCACGCATACGGAAAATGAATTGTCTTGCAACAATTTCGTTTCTGAAAGCTTTACCCGTTTGAGCAATTCCAAAAGGAACCTTCATACGACCAGATTTCTGAACATTTAAAAAGTTCACAAAAATACCTTGCGCCGTTTCCGGACGTAAATATAAATCCATTGCAGAATCTGCAGAAGCTCCTAACTTAGTTCCAAACATTAAGTTGAATTGCTTTACGTCTGTCCAGTTTCTAGAACCGGTTTCAGGATCAGCAATTTCCAATTCTTCAATTAATGCTTTTACATCCTGAAGATCATCAGTCATTCCTTTTGCAAGCCTTGATAAAATTTCTTTGTATTTTGAAAGATATTCTACGACGCGGGCATTTGTTGCAACAAATTCTTCCTCATTAAATGCATCTCCAAAACGAGCTCTCGCTTTTTCAATTTCTTTTTGAGCTTTTTGATTAATCTTTTCAGCATGATCTTCAACTAAAACATCAGCTCTATATCTCTTTTTTGAATCTTTATTATCAATCAACGGATCGTTGAATGCATCAACGTGGCCTGAAGCTTTCCAGGTAGTTGGATGCATTAATATTGCGGCATCAAGGCCTACAATATTCTCATTCATCTGAACCATTGATTTCCACCAATATTCACGGATATTCTTTTTTAACTCGACACCATTTTGTGCATAATCATACACTGCACTCAATCCATCGTATACTTCGCTTGACGGAAAAATAAATCCGTACTCTTTTGCGTGCGAAACCACATTCTTAAATATATCTTCTTGTTTTGCCATAGTGATGCAAAAATATAAAAAGTACGTTGAAAAAAAAGAAAAATTATAAAGATTGAAGCATTCATTTCGTTATTTTTGTAACTAAATTCTTTCTATTTGTGTTTAATTACCTTATTAACCTGTTTTTCCCTAAAGTTTGTGCCGGATGTCATACTATTTTGATCACAAACGAAACCGTTTTATGTACCAGTTGTCGTCACGAAATGCCCCTGACGCAATATCATTTAGATCCTAAAAACGAAGCGGTCAAAAAATTCTATGGAAAGATTGCTATCGAACATGCATCGGCTCTTTTATATTTTAATAAAAAAGGAATTGTCCAGGAACTCATTCACAACCTAAAATACAAGGGTCATGAAGAAATTGGAACCGTTTTAGGAAATTGGTCTGTTGAAGATTTAAAGGAAATAGTTCTGGAAATTCCTTTTGACATCGTAATTCCTGTTCCTTTACATCCCAAAAAATTTCGGAAACGAGGCTATAATCAGGTTACTACTTTTGGAAAAGCACTCGCCAAAGGTTTAAATATTGATTATAATGCAGCTGTTTTATATCGAAAAAAATATTCTAAAACACAATCAAAAAAGAATCTCGCAGGAAGATCTGATAATATCGAAAATATTTTTGATGTTATTTCTACTGAAGAAAATCGAAACAAACATTTTCTAATTGTAGATGATGTTTTGACTACCGGCGCCACTCTTGAAGCATGTTCACGTGCTTTATTAAAAATTCCGGGAGCCAAAATCAGTATTGTCTGTATGGCAATTGCGAACTCGTAACCTTTTATAATAAAAATCCAAAAAATAAATTCCAAATTCCAATTGTTATGGAATTTTGTTTCTTTATTTATTTACGATTATTTTCTTAACCGTTCTTTTATTTCCTTCAAGAACTGTAACAAAATAAACTCCTGATGAGATATTTGATAATTGAATGTTTTGATTAAAATAAGCTGTTTTCTCAAAAAAATCATAATATACTTTTTTACCTAAAATATCATATATAAAAACCTGAATGGTATTTATAGCATCACTTTTGAACTGGATGGTAAAATTACCTTTATTAGGATTTGGATATAGTGTAAAATCAGCATTTTGAACATCAGGTGTTCCCGGGATAAACGTTTTATTACAGATATTTATCGATGCTGAATTTATTTTCCCCAAATTACCCGTAACTGCATCGCGAACTCTTAAAGTCCAGTTTCCTTTAGGGTCCTGACCATTAAAAGCACTTAACAAATCAACCGGAACCACAATCTGACTTGTTGTTTTAGAACAATCTAACGCAACTCCATCATCGTCATATTGAAGTGACAAAGTAGACTGTATTCCTCCACAGCTTTTATTATTGTAAAGATTTACAATTGTCCCTTGCGGACTTACCATTTGAATTTCGACATCAGAAAGTTTTTCATGTGTAAAATTCACCAGAACATTCACATCAGAAACCGTTCCTGTCGAAGCAGGTACATTTACCGTTCTGGTTGTAAAATTGGTTGCAAAAGGAATATCGAAAGCATTGCCAAAATTATACGAATCGCAAGTTGTTCTCGATGTATAACCAACCGCAAATGGTTTGCTGTTTATGGCATAATAAATATTAGCTGTAGGCTGGATCAAAATTCTGCAATTTGTCGAATTTTCTATACTTTCAGGAATTTGAATTACTTCTGTTCCATCATTTGGAGTATTTGACGCCAGAACTATTGGAAATGTAATGCCGCCATCTGTAGATAATTTAATATTTACAGTTGAAGAACCAGGCAATATACTGGTATTATTTATACTCCAGGTTATAGTCTGAAACGATCCTATCTGCCAACTCACATCATTAGTATTTTGAGACGTAACCGCAAATGGCCCTGCATTCGCCAGCACATTCACAATCATATCATCTGTACTTGTCTGCGCAGATCCCTGAGCTGCATTATCGCGCCCGGTTAAGGTAAAATGCAACGTTCTTGCAATAGACGAAACAGACTCCCATGTTGTGGTTAATTTATTTTGAAGAACGGTATTAAAATCCGGCATATATCGCACCGGAGAACTTTCCGGAACTACAGACCTGAACAATGGTCCGTCTGGTTTTGTTGAATATGCAATACTATTACTATTTGCCGTTGATGATGATAATGCACTATCATTTTGCTCCCAGGTATACGTAATAGTATCACCTTCAGGATCTGAACCGGTACCGGTTAAAACAAATGCTGTACTAATAGGGATCGAATAATCTAAACCTGCATCAATCATGGGAGGGTTGTTTATTATTGGCGCATCTGTCGGGCAACTTTTTGTAGCAAGATTATTTTGAATTTGCGCAATGCTGGCGTATGCAAAATAATCATCTGAATTATCCTGAACATCATATTTTGTTATTCCTGCATATCCCATTATCGTAGAACCACTTCCAGGTTCGACATTCACACCTGTTCTTTCGGCTCCATCAAAAGAAAAAGTATGATTTGCACCTAACTGATGTCCCATTTCGTGAGCCACAAAATCAATATCAAACGAATCTCCCTGAGGTTTTCCATTAGATGGCGAGGTATAACCACTACCTTTACCAATAACATTTGTAGCTGTTGGGCTATCACAAACACACCCTATACAGGCCGCATTACCTCCGCCTCCCGTAGCTCCAAATAAATGTCCAATATCATAATTTGCTTCACCAATGACAGTTGTTAATGTTTTTTGAACTTCTTTACTCCAATAATCATTACCATCTGACTTATCTTCTGACGTTCCTTTGCTCGCATCAGAATAAGGATCTGTCGCCGCATTTGTGTAAATAACAGCATCTGTATTTGCAATCAAGACTAATTTTACAGCAAGATCTTTATTAAAAATACCATTTACCCTGCTTAGAGAAGCATTCATACCAGCCAATGCGCCAGCTTTTGTACCGCCAAAATAAGCTGTATATTCTCCTGTACAGGAAAGCGCCAATCGCAAGGTTTTAAAAACTTTACTGCTGGCTGATTTAGATGTTAATGATGAATTATTGGTATTCAGGATTGCATTTGTAGTCTTACAATCTAATCTGCTTTTTGATGTTCCATTATTTTTAGTAAACAAAACATACTCAGACTTATCATCTTGATTTTGCTCCATAAATTCAGATGATTTATCAGCACGAAACACCATTGTCTGCACTCCTATCGGGGCAACACTAAAATGTATCTTAGCAGTCTTATCGTCTACGCCACTTCCTTCATAAGCTCTTATCTCAGGATATTTTGCCTGTAATTCCGGTTCGAAATTTGACGATTCCCAAACTGTAAATCTTTCTAAAACACCATTTGAATTTGGAATTGTAATTTGTATCGTATTTCTTTTTGACGTTTTATTTGTTACCCCTGAAAGTTTTGATTTCAAAAAATCGGTATTAAGCTTATAATATCTTCGTTGCGAATCAGATAAATTTACTCTTTTACCTGAGGTACCGGCGGTTACTTTTTGCCACAAATCATCACTTTGAGCGTAAATATTTGCGCAACAAAAAATAAAAAACAAGAAAAGTAGCTTTTTTTTCATACTCAGGTGGGAATTGAAAAATCAAAATTAAGCGAATTAAATTAAATTCTTACAGATATATTACAATTAATGCTTTTTAGCAGACGAGTTAGTTCATTTTTGAAAAAAGAAATAGATTGTCATCAAAAATCAATTGAGCTTAGCATAAAATTTAAAATAGATAGTATAAATTTGCAACATCTTAAATTATTTGTTTTGAAGCTCTTTCATTCTATAAACGATTTTCAGTCAACCAAGAAAACGATTTTAACTCTTGGTACCTTTGACGGCGTACATATTGGTCACAAAAAAATTCTGGAACGAATTACTCAAAATACTGAAAACGGAAAATACGAGAGTTTAGTTCTTACATTTTTTCCTCATCCGAGAATGGTTTTACAGGAAAAATCAGAGATAAAACTTTTGAATACAATCTCTGAAAAAACAAAACTTCTTGAAGCGACAGGAATTGAAAATCTTGTTATTCATCCGTTTAACGAAAGTTTCTCAAGATTGACTGCCGAAGAATTTGTACGTTCTATTTTAGTCGAGCAATTTCATATTCAAAAAATAATTATAGGTCACGATCACCGTTTTGGAAGAAACAGAACGGCTAATATTGATGATTTAATCGCTTTTGGAGCAGAATATGGATTTGAAGTTGAGCAAATTTCGGCGCAGGAAATTCAGGATGTATCTGTAAGCTCGACCAAGATCAGAAAAGCTTTAAACGAAGGAAATATGACTTTGGCCAATGATTATTTAGGCTACGCCTATTTTTTATCTGGCGAGGTTGTAAAAGGAAAACAATTAGGAAGAACAATTGGTTTTCCAACAGCAAATATCAAAATTGAAGAAGAATACAAGCTAATTCCAAAAATTGGTGTTTATGTAGTTAAAGCTTTAATTGCCGATCAGGAATTTTTTGGGATGATGAATATTGGTTTTAATCCTACTGTAAATGGGCAAAACCAAACTATCGAAGTAAATCTATTTGATTTTGATGCTACTATTTATGGTCAAAAAATCGAAGTTTCTTTACTACATTATCTTCGTGATGAGCAAAAATTTGGTTCATTAGACTGGCTTAAAGCTCAATTAAATCAGGACGAAAAAGATGCTTTGGCTTTTATTAGTAAGCTCTAAAAAGCAACTAAAATACTTTTTACCTTTTTTAAATCATCGTAGTTATTTTTTTAGTAAATTTGATATAGAACTCTGTTTATCAAATATTTACTATTAACTTATTTAAAAATAACCACTATGAAATTACCTAAAGAAATTACCAATGGTTTCTTGATTTTCCTTGGTATAGGAATTTATTTTCTATTGATGAACGTATTAGGTTTAGCTCATTTATTCTATTTACGGACGCTGAATGTATTTTTTATATTTTATGGCGTAAATAAAACGATGAAGATGAATCTTCAGGAAGGAGAAACCAATTTTGTATCGAATGCGGTTTCTGCTATGGCAACTTCTGTAGTTGGTGTAGCGATGAGTGTTTTTGGATTATTAGTATATAGTTATGCAAGAGGCGGAGATGCTTATGTAAAAACCTTATCAGAAGCTTTTATGTTTGGAGGAAATCCGTCCGTACCAACCTACTGTATTTGTTTGTTATTTGAAGGAGTCGCATCGTCAGTAATTGTCACTTTAATGATGATGCTATACTGGAACAATAAGTATGTCGCCGATTAACATTTCAAAATAAAACTATCATTTAAGCATTCTAAAATCATAAATTTTTACAATTATATGATTTTAGAATGCTTCTTTTTTGAAATTTCATGCAAAATATTCATTTAAAGCGATGAGCATCATTGATTAGAACAATTTAATTACTTTTGAAGCTCCAAAAACAATGAACTAATGAACACTACCAAACACAACTGGACAAAAGACGAGATAATCGCCATATACAATAAACCTATGATGGACTTGCTGTATGAAGCAGCAACAATACACAGGCAAAAACACGATCCGAACGTCGTACAGGTATCTACTTTATTATCTATCAAAACCGGAGGCTGTCCTGAAGATTGCGGTTATTGCCCGCAAGCTGCCCGCTATAACACAGGTGTTGAAGGAAATGATTTAATGAGCGTAAGTCAGGTAAAAGCCCAGGCTTTGCGTGCCAAATCCAGCGGATCATCTCGTGTCTGCATGGGAGCCGCCTGGAGAAACGTAAAAGATGGTGAAGAATTTGACCAGGTTTTAGAAATGGTACGTACCATCAATAAACTAGACATGGAGGTTTGTTGTACTTTGGGCATGATTACTGAAAACCAGGCGCAACGTTTGGCTGAAGCCGGTTTATATGCTTACAACCATAATTTAGATACTTCTGAAGAATATTATAAGGATGTGATTTCTACCCGTGGTTTCGAAGACCGTTTGCAAACGATCGAAAACGTCCGTAAAACGAATGTTACGGTTTGCAGCGGAGGAATTATCGGGATGGGAGAAAGCATCGAAGACAGAGCCGGAATGCTCGTGGCGCTTTCAACTTTGAACCCACAACCTGAATCTGTGCCTATCAATGCTTTGGTTGCTGTTGAAGGAACACCGATGGAAGAAGAAAAACCGGTTGAAATTTGGGAAATGATCCGTATGGTTGCAACAACCAGAATCATAATGCCGGATACTCAGGTACGTCTTTCTGCAGGAAGAACAAATATGAGCCGCGAAGGACAGGCAATGTGCTTTTTTGCCGGTGCAAATTCTATTTTTGCAGGTGATAAATTATTGACAACGCCAAATCCTGACGTACAGGAAGACATGAAAATGTTTGACTTACTGGGATTGATTCCGCAAAAACCATTTGTTAAGGTTTCTCAACCACAAACAGTAGAAGCAACTGATTCGCAGTTTACTACATTGGGCGAAAAACCTAAATGGTCAAGACCGGGGCATACGATTGAAAGAAACCTTGAAGCTTCGATCAAATCAAAAAATTAATTAAATGAGTTAATAAATCTCGCGAAATATTTTTAAATTGCTTATGACACAGAGTTATAAGCAATTTTTTTATTTAAGAGATGAAGTTAAAGCAAATCGAAAGGGTAAAAAAGATCTCAAAAGCTGATTTTATTTCCCAATATGTAAAATATCAAATTCCAGTTGTTATTGAAGAGCTAACTGAAGATTGGCCTGCTTATCAAAAATGGAAATTGTCCTATATCAAAGAAATCGCCGGCGAGACTATTGTCCCTTTATACGACAATAGGCCTGTAAATCATGAAGATGGCTTTAACGAAGCGCATACTAAAATGAAGATGAGCGATTATGTCGATCTATTAGAGTCAAAGCCTACTAATTATCGCATATTTCTTTACAATCTAATGAAAGAAGTCCCAATACTAAAAGAAGATTTTTTATGGCCAGATATTGGCTTAAAATTAGTCAAACAAATGCCAATGTTATTTTTTGGCGGAGAAAACTCAAAAGTTTTTATGCATTATGATATCGATTACTCGAATATCCTGCATTTTCATTTTCATGGCGAAAAACAATGTATGCTTTTTGCTCCGGATCAGTCTAAATACATGTACAAAGTACCTCATGCATTAATTTCAAGAGAGGACATTGATTTTGATAATCCCGATTACGAAAAATTCCCTGCCCTTAAAAATACAGAAGGCTATATTACTAATTTAAAACACGGCGAAGTTTTGTACATGCCTGAAGGTTATTGGCATTATATGAAATATCTGACTCCCGGTTTTTCTATGAGTTTACGCGCTTTTCCTAAAAGTATTACCAATTTATCAAAAGCAGTTTATAATATTTTCGTTATGCGCCATTTTGATATTTTGATGAGAAAATTTAAAGGTCAAAAATGGATTGATTATAAAAACGAGAAGGCGATTGAAAACACAAATCAGAACTTAAGAAAGAGTGCCTAAAATAAACCTGAATAAAAAAACAGCTGAAGTTTTATAGAACTTCAGCTGTTTTTTTATTTTACCTTCGTACTATTTATATTTAAATTTGCTTTTTGCATTAAACAAAACAAGGAAGTTCCGATTATAGCAATTAAGACCGTTAAAAATTCATTATAACAGTTACAATTCTAACTCAAAGCCGTGTTCAATACGCTAAATTAAAATGATTCTTTTTTTAGCAATAACCATTAAAAAACATGAATTCAATTTTCACAATAAAAGACGCAATTCTAAAATTAGAGCACTTTTGTGCCTATCAGGAACGCTGTCATAGTGAGGTAATTTCGAAATTATACAGTTTAAAAATGTTTCCTGATGAAATTGATGTTGTGGTTGTTCAGCTAATTGAAAACAATTTCTTAAATGAAACCCGTTTTGCGTGCAGTTTTGCCAGAGGCAAACATAGAATTAAGCATTGGGGCAGAATCAGGATTACGAATGAGCTTAAAATGAAACAGGTTTCATCGACTAATATTACGCTCGCCTTAAAAGAAATCACTGCCGAAGAATATGAAACCACGTTCGAACAACTTTCTGAAAGATGCTGGAATAATCTCAACGAAAAAAACACTCTGAAAAAACGAAAAAAATTCTGTGATTACATGTTGCGACGAGGATACGAAAGTTTTTTAGTTTATGACAAAGTAACCCAATTAGAAAAGAATTTAGAAAACTAAGTAACAAAGCATTATTTTTCTATAGAATCAGAATATTTACATACTTAAAATGAATTACGCTTTTTCTATTAAAATACTCACCGCATTACCACCAAAACCAACAGCATTGATTAAAACTCTTTTTATCGATTTTGTCTGGGTTTGTTTTGTCCCAAACGGAACTCCAATAAAAGTATCATGTTGAAACATTAAAAGTGCCAATTCCAGACTTAGTACGCCGGAAGCTCCAAATGTGTGACCAATCTTCCATTTATTAGTCGTTAACAGCGGCAATTGAGATCCGAAAACTTTTTCTATAGCTCGTAATTCCGTTATGTCACCTTTTATCGTTCCCGGAGCATGCATTACAATCGCATCAATGGTTTCTAAAGCAACATCTTTCAAAGCCATTTTCATTGATTTCTGAAAACAGGTTGCTTCGGCAGAAATAGAGATATTATGCTCTAAGATTTCCGTTGCATAACCTACACCAGTTACATATGCAATTGCATTTTGTTTCTCTCCGGCTTCCAAACAGCAAACTGCGGCTCCTTCGCCTAAAATCATAGTGTTCTGACTCTTGTCAAAATCAAAAGCTAAATTGGGCCAGGGATTTTCATCCTGACCGATTCGGGAATATATTTTAAGAGCGCGCATTTGAGCAATCGTGAAATCAGTTAAAGGAGCTTCACTTCCTCCAACCAAAAACTTATCTGCCATTCCTGATCTTAGCCATGCAACACCATTTAACAATGCATGAAGCGCTGTGGAACAGGTTATAGAATGCGAAATTTCAGGCCCCACACTTTGCAGATCATGTGCAATCCAGGACGATATATTTCCTAAAGTTGTTGTTGGCGAGGCCAAAGTCTGTGCCTTGCCCGTATCAAGATATTCTTTGTAATGTTTTTCGAATAAATCTGTCGCACCACGCGAAGATCCAATATTGATTCCAAAAACAGCATCAGAATTCCATCCTGCCAGTTCAACCGCTTTTCGGGAAGCTGCAATGGCAAATAAAACCGAATCATCTAAAAACTTATATTTAATATCTGATTCTCTTATTTCTGCAATTATTTGCTTTGATGCAGGATCAAGAGTAGCAACTGAAGTTTCTTGCTGATCTAAAAACTGTTTAGAAAAACAATGTTGATTCTCGAGATACTTCTCCCAAACTCCTGCAGAAGTATTTCCTAAAGGAGAAATGGATGAAAAAGATGTTATAGCTATTTTGGTATTCAATGGTGGTATTTTTTTATCGCAAAGTTCGCGAAGTTTTATTGAAAGATGGCACGCGGATCATACCGATTAAACAGATCGACACAGATTATTATATTTAAAACAGCGAAAAATCCGTTTAACCCGTTTAAATCTGTGGGCAAATTTATACCATTTCTATAGCTTCTTCAATAATAGAATACACTTTTTGAAGCTGGTCGTCTGTCATAATATACGGAGGAAGAATGTAAACAATATTCCCAACCGGACGTAAAATAGCCCCTTTTTCTATAAAGAAATTATAAAGTTTGTTTCGCATAGAACCGTAATAACTTTCTGCTGAATCGGATTTAATTTCGACCGCAAAAATAACGCCCAATGTCCTGGCTGTTATTACTTTTGAATGCTTTTCAATTTTCTTCTGAAATACTAAATGGCTTTTATTTATCCTTTGAATATTGGCTTGCATTTCATCAGTCTGCAATAAATCCATACTTGCCAGAGCTGCTGCACAACCTGTTGGATTCGCCGTAAAAGTATGTCCATGAAACAGTGCTTTATTAATATCATCATCATAAAAAGCATCAAAAACTTCTTGTGTAAAAGTCGTAATCGCCATTGGGATTGTTCCTCCGGTTAATGCTTTAGAAAGACAAATCATATCCGGCTCTTCAGAAACGTAATCCATTGCAAAGGTCTTTCCTGTTTTTCCAAAACCCGTCATTACTTCATCTGCAATCGTCAAAACTTTACTGGTTTTACAAATCTGAATTAATTTTGCTAATGCTTCAGGTTCATACATTACCATTCCGGCAGCTCCCTGTACTAATGGCTCAAAAATAAAACCGGCACAATTATGTTTTTCAATCACGTTTTTCAACGCGTCAAAACTTTCCTGTTCTTTTCCTTTTACCGGAACCGGAATTCTCACAACATCAATAAACATTCCCTGAAAGGCTTGTGTGTAAAAAGATATTCCACTTGCTGCCATTGCTGCAAAAGTATCTCCGTGAAAAGCATTTTCGAAAGCAATAATAGTAGTACGTTTTTCATTTTTATTAAAAAAATACTGCAATGCTACTTTTATCGCAACTTCAACGGCTGTTGACCCATTATCAGAAAAGAAGATTTTTTGTTGATTTTTTGGCAAGATCTCCATTAACCTTTCCGCTACTTTTATTGCTGGTTCGTGTGTAAAACCTCCAAATAAAACATGCTCCAAAGTCGTTAATTGCTTGTAAATCGCATCTGCAATAAATTTATTACTGTGCCCAAACGGGTTTACCCACCATGAAGCAATTGCATCAATATATTCCTTGCCGTTTTCATCCCAAAGCAAAACTCCTTCTCCTCTGGAAATTGCAATTGGAGTTTGTGCTGTTTTGTGTTGTGTATAAGGATGCCAAAGGTATTGGCTGTCTTTTTCTGTTAGAGTCATCTTATTTAGAATATAGAAAATAGAGTAAAAAACAAAGATTTAATATCTCTTAATAGAGGCAAAGATAGGAAAGTCTATTTTCTTTATTTTATATTCTTTTCTTTATAAACTAAGAAGGTTTTCCCGGAACAAATCAGCGTATTCACGAATTACATTTTGGTCAAAGTAAGGCTCTTCCTCAATTCTACCGATGCATTTTATTCCGGTTTTATTCAGGATTAGACTTTCGGTAGATTTGTTTTCGCTTCCGCTAAAGATAATTCCAGCAACTTCAAAACCACGATTTCTGATTGCTTCTATCGTTAATAAAGTATGATTGATGCTTCCTAAATAATGTCTTGAAACTACAATTATTTTATAATCAGGTTGTATTAAATCAATAATTGTGTCGCTTTCATTTAGTGGAACAAAAATCCCTCCGGCTCCTTCGATAACCAGATGGTTATCTGTAACTGGTTCTTTGATTTCTTCCAGATTAATTGTAATTCCGTCTATCTCAGCTGCCAAGTGCGGACTTGCAGGTGTGTTTAATTTGTAGGCATTTGGATAGAATTGAGATTTTGTACTTCGACTTCGCTCAGTATGACAACTCAATAGGCTTTTAACTTTATGACTATCCGAATTATCCAGATCTCCAGCCTGAACAGGCTTCCAATAATCCGCTTCTAAAGCTTCAACAACGATTGCAGCACTAATTGTTTTACCAACATCTGTAGAAATTCCTGTTATAAATATTTTCATAAGTTTTTTGTTTCGCAGAGATACAGAAAGAAAAAAAACAAAGATTCACTAAAATGACTTTTGCTTTGTGTCACTTTGTATTTTTTCTTTGTGTATCTCTGTGCAATAGCTTTCGCAAAAATACCACTAAAAACAAAACCCATCATTACGATAGGTTTATTGTTTTCGGCTACTCTTCTTTTAGTTCGTCGATAACTTTTCTTATTTCCCTGGCATATTTTCCATAAAAATAATGCACCCACCATTCTAAAAAGACCCCCATAACTAAGATAGAGAAAATAATCATTAAGAGAACACTAATCAGCTCAGAATCGCTGACATCAACTATCTGTATAGCAAGAGTTTTAGAAAACTTTGTATAGAAAAATCCAATTAAAAACAAAATTGAAAAAGGCGTTACAGCGAATCCAAAAGTCTTATATAACTCCATATTCAATCTCACATCAAAATACGTTTCGTACAAACTATCTTTTGTTTTTAATGTAATATTATTAAGTCGTTTATAAAACAAATACAGCTTTGCAAAATAATAAATACAAACGGCAATAAATATGCTAAAGAACAAATAGTAAATCTTTGCTATTTTTGGTTCGAAAGCGTAAATAAAAGGTATAAAAGCGAAAAAAATTATAAAGACCATTTGCCATAGAAATTCATGCCCGAGATTTCTTCTAATTTTATCCAACGGCATATTTGCTGATTGTATTTTTGCTAAATTATCCGGAAGCACAACATTCTCTGTCTTTTCATTATTCCATGCGTTTTGTATATCGTTAAAATCCATATCCTTGATTTTTTATTATTTCTTTTAATTTTTCTTTTGCCCTATTTAATTTCACGCGTGCATTTCCTTCTGAGATTCCCAGATTGTCTCCAATTTCTTTATGAGAGAAACCTTCTAACTGATAGAAAATAATCGCTTTATCAATTTTCTCCAGTTTCTGGACTGCTTTATAAAAATGATCGATTTGACTTTCTTTAATATGCGAATCGCCTTCATCATCTTTGATGTTTTCTGAAGCAATCTCATATTTATCTACTTTTCGTTTTTCTTTTTTTAAGAAAATAATAGCTGTATTTACTGCAACCCGATACATCCAGGTCGAAAACTGACTTTCGTTTCTAAAAGAATCATATGATTTCCAAAGCTGACAAACAATCTCCTGAAACAGATCTTGCTGATCATTATGATTGTCCATGTACATTTTAGAAACTTTATAGAGTATTCCTTTATGACTTTGAATCCGATCTAAAAATTCTTGTTCTTTCTCTTTCAAAACGATTTTATTTCGTTACCGGTTTTACCTTGTATCCTGCTTTTTTCAATAAATTAATCACGCCGTCTTTACCTGGCAAATGCCCTACTCCAACTGCCACAAACAAACTTTCCTCTTTCATCATCTCAGGCATTCTGTGTGCCCAATCTTTATTTCTGTCGTCAATTATCAATTTTCTAACTTTGTCACTCATTGCCTTTTCATTCTCCCCATGAAGATTCATCAGGTTTTCGGCTTTATAATCTTCAACCATTTTTTTGGTCTCGGTCTTACTAAAATCACCAACAGTTTCTATCAATTCTGAATCTGTGTAAGCATTTGACAATATGCTGCTTTGTCCTTTTACAGTTTCGAAACCTCCAATCGTTTTATTTTCTTTTTTAGCCAAATCTATAAAATCTGATTCATATGATTTTAATGTTTCACAATCAAATGTCTTTATAGAAATAAAACCCATAATTGCCGCTAAAGTAAAACCATCTAATTGTTTTACTTTCAAACCTGTATTTTTTTGTAAAATCGAATCTAATTTTGACAATTGTTCTTTTGTCAGCTTCTTACTTAACGGCTCTGACGAAATACTGCTTTTTTGGGCTTCTGCTATTTCATTAGGATCAGATAAATTAATCTCCAGAATTAGTTTATCTGATTTTTGAAATGCTTTTTTCGTTTTTTCTGCCATAAAATAATCATTCGGGCAAATACCATGAATGGTTCCGTAAACATATGATGGCTTTGAAAGTCCGTTTCCTGACACCTCCCATAAAAGAGAGTTTTCTAATTTTGGCGTTTTTGTTTGCGCCTGAACTGATACACTAAAAACTAAAGTGATTATAACGATTGCTGATGTAAATAAATTTTTCATTTTGATTGATTGTATTTGATTGATTGATTGATTGAAACTCCTTTTTAATATTTATTGTCCTTATTTCTATTCCACCAAGTAACGACTACTAAAACTATTGAGATCGTTAAAATGATGCTTAGGATTTTTATTAAAAAGTAGCTTACTAAGCCTACAAGGAATCCTATTGAAGCAAAAAGGATAACATTAAAAACACTTTGTTTTGAAGAATTTGATTTTGATTTCATAATGGTTTTGTTATTTTGATTACGACTCGTAAGTAATCAAATATTCAAAACGTTACAAAAGAAACTAAAACTTTTTTAAGAAGTGAGGAAAGACAAGGAATTGCAGAGATTTTTTACGGAGTAACATTCTATAATTGGCCCGCTGATTAAACGAATCAAACAGATTGTCACAGATTTTTTTTACTTTTAGAACTCAATAAAAAGGATAATCTCACAAGTCGCAGTGTCATCCTGAGCGGAGTCGAAGGCTTGCTTATTGGAATGGGCTTCGACTCCGCTCAGCCTGACAATACTAAATCTTAAAAAATAAAGTCTCTAACAATTTCAGAATTTGATTAATTTCTTCTTCAGAATTAAAACTATGAATGCAAAAGCGCAAACGTTCCTCTCCTTCAGGAACTGTTGGCGAAAGAATTGGTTTTACATCAAAACCTTTATCCTGCAATTGTTGCGCTAATCGTTTTACGTTTTCATTTCCGGGTACTATTGCGGATTGTATTGCTGATTTGCTTCGAACAAACATTGGCTTTAAACCCAACAGATTCTTCTGCTGATTGAATAACACAATATTGTGACGTAATTTTTCGATGTTTTGTTTTTCAATTTCTAATTGCTGGTATGCTACCAGAATTGTAGCAACAGAATGTGGAGATAATCCTGTTGTATAAATAAAACTTCTGGCAAAGTTTACCAGATATTCTTTAAGATCTTTGCTTCCAAGAATCACTGAGCCATGACAACCTAAACCTTTTCCGAAGGTCATGATTCTGGCAAAAATTCTGTGATGCAAATTAAGATACTGAATAAATCCTTCTCCTTTTTCGCCAAAGACACCTAAAGTATGTGCTTCGTCTATGACTAAATAACAATTGTATTTTTCAGATAAGCCTACTAATTCTTCTAAGTTTGGACTATCACCATCCATAGAGAAAACAGATTCAGTCACAATGTAAATATTTGTATCGGGAAATTTTTGAATAAGTCGTTCTAAATCCTCAAAATCATTGTGATTGAATTTGTACGATTTAGCATTCGACATAATAATTCCGTCCCGAATAGAAGCATGACTTAGTTCATCATACAAAATAACATCATTTCGTTGCGGTACAGCACTAAAAAAGCCAACATTGGCATCGTAACCCGAATTAAAGATTAAAGCCGATTGAGCGTCATGAAACTCTGCAATAAATGCTTCTGCGATTTGATACAACGAATGATTTCCGGAAATTAAGCGCGAACCTGTTGCACCATTTTCAAAAATTTCGTTTTCCAGCAAATAAGCATGAGTTGACTTAAATATCGATTCTGATTTTGCGAATCCAATATAGTCATTTGAAGAAAAATCGACTAGATTATTGAACACAGGCAGTTTTCTAAGCGAATTATTCTGCTTTCGATTTTCGAGCTTCTGAATTAGATTTTCCGGTAATTTCATAAAAGCAAAGTTATGAAATTGAAATTATATTAAATAAACAGCGGGCTTGACATGCCCGCTGTTTGTAACTTACTATTTAAATTGCACTTATAAAAGGCGATTGTCTGTTGAATTTGGATGCTGTCATTTCCTGAGTCATGAATTTTGCAATATCAATTGCACTAATCTTATCGCCCAGACAATCTTCTGTACTTATTGAAATCTCAGCACTTATATCATTAAATTCTATAAACGGAACCCGAACCTGGGTCCATTGTACATTACTTTCAACTAAAAATTCATAGGCCTTTTGCCTGTCTTCCTGAATTATTGGAAAATTGGTTTTCATCCATTCCGTGGCCATTTCTGTTTTAGCACTTTTTTTATCAAATGGAGTTTCTATATTCAATCCCGCCAATAACAAATAGCGATCTATTCCGTAATTATTCATTACTTTCAGAATATTCCTGATTGCTGCACTGGCAACAAGAGGCTCGTCTTTGCGTTGCCCAATTGTACTCACAACTGCCTGACAATCTTTTAGCAATAATTGTATGGATTCTAAATCAAGGGCATCCCCTTTAATTATTTCGATGTCTGGATTCTGAATGGTAAAATTTTCAGGATTTCGCAACAAAAGTTTTACGCTAAATCCTTTTTTCAATAACTGGTTTACAAGATAATTTCCAGTTCTTCCGCCACCGCCTAAAACAGCAACTTTATTTATATTTTTCATATATTCTTTATAAAATTTGACATAGTTATTTGGCTGCATCAAATTGATGAAGCTTAATTACAAAAGCTTACTGAGCTTTTATAAAACAATCAATATTTTATAAAGAGATTCTAATACTTCAAAAGTATATGATTTATGGCAATAAAAAAAGCCAAACATTTCTGTTTGGCTTTTTATTTATTCTAAAATTGCCTTAGTCAACTAAAACAATAATTTTATTGTCTTTCATTTCGATAGTACCTGACTCGATCTCTAATGTATAAGTCTGGTCATTTACTTTCGTGAATTTACTCGCTACATCTTTAGAAAAATTGAAACTTGACGCTGCAATTTTAATAGTTCCTTTCTCTAGAATAGAAACAATAGGAGCGTGATGGTTCAATATTTGAAAGCTTCCGTCAACTCCAGGTAATGTAACTGCTGTTACTTCTCCTGAAAATATTTTAGCTTCTGGTGATACTATTTCTAAAATCATCTTTTTTTAGTTTACAGCCTCAGTTAAAAGTCTCAGTACTGAATACTGCGACTGAATACTGAAAACTAGATTATGCTTCAGCTAACATTTTTTCTCCAGCTTCGATAGCATCCTGAATAGAACCTTTCAAGTTGAAAGCTGCTTCAGGAAGATGATCTAACTCACCGTCGATAATCATGTTGAATCCTTTGATAGTATCTTTAATATCAACCAAAACTCCAGGAATACCTGTAAATTGCTCCGCTACGTGGAATGGTTGAGATAAGAAACGTTGAACACGACGTGCTCTTGATACTGATAATTTATCTTCTTCAGATAATTCTTCCATACCTAAGATCGCAATAATATCTTGCAATTGTTTGTATTTTTGAAGAATTTCTTTTACTCTTTGTGCACAGTCATAATGCTCATTTCCTAAGATTTGAGGAGTCAAAATTCTTGAAGTAGAATCTAACGGGTCAACCGCTGGATAAATACCTAATTCAGCAATTTTACGAGACAATACAGTTGTAGCATCTAAGTGAGCAAACGTTGTTGCCGGCGCCGGGTCAGTTAAATCATCCGCAGGAACGTAAACCGCTTGTACAGATGTAATAGATCCTTTGTTTGTAGATGTAATACGCTCTTGCATCGCTCCCATCTCTGTTGCCAAAGTTGGTTGGTATCCTACTGCAGAAGGCATACGTCCTAAAAGTGCTGATACCTCAGAACCTGCTTGTGTAAAACGGAAGATGTTATCAACGAAAAACAATACATCTTTACCTTGATCAGTTCCTGCTCCATCACGGAAATACTCAGCGATAGATAATCCTGAAAGTGCTACACGCGCACGAGCTCCAGGAGGCTCATTCATTTGTCCGAAAACGAAAGTAGCTTTAGACTCTCTCATTCCTGGCATATCTACTTTTGATAAATCCCATCCTCCATTTTCCATAGAGTGCATGAAATCATCACCATATTTTATAATTCCTGACTCTAACATCTCACGAAGTAAGTCATTTCCTTCACGTGTTCTTTCTCCTACTCCTGCGAATACTGAAAGTCCACCGTGACCTTTTGCGATATTGTTGATCAACTCCTGAATCAATACTGTTTTACCAACTCCAGCACCACCAAACAATCCAATTTTCCCCCCTTTTGAGTAAGGCTCGATCAAATCGATTACTTTGATACCTGTAAATAAAACTTCTGATGAAGTAGACAGATCTTCAAATCTAGGAGCTTGTCTGTGAATAGACAAACCGTTTTCTCCTGTTTTTGGCAAGTTTCCTAAACCATCAATTGCATCTCCAATTACATTAAATAATCTTCCATATACATCTGGACCGATTGGCATTTGGATTGGATTTCCTGTTCCAACTACTTCATATCCTCTAGACAAACCGTCTGTAGAGTCCATAGAAATGGTACGAACTGTGTTTTCTCCAATGTGAGATTGTACTTCTAGAACTAATAATGTTCCGTCTTTTTTAGTGATTTCTAGTGAATCATAAATTTTTGGAAGTTCAACATCCTTACCGTTGAAAACTACGTCAACTACTGGTCCAATGATTTGAGCAACTTTTCCTATTACTTTTGACATTACTTATGTATTTATTAAATAGCTATTTAGGTTTATCGAAAATACCTCTTTTTTCAGAGCGCAAAGATAATTTTTTAAAATATAAAATCAATATTTTTTTTATAAAAAATACTACGATTTTGTTTGATTCCTAAAACTCAGGCTTCAAATACAGAAAATAGCATTTTTTAAGAAAAGAAAAAAAGCCACTACATTTTAGAAATGAGTGACTTTCGTACTAAAAAAATTGGCATTATTGAATTGTTGCGGGATATTGAATTGGATATATACCCAAATCGACATGACGTAACGTTGAACCATATTTTGCATTTATTGCATCTATAAAAATATTAGCGATCAAACCATACCCTCTTGCACTAGGATGTACACCATCTAAAGAAAAAGCTCCTCCGGTAACATAAGTCGACGACATGGTAAAATTCCCAAAACGAACTCCTCCGCTGGACAACTGCGTCATTACAGCGCCTGTATCTACAAAAGCCAAACCTTTTTCATCTGCAATTCTTTTTATTGTTACATTATAAGCATCTGTGGCTTTTTTTACTTCTGCAATTTCGTCTTTTGTCAACACCCAATTATCAGCCAATGGCACCGAAAGTCCGTTTACTTTTGCTGCATCTCCCCCAACTGTAGTACCAATAAATGTTCTGGCGGACAAAATTATCAAATCTTCTTTAGTTGCCTGTCTGTACGAAGGAAGTCCGTAAGCCATAAGATTCGTTAAATAACTATCCACAACCACCACCGCATTATTTCCCGCTATAAAATTGACTGTTCTTCTTGTTGCTTCTTCCTGGGTTAATAATTTATTGGCAACCATTTGTTTTAAACCTCCATTATAAACTGCATAACCTGCATTTAGTTGAGTTGCAAGAGCAGCTGTAAGCGGAGCCGGATTAAAAGGAACTGTAGTAAAATAAGGCAAAGTTGTGATGTAAGGCAAGTTAGCCACTACTCCTTTTGCTCCTTTTGCCGTCAAACTCGTAACCAAACCGGAGTAAACACTTGCAAAAACAGCTGGATCAGTAATATCATTACTTCCATAAGTAGCAGGATTCATATTTCCGGTCTGATCTTTTCCAATTCCTCCCGAAGTTGCATAAGCCAAAACATCATTTCCTCCTATAAACAAAGAGAAGAAAGTTGGATCCTGAACTACTGCATCTGCCAAAATCGTAGTTGAAGGCGAACTGGCAAAACGAGCAAAATATGGATTAGCAGCGCCACTTGCCACTCCTGCAACATTTCCATATCCAGATGCTATTAAATGAAAACTTTTGGCACCCGGAACTCCTAAGTTACCAAAAGTTCCCGTAAGATGTGTTGTAACTTCTGTCGTGGGTTTTCCGGCAACATTCACAGGAGCCTGTCCGTTAAAATACAAACGAGTAGCCGCCACAACATTCCCGCCTAATAATAACCCTCCCAGATTATCATTCATAAATGGTGTTGTAAAAGCACCTCCACCTGCCGCGACAAATTGCTGCGCCATTATGTTTGTATAAGACCCTTCCTGACCCTTTTTAAAAAGAGCATTATCGCTGTAACCTGCAGCAAAAGAATCTCCAAGCGCTATGTATTTAGTAAACACTGCAGACCCCGGAACAACCGGAACTTCTGCCGGATTATCGCTGCTATCATCATTATTACACGCCACAAAGGTTAATGAAACCAACAATAGCAATTTTATATTTTTTCTCATGTTATTTAAGTTTAAAATTATTACTTCTTTCTCATTTTTCATCTAAGAAAGAAACCCGCTTCATCTTACTACTGTTATAATTACGGATTAATTGTCCAGGAAACAAACCATTGCTGACCAATAGATCCGGCTCCAATTACCTGAATATAGTCTGAACCAAAAAGATTCGTTGCACCCACTTTAATAACTGATTTTAATTTTGTAAAAGCATAATTAATCTGAGCATCCAGAACTGTATTTTCCGGAACGATTCCGTCTCCAAAAGAAGATTGCCATAAATACTCAGTATTCCATCTTACATTCACATTAAACCCAAGGTTTTTAATCACTTTAGCATTACCAAGTGAAGCTTTAATTCTGTGCTTTGGAGTATTAAAACCTGCTATGAAGCTTGGATCATCTGCCTGGTTAAAATCAAACTGAGCATAGTTATAATTCACACCCAATTCAAAATCCTTATATACCTTTTTAGACAAACCAACTCCAAAACCTAATGAAGAAACCTGAGCCGTAGTATTGGTATAAACCTGATACACCCTTCTGTCACCAAATGCCAAAGCCTGATAACTTTGTTGCACTGCAGGATTTGAAGAATCTGTCCCTACCGTTCCATAATACGGAGATATTACTCTTGCAGTATTCATAAAATCATTATAAATATTATAATAAACATTTAAATCTACTGACAAATCATTCTGAACTACCGAACGATATCCAACCTCAAAAGCATGAACTTGTTCCGGTTTCACCAACCCGATGTTGGCTACCTGAAGATCTCCCGGATTTGCAGAAGCAGCAAACGCCTGAACCGAGGCTACTGTATAAGCATTGTGATAGGCATTTTGACCAGACATTCCTATTGTTGCCGGCTGACCCGCTATTGCTTGTCCTGCAGCACTCACATTTACAGTTTCCTGAAAACGATCTAAGTTATCAGCAGCAGATCCTATTAAAGCAAATGGCCCTAAATCTAAACCTATATACTGATCTTGCGTTGTTGGGTTACGAAAACCCGTTTGATAGGACAATCTGAAATTATGTCTTTTAGATTCTCCCGCAGAATACACAAACGAAACTCTTGGCGAAACATTTCCATCAAAATTCTGGCTTTTATCATAACGCAAAGATCCTGTGAACTTCAATCTGTCATCCATGAATTTTTTAGTCAACTGACCATAAGCACCATATTCTCTATAACTAATTGGACCATCATAATCAGTAAAAATAGTTCCTTCAGAATCCATAATATATTGCCTCCATGAACCACCTACCTGAATTTCTGCCCATTTTATCATATCCCTGAAATTATAATTCACATCTGAATGGTACAATTTTGAATGATCAATAAATTTAGCCCCTTGTGTCAAATCTGGATTTGAAGTAACTGTGGCAAGTGCATTATTAAACTGTACTGAACCCGGCTCAAATCTGGCTGAACCTTTTGGCGCAGGAATAAAAGAAATTGGCGCAGGTAGTATATTATAATCCGCAAAATTTCTTGCAATTGTTGCAGATTCATTTGCATTAGTTCCCATTACAGCACCTGATAATTGATAAGCTGTAGCATAATTGGTAAACCATTCCTGATCAGATTTTGCAGCCCTGTTTACATTCCAACCTGCAAATCTCATATCATATGAATTTCCGGCATCCTCATCAGTAGCATATACTCTGGCAAAAAAGTTCTTTCCTTTTACCTCAATTTTTCCTTGCTGCATCATGAAATCCTTCAAAGAATACCTATTAGCTCCCTGATAAATAGTACTACCTAAACCTATTTTATATTGCAGGATAACTTCTGTCTCATCTTTAAAAGGTTTAATATGAGCAGAAAAATCTGCTTTCACATTTTTAACTTTGTTATCTGTCAAATCCTGCTCACGATATCCCGTTCTGCTCACCTGACCAACATTTGGAATAAAAGTAGTTATCTCATCTCCATAAATATTCAAACCATCATAATTTTGATTATTCGCATGACCAACAGAACCTCCGGTCATACTTCTAGTATCGGCAGCAATCCATTCCGTTGCTTCCATATAAGTAAAGTTCGCTTTTAAGGCAAAACTTTTTGTAAAAGCTTTTGCAGCTCTTATTCCAAAATCATTATAATCATTAGTTCCAGCCGCTTTTTGAGTGGTTTGTCCGTATTTATAATAAACACTAATCCCTTCATCAACAAAAGGGCTTTTACTATTCATAAACAAGATACCATTAAAAGCATTTGCTCCATATAATGCAGATGATGCTCCCGGCAAAAGCTCTACACTAGCCACATCTAAATCTGAAATTCCAATTAAGTTCCCTAACACAAAGTTCAATGCCGGCGAAGAATTATCCATCCCGTCAACCAATTGCATAAAACGCGTATTGGCCACAGAAGCAAAACCACGAGTATTAATCGACTTGAACGAAATACTGCTGGTATTAAAATTCACCTCTTTTAAATTCTCTAAACCATCATAAAAAGTGGGTGCCGTGGTATTTTTAATTTCCTGAATTCCCATTCTTTCTATAGTAACAGGCGATTCAATTACTCTCTCCGGAGTTCTTGAAGCCGAAACAACGATTTCATTCAACTTGGTTTCTTCATCCTTTAATACCGCACTTACTTTTTGGCTGGCCGATGTGATATTAAAAGTCTTAGCTTCAAATCCCACTGCCGATACCTTAATTGTAAACGGTAATTTTACTGAAGTTGTCAATTTAAATGTACCATCGAAGTCGGTTGAAGTACCGCTTCGATCTCCTACAACACTAATGTTAGCACCAGGAATAGATTGTTTGTTACCATCAGTAACAGAACCAGTAATTGTATTCTGAGCGAAGGTTATTCCGCTGAAAAACAACATAATTAGTAGACATACTCTCATTTAGGTTTGTTTTTGGTTAGTTAATGTAGCCAAAATACAAATATTTTTGATATTAATAAAAAAATGTTAAAAAAAATAAATATTCTATATAAAATTCGTTACAATTTTAACTATTTGATAATTAGTTTTCTTAAATTAAAATCAAAGAACAAAGTCCCAGAAACAAAAATACTATGCATACATATATTTTTTTGCAAAAAAAATGAGGATTTAATAAAAATACAACAGGAAGAAAAAAAATTTGACAATAAAAAAAAGCGAGACCTAAATCTCGCTTTTTTAACATTTATATACTTTAATAAAATATTATTCTACAGTAACTGATTTTGCCAAGTTACGCGGTTGATCAACATTACAACCTCTCATTACAGCTATATAATAAGAAAGCAACTGTAAAGGTATTGTTGTAATTAACGGTGATAATGCATCTGAAGTTTCAGGAATCTCAATAACATAATCAGCCAACTCACGAACCTGAGTATCCCCTTTAGTTACTACAGCGATAATTTTACCGCTTCTTGATTTTATTTCCTGAATATTACTTACGATTTTATCATAATGACCTTGTTTAGGTGCAATTACGATAACAGGCATGTGCTCATCAATTAAAGCGATTGGTCCGTGTTTCATTTCTGCAGCAGGATAACCTTCAGCATGAATATAAGAGATCTCTTTAAGTTTTAAAGCTCCTTCAAGTGCTACAGGAAAATTATAACCACGACCTAAATACAAACAGTTTGGCGCATCTTTAAAAGCTGCAGCAATTTCTTTTGCTCTGTCGTTAGTTTCTAATGCCTCAGCTACTTTTTCCGGAATCAATTCTAATTCCTGTAAGTAAGCATGAAAATCAGGATTTGACAATGTACCTTTTGCTTTACCTAATCGCAATGCGATCATGGTCAAAACAGTAATTTGCGTTGTAAATGCTTTAGTCGAAGCTACTCCAATTTCCGGTCCTGCGTGTGTGTAAGCACCTGCATGACTTTCTCTTGAAATAGAAGAACCTACTACGTTACAAACTCCAAAAACAAAAGCTCCATTTTCTTTAGCCAATTTAATAGCCGCCATTGTATCTGCAGTTTCTCCTGATTGAGAAATTGCAATAACAACATCGTCTTTGTTTATAATTGGGTTTCTGTATCTAAATTCAGAAGCATATTCTACTTCAACCGGAATACGGGTAAATTCTTCAAAAATATACTCTGCTACTAAACCTGCATGCCATGATGTACCACAAGCAACGATCAAAATACGCTTTGCGTTTAAGAATTTTTCTAAATTATCCTCAACACCTGCCATTTGAACGATTCCTTCATTTGCGTGAAGTCTTCCTCTGTAAGTATCTTTTATAACATTTGGCTGCTCATAGATTTCTTTAAGCATGAAATGATCATAACCTCCTTTTTCGATTTGCTCCAAATTCATTTGAAGCTCCTGAATATAAGGATTCACTAAAGAGTCATCTTGAATTTTTCTAACTTTAAGAGGTTTGTGCAATCTAATATTTGCCATTTCACCATCTTCAAGATAAATTGCATTCGAAGTATATTCGATAAAAGGCGAAGCATCAGAAGCAATAAAATATTCTCCTTCTCCAACACCAATTGCTAATGGACTACCTAATCTTGCAGCCACGATTTCGTTTGGATTTTTTTTATCAAAAACAGCAATTGCATATGCACCCACTACTTGATTTAAAGCAATCTGAACCGCTTTACCTAATTTTATTCCTTCTTTCTTTTGAACTTCTTCAATAAGATTTACTAAAACCTCAGTATCTGTATCTGACTTAAAAGTATATCCTCTTTTGATTAATTCTTCTTTAAGCGGTGCATAATTCTCAATGATTCCATTATGAATAATTACCAACTCACCTGAATTAGAAAGATGCGGGTGTGAGTTTACATCATTTGGCACCCCGTGAGTCGCCCAACGTGTATGCCCAATTCCAATCTTTCCGCTTGTATTAAAAACATCTTTAACCTTAGCTTCAAGATCCAAAACTTTACCTTTTGTTTTACAAACCTTTACACCAGTTTCATCATCATATAACATGACTCCGGCACTATCATAACCTCTGTATTCGAGTCGTTTTAGCCCCTTGATAACAATAGGATAAGCCTCTCGATGGCCGATATATCCAACAATTCCACACATATATTATTTATTAATTTGGTTTCGTGTAGTAGACCTCAAGTTGTAGTTTTTTCCCGGCAGGAACATTAGAACTTGATGTTCCACCGTATAATATTGTTCCTAACGGACTCATAACCGAGGCTCTTGGCACATTTGAGAAAATGTCATTTTTAAGTTTCAACTGGCCAAAAGTTATTGTATTAATATCCCCCGTAACCACTAAACCTAATTTCACATTTTTTACAGTTGCATTTTTAATGATATTACGAATATGATTCGTTAACCTGATTTTGTACGTTGTCCCTCTTTTTGAAGTAGGATCAATATTTATAATACCACTGTAAATAATTTTACCAGGCGGATTAGCCGTGGCAGTAGTACCATCTAAACTATAATCTAATAATGCCAGACTATTATCTAAGTCATACAAATAAATACGTTTTGGCTCATAAGCCCCTGCCATTTTCTCAGCATCGATAGAAAACACCAAATTAGCTTCATTTACTAACCAGTTCCTCGTTCTGATTTCATCTAACTTAGCACCAAAACCATTAAGATCTACTACAGCAAGTGATCCCTGACCTCCTTTTAGGTAAAGCCTGTCATCTCCCGTCGTTTTGTTAGGATTTGTTACTGCATTATAATAGGTTGGATTCTTAACATCCTGATACAAACTAGCCTGAGCCCCTGATAAATTAATAACCAATGACTTTTCTTCCATTGTATCATCAGGATCAGTTGTTATAGCTGTTTTTGCCTTATACTTAATTGTGATTTTAGCATTCCCGGATTTTGCAAAATCTAATAACGCTAAATTCGAAGGATTTCCATCTGATTTTTCCACTTTAAAATACAATCCTCTGAAATATTCCTGAAAAATAGCTGCAGAAGAAAGTTTAGAAGCTGGCGCTTTTAGAATTTTATCTAAAAAGAATGCTTTGTTCAGATTCAAACGCATTTCCGGAGCTACATAAGTATATGTATATGTTTTTACAGCCGCATTAGCATCTACTACTGTTGAATCTTTTCTTTGTGCTGCACTAAAAAAGAATGCATCATTTTGTGCCGGATCCGGATCATCATTCAACCTTGCACCAATTTTACTTGTATCAAAATTTATAGGATCTGTACCTGAATCCTGATTTGTATAATACAATTGAGCAAATTGTGAACCACCATCAAAATAAGAAGAACGCATCTGAACTCCAGATTCGTAAACACTTAGTTTAATTTTTCCTTTAGGATCTCCATAAATAGAATCTAACGCATAAACATTTCCTCCCTTAGGATCCGCTTCAGTTACATGATACAAATAAGAAACACTTAAAACTACACTTTCTATTACCGGAGCTTCACCAATAGTTGGAGCATCTGTCACCATAGTAAGCTGACTTACAAAATTTGATGTATTTGTACCGAAAACAGAATTATCATAAATCCCTAATCCGTTAAGCGTTAATCCGTTTGACTGAACAGGAGTTACTTCCTGATTATAAGCTAAAACATCATATTTTTCAGATTCAAGGCCAAAATGATCGTCGCCGATCAAACTGCCACCAATTGAATTAAAATCTTTATCGCAAGAATAGAAAAGGACAACTGTTGCTATTAATAGAATTTTCTTAATAAAAGAAGTATTGTACATGTTTAATAATAAAGTTAAAATTTAAAGACCCATCGTTTTATAGAAATTTGTATACGCTTCAGCGAATGCATCTTTCGTGGCGAAAGGTAAAAAAGGTTTTCCTGAAGATTCTATAAATTTTGTTAAACTTGGGGATACGTTTTCAGAAGCGATAATCACAGCATCAGAGTGTAATATACTCGCCTTTAAGACATTTTCGTAATTAGGGATCTCCAAATCTGAAATCGCCTCGTGCGGCACACCATCAAATTTGACCTTATTTATCATTTCTAAATCTAAATTTTCATCAAAAGATTGCCCATAAACAGAGGTAACAATTTTTGTTTCAGAAAATAAAGCTTCATTTTTATAGTAGTGCTTCATATAAATTGGCAGCATTGCAGCCAACCAACCGTGAACATGAATGATATCCGGAACCCAGTTCAGTTTTTTTACCGTTTCAACAACTCCTTTAGCAAAAAATATTGCTCTTTCGTCATTATCAGGATATAGAACTCCTTCTTCGTCAGCAAAAGTTGCTTTACGTTTAAAATATTCATCATTATCAATAAAATAAACCTGAATTCTTTCTTTTGGAATCGAAGCTACTTTGATAATCAATGGCATATCTAAATCATTCACTACCAAATTCATTCCTGAAAGTCTAATAACTTCATGCAATTGGTGTCTTCTTTCGTTGATATTTCCATATCTTGGCATGAAAATTCTTATTTGTCCGCCCTGATCATTGATCATTTTTGGAACGTCATATGACATTAAAGAAACTTCATTTTCAGCCAAATAAGGCACGACTTCAGATGATACATATAATATCCTCTTATCTTTCATAATAGTATTTTACTTAATTTTTGGTAATAAAAACGTTGCAAAATTACAAAAATTTATGCAGTTTATAACTAATATATTATGTTTGCACTAAATTTTAATAATACTGCCATGCATATTTTCTACGGTAAAGTAGCTTTGATAGCCTATTTGAAAACTATCAAAACCGCAAATTCAACCATCGGATTTGTACCAACAATGGGCGCTTTACACCAAGGTCATCTGGCGTTAATGCAAAGATCAATTAAAGAAAACGACGATACCGTTGTAAGTATTTTTGTTAATCCTACACAATTTAACAACCCTGAAGATCTCGAAAAATACCCCAGAACTCTTGAAGAAGACGTAAAAAAAATGCGCAATTTAAGTGATAAAATGATTCTATACGCACCTTCTGTAGATGACATTTACGAAGGACATACTATTTCTCAGTCATTTGACTTTGATGGATTAGAGAATCAGATGGAAGGACAATTCAGACCCGGACATTTTAATGGCGTAGGAACGATTGTTAAACGTTTGTTCGAAATTGTTACACCTACAAATGCGTATTTTGGAGAGAAGGATTTCCAGCAATTGCAGATCGTAAAAAAAATGGTCGAAAAAACAAATTTACCGGTAAATGTGGTAGGCTGTCCAATCTTCAGAGAGGATAATCAGCTTGCGATGAGTTCCAGAAACGAGCGATTAACTCCCGAAGAACGAAAAGAAGCTGCTATCATTTATAAAACTTTGACAGAAGCTAAAGAAATATTTCAGACGGGAACTCCTGAAGACACTATAAAATTTGTAGAAGATACTTTTAAAGATAACGAGAAATTTGATCTCGAATATTTTGTAATTGCTGACGAATCTACATTATTACCGATTGACCATAAAAGTAAAGACAAAAACTATCGCGCTTTTATAGCGGTATTTGTTAATAATATAAGGTTGATCGACACCATTTCATTAAATTAATTTACCTTTGCAAAATGCAAATTCAAGTTATAAAATCAAAAATTCATCGTGTAAAAGTAACTGGAGCTGACCTAAATTATATTGGCAGTATTACTATTGACGAAACATTACTGGAAGCCTCAAATATTATTGAAGGTGAAAAGGTATCTATTGTAAACATCAATAATGGCGAACGTTTTGAAACTTACGCTATCAAAGGGCAAAAAAATTCAGGAGAAATTACCCTGAACGGACCTGCCGCAAGAAAAGTTCAAAAAGACGACATCATTATCATTATATCCTATGCAACCCTGGAGTTTGAAGAAGCAAAAACCTTCAAGCCATGGATCATTTTCCCTAATGAAAACGATAATTCGCTAACCTAAGCCTCCCTTTTACACCTTATATATTATTCTTGTTTGTCGAAATCTGTTTTTTTGACAAACAAGGTTTTTTATGCCTAAATCAAAAAATAGGTTTAATCGCATAATTTCATTGCTTTTTTAAATTCCTACCCAAGCAAAAAAGCAAATAAAGTATTATATTGCCATACTATTTCAATACTTTTCAACTCAATGAAATGCCCCAAATCATGAAGAAAGTTTACCTGCTGCTTGCATTAATTTCAATTTCTGTATTCTCACAGAAAAAATTCGACAATATTAAATCTGTCAAACTCGGAGAAGAAAGAAGAATAACTATTGGACTTCCTGCTTCTTATGAAGCTAATCCCGAAAAAAAATACCCTGTTTTATATTTATTAGATGGTGATTATTTATTTGATCCCTTTTCCGGAGCTATAAGTTATGGCGTTTATTGGGATGATTTGCCTGAAATGATTATCATTGGTGTGCATCAAAATAAAGACGGAGAACGTTATGACGATGCTACAATTGACCAGAATAACGGTTTACCGTTTGAAAAAGGCGCTCAGTTTTTTGAATTTATCGGAGCTGAATTGGTTCCCTATATTGAAAAAAAATACCGCACTACTCCTTTCAGAATTATTGCAGGTCATGACATTACAGCGAGTTTTATCAACTTTTATTTATACAAAGAAACGCCGCTTTTTAACGCTTATATTTGTTTAAGCCCTGAACTTGCACCAAAAATGGAAGTTCGTATTCCGGAAAAGTTCACAAAAATAAAAGAACCTTTCTTTTACTATCTTTCAGCAGCTGATGGCGATATTAAGAAAATCAAAGAGCCAATAGAAAAGCTGGACAGCAATATTAAAATCGCAAATAATCCGTTAGTAAACTATAAATATGATTTATTTAAAGGCACAACGCATTATACAGAAGTGCTGCATTCGATACCAAATGCATTATATCATATTTTTGAGGCTTACAAACCTATAAATTCCGCTGAGTACAATGACAAAATTGCTGTTCTTCAGACTGGATATGCAGATTATTTAGAAGCTAAATATGCGACTATGTCTAAAGTTATGGGAGTTCAGATTCCTGTGAGAATGAGCGACTTTAAAGTAATAGAAAACATCATTCTAAAAAACAAAGCCTACGACGAATTAGGCAAAATGGCCGAAATTGGAAATGTAAATTATCCTAAAGCCATGTTAGGCGAATACGAATTAGGCCTGATGTATGAGAAAATGGGCGACGCAAAAAGAGCGTCTAAAAAATATCAAAATGCTTCACAAATGGAACCAATTGGCGATTTGAATAAGGATATGATGTATGAAAAAATGGATCAAATGAACGCACTTGCAAAAACCGGTAAATAATGTCTAAAGTTAAAACTTCTTTTTTTTGTCAAAACTGCGGAACTCAATATGCCAAATGGCAAGGACAATGCAATGCCTGCAAGGAATGGAATACTATTGCGGAAGAGATCATTCAGAAGCAGGAAAAAGTAGCATGGAAAAGCGAACCAACTTCAAATGGTAAAGCTCCACGCCCATTAAAAATTAATGAGATCGACTCGACTCAGGAAATCCGCATGGATACGACTGACGGCGAATTGAATCGTGTTTTGGGTGGCGGAATTGTTCCGGGATCTTTGACTCTTTTGGGCGGTGAACCAGGAATTGGAAAAAGTACACTTTTACTTCAGATATCATTAAAATTACCCTATAAAACTTTGTATGTTTCCGGTGAGGAAAGTCAGAAGCAAATAAAGATGCGTGCTGAAAGAATTACACCGGACAGTGAAAACTGTTATATCCTGACGGAAACAAAAACACAGAATATCTTTAAACAAATTGAAGCTATTCAGCCTGAAATTGTCATTATCGATTCGATTCAGACTTTGCATACCGATTATATCGAATCAACTGCCGGAAGTATTTCTCAGATTAGAGAAACAACTGCTGAATTGATCAAGTTTGCCAAAGAGACCAATATTCCGGTTATTTTAATTGGGCATATTACCAAAGACGGAAACATTGCCGGACCAAAAATCCTGGAACATATGGTCGATACTGTTTTACAGTTTGAAGGCGATCGAAATCATGTTTACCGAATCTTACGTTCTCTAAAAAACCGTTTTGGCTCAACAGCCGAATTGGGGATTTATGAAATGTTGGGAAGCGGTTTACGAGAAGTCAGCAATCCGTCAGAAATATTAATTTCGCACAAAGACGAAGAATTATCAGGAACCGCAATTGCCTCTACACTTGAAGGAATGCGCCCGTTAATGATCGAAATACAATCGCTTGTAAGTACCGCAGTTTACGGAACTCCTCAACGAAGTACCACGGGTTACAATGCCAAAAGACTGAACATGATTTTGGCGGTTTTAGAAAAAAGAGCCGGATTTCATTTAGGAGCAAAAGATGTCTTTTTGAACGTAACCGGAGGAATTTCTGTAGATGACCCTGCAATAGATCTTGCTGTTGTTGCGGCGATTTTATCCTCAAATGAAGATATTCCGGTAACAAAAGGTTTTTGTTTTGCTGGTGAAGTTGGACTTTCAGGAGAAATTCGTCCGGTAAATCGGGTAGATCAACGTATTCAGGAAGCTGAGAAACTAGGATTCACCACTATCTTTGTATCTAAGTACAACAAAATTGCGTTAAAGAATACAGGAATCAAGATTGAGCTTGTCGCCAAAATTGAAGATGTAGCCGGTATTCTTTTTGGATAATATGTTTTTTTTACCACGAATTTCACAAATTAAACACGAATTTTTATTTAAATTTAATTCAAATTCATATACTCATGCTCATGCTACGTATAATTCGGGAAAATTAGTGAAATTCGTGGCAAAAACTAATGTTCGCAAAGCGAACATTCCCTAATTTTTTTATGAAATTAACTTTATGAAATTTCCAAAACAAAAAATATACAAAGCACTTCTAATACTTGCAATAGTATTGGTAGTGCTTTTTTTAGGCTTTTACTTTTTTCGTGATTCTTTATTAAAACAAGCTATTGCGAAGGTAAAAACCAAAATGGATACAGAATACAACAGTACTTTTTCTGTAAAATCAGCTTCGTTTGATGGCTTATCCGGCATTAAACTAACTGATATTATTCTGGTTCCGAGAAATGCTGATACGCTTTGCCACATTCAAAAAATAGAAACCAGTATTAGTTTGTCTCATTTATTAATTGGTGATGTTCAGGTTGGCACTTTAAAAGTCAATAATGGTTATATTCAATTAGTCAAAAAAGGAAATGTCCGTAATTTTGATGCTTTCCTGAAAAAAGACAAATCTGATTCTGATAAAAATGAAAAACGCAAATACGCTACTTTTGCGTATAGAATTATTTCAAAATTACTAAATCTGGTTCCGACGGACATGAAACTGGAAAACCTAAATTTCAGGATCGATGATAACGGCAAAAAGACTTCTATTGCTGTCAATAAACTCGTTTTAGACAACAAACAACTCGAAACCAATCTTCATGTACAAAGCAAAGATTTTGACCAGCGATGGAACATTAAAGGTTTTGCTGATCCCAGAAATAAAAAAGCTGATATCCGTTTCTTTAATTTAGATACCGGAGCCATTCGTGTTCCGTATTTAGACGAACGCTATAACTTAAAAGCAAGTTTTGATTCGATCCGATTAAATGTTCAAAATATAGAAAAAGACGGAAGCGAATTGCATATTGACGGTTACACTTCTATCACGAACTTAAAAATCAATCACCCTAAAATCGCCAGTAAAGATGTGGTCATTAAAAATGCACGCTTTGCCTATCGCTTTCTATTGGGAGATAATTTTATTTCGATCGACAGTACCTCAACCATGCAGTTGAATAAGATAAAAGTCAAGCCTTATATTTCTTACAGTACAGAAAAAGATACTATTTACACACTGAAAGTAGATATCCCGAAAATGAAGGCGCAAGACTTTATCGTTTCGTTGCCTGACGGATTGTTTACTCATTTTCAGGGAATGGAAGCAACAGGAAATTTCGATTATAAATTGGATTTCAAATTCAATAAAAACAACCCGAATACTTTAGTATTTGACAGCAAACTCAATAAAGAAGATTTAAAAATCACTAAATACGGTGAAGCAGATCTTAATAAATTAAACGGTGAATTTGTTTATCGCGCCATTATTCAGAATGTATTGCAAAGACCTATTTTAGTTGGAAATGCAAATCCTAATTACACGCCTTTGGACCAGATCTCACCTTATTTAAGAAAATCTGTTTTAACAACAGAAGATCCGTCTTTCTTTTCCCATCGTGGGTTTATTAATGAAGCGTTTAAGCAATCTATTTTAAAGAACATCAAAACCAAAAAATTCTCACGTGGTGCCAGCACCATTAGTATGCAATTAATAAAGAATGTCTTTTTGACAAGAGAAAAAACACTTTCGCGCAAACTTGAAGAAATTTTATTGGTTTATATTCTGGAGAACAATCGCGTAGTCAGCAAAGAAAGAATGCTCGAAGTATATTTCAACATTATAGAATGGGGACCAAATGTATACGGAATTGGAGAAGCAAGTCATTTCTATTTTCAAAAAAGTCCATCGGCCTTAAACGTAGATGAGTGTTTGTACCTGGCAACTATTATCCCTAAGCCAAGGAAATTCATGTACCAATTTAATGATCAGGGAAATTTGAGAGACTTTGCAGTGCAAAATCAGAAGTTTTTAAAGAATTTAATGTTCCGCCGTGGTCTTTTAGTCCCTGAAGACACAATAGGCCAACTCCCGGTTTACATTTCCGGTAATGCGCGCTCCTTTATTCGTATTAAAGCTCCGGATTCAACTGCGGTGCCGGCTGATTCTTTGTCAATTGGCGATGAATTTGATTTGTAAACTATTTTCCACTAAGGCACAAAGTTTTTATAGCCAATATTGTCATCCTGACGCAGGAAGGATCACAAAAGAGCTCCGCAACGAAAACACAATCTTTGTCGAGTTTCGCGTGTGATCCTTCCTGCGTCAGGATGACATAAAATGAGAAGAAAATCTTTGTGCCTTAGTGCCTTCGCGGCAAAAACCTCATTTAAAATTCTTTAAAAAATCTTCCTTATAAGTCGATGAAACTTCGATTTCGGCTCCGTCATTTAGGGTCACGATTCCGCCTTTATTATAGGATTTCACGCAATTCATATTGATAATATGCGACTTATGAACCCGTATAAATGGCAAAGGCAATATCTCTGAAAAATGTTTCAGGAACCTGCAGACCATTTTCTTGTTTCCGTTGTTTAGATATAAATCTGTAAAGTTTCCATTACCTTTCAATCGAACTATTTCTTCCATTTTAACCACTTCAAAACCTTCTAATGTTGGCAGGATTACCTGTTGTTTTTCAGGTTTGGTTTCGTGAAAGTTTTCGACGATTATCTTGTTTCTGTTAAAGATTTCATGGTTCATGACCTGATGATGCACTTTATTTACTGCAACAATCAACTCTTCGATACTAATGGGTTTCAGGAGATAATAAGCCGCACTTTGATTTAGCGCTTTTAATGAATACTCAGAAAAAGCAGTTACAAAAATCGTTTCAAAATGCAAATCCTTACAAGCTTCCAGTACATCAAAAGCATTCCCAAAAGGCATTTCTACATCCAGAAAAACCAATTGCGGCTGTAATTCATGCAATAATGGCACAGCTTCTTTTATATTTTGTGCTTCACCAATAACTTCGACCTGCGGACAATATTTACTCAAATAATTTTTGAGTACTTCGCGCGCCGCAAGTTCATCTTCGACAATTACACTTTTTATCTTTTGAAAAGTCATCATAATTTATCTATTAAAGGAAAATAATTCGAACAATTGTACCAGTTTCAGGCATTTCTTTTTCTGTAATTTCAAAAGAGATGTTCTTTTTATACAATTCATTCAGCAAACCAATTCGTTCCTTCGTATTACTTAATCCACGGGATTCATGTACTTTTTGATTACTTGTTTTTAGCTCACGGCTTTTGGTTAAGCCAATCCCGTTATCTTCTATAATCACAACAACTTTTCCTGCTGCAAACTGAAAATTAAGATGCAAAAATCCTTTTTTGTCGAGATAACGCAATCCGTGCCAAATAGCATTTTCGAGATGTGGCTGAATAATCATATTCGGGATCAAAACCGTTTCTGTATCCAGAGTTTCGTCAACACTAATTTTAAAATCAAATTTATCCTCAAAACGTAAATGTTCTAAATCCAAATACTTTTTCAGCTGTTCAACTTCCTTATCCAATGAGATGAAATCCTTATTAGAATTTTCCATCATATTGCGCATTAGATTCGAATAGGAAGTAAGGTATTTATTGGCTTCTAATTCTTTATTTTCCGAAATAAACTGATTCACACTATTCAGACTATTAAAAATAAAATGTGGATTCATTTCGCGTCGGAGCGATTGTAAAGCAATTTCCTTGTTCTTCGTTTTTATCGAATACAATGCTTTTACAATAAAGAAGAACAAAAGCAAAAGCAATAAAATTGACCCCAAAAGAAAATAGTTAAAGGTGTTTTTCTTTGTAATCAATTCATCTTTTAAGGTTTTTTCTTTTTCTAGCTGACGGATTTTATCTTCAGTAACCTGAAACGTTTTGGCATCGATTAAAGTAGTATCTGATTGAATCAATTTATCAAAGTTGTCAAAAAAATTTTCATATAAAGCAATACTTTCTTTATCGTCTCCTTTGGTTTTGTAATACTGAATTAAGGCTGATAAACTTTTCTTTGCCTCAGCAGAATACCCGTTTTTTGAGGCTAAATCATATGCTTCTTTCAGTGATACAACTGCTTTTTTAGGTTCTTCTTTTTTAAAATAAAGTTTTGCCAGCGATTGCAGCTGTTTTATTTGGGTATTAAAATCCTGATTTTTCACCGCTTCGGTCAACAATTTTTCATTGATTCCTATTGCTGCGTCAAACTGATTATCTGCTGCATATACTTTTGCTATTTCATTTTTGATTTTAATAACCTCTTCCGGTTTATCTTTGGCGTAAACCAGTGCTTTATTATAACTTTCAATCGCTACTGCTTTATCCATTTGCTGCAAAGAATTTTCTGCTTTCTGAACGTAGGCCGCTGCAACTTCATCGGTTTTATTATCTTTTTTAAGTAACTTAATATTCGAGTTTACATATCCTGCCTGTACAGCCGGACTTGCCTGCGTACGCAAGCGATTAGCATCATTAAGGTTTATTTTTTCATCGACCGCATCATTTGCTAATGAACCCGCTACTTCATAATTTTTAATCGCTGACTCAAAGTTTTTTTGATTTTCCTGTACTTTGGCAAGGCTCCTCGTTACACGGGTTTTATCGTCGACTAACTTTAATTTTGTGTAACTGGTAAGCGCTCTTTTATAATAATCTTCGGCTTTCGCATTATCACCTTTATTGACAAACTCATTGGCCAGACGTTCATAATTCTGGGCAATTTTTGCTTCGTCATTTGCATCTAATGAATTAGACAAATCTTCTGCGACTTTACTAATTTTAACTTGTTTGCTTTTTTCGCTTTTCTGTACAGGAGCTGACTGTGCTGTTATTGAATGTGGAATCAATAGCACTAAAAGCAGACTAAAACTAATTAATAAATGACGTTTCACAAATAAGTTATTTTGAGAATGTAAAGTAACCTAATTTCAAATTTCTATCCTATAAGTTTCACCAAGTCAAATGACCCGTTGACCCATTCTGTCAAAAATACGTTTTTTCCTTCAATACATTTGACCCTTAATTTAAAACTATAATTATGAAAAAACTATTATTCACTTCTATAACCCTATTATTTTCCTCCTTTATAATTTCTCAGGTTTCAGGAAATATTAATTATCAGCAACGGCAATCTTATAACAACAATACAATTGATATAAATTTTCCGGTAAATGCTGATATTATAGTAAGCATAAAAGGGCTTGCAAACGTAAAAGCAGATGCGTATACAGCAATTTTCAGCATAACCCAGACCGGTAAAACGGCCAAGGAAGTAAATGAATTAATTGACCAAAGAATTACGCAATCATTCAATGAAATCAAACTTAAAAAAGGTGCAGAAACTTTTGTCGATATGATTTCGTTTGTTCCCCTTTATGAATAAGAAGCAGAAAAAAAGATTTTTAATCGTAAAACCTATAACGAAGTCCCAGCGGGATTTGAGTTAAAGAAAAGCATTCATATAAAATACTCTGACCCTAATCAGCTTAATGAATTTATCTCGATTTTATCCAACAATGAAATATATGATCTGGTCAGGGTTGATTATTTCTCCTCTACATTGGAAACAATTAAGAAAGAAATGATGAACAAAGCAAAACTTATGATTCTGGAAAAAGTAAAAAATTATGAATTTTTGCTTGGAGAAACATTTACGAATGCTGAAAAAAGAATTGCAGATGATTATATCGTCAACTTACCTGTAGAAATGTACAAATCGTATGAAGCTTACAATAGTTCTTCCTTAAACTTAAAAAAAGCGGCCAACATTAATCAGCTTAATAAATCTGTTACCCTTTATTATCAGCCAGTCATGAATAAAGAATTTGATTTTGTAATCAATCCCATTGTATCAGAACCCGTTATTCAAATACAATACGAAGTCAAAATAGCGATTACCAGAGAAAAGAAGCAGACTTCGAAAACAGATAAAGAATTTATTCTGGTTACCCCAAATGGCGATTTAAAAACCCTGAATATGAATACGGTCAAACAAAACCATTAATCCTCAGGCGCATTTCACCAAGTCAAAATACGGTTTCACCATTTGTCTGAAAAAAGTGCTTTTTAAGTTTTTAAGTTTGGTCTGTAATCAACAATTAAAAACTCGAAATCATGAAAACTACTCTTCTTATCCCGGCGCTTTTGATAACGGTATTCTCTTTTGCAAACAGCCACAATACAAATTCAAATAAAAACACCAAAATTGAAAAACCAATAGCTGAAAAAACCAAAATACAGGTCGCATTATTACTAGATACTTCGAGTAGTATGGATGGACTTATCGATCAGGCAAAATCAAGACTTTGGAATATCGTAAATACGTTAACAACCTTAAAATACGATGGAAAATCACCTGATATCGAAATTGCCTTATATGAATATGGAAACGACGGATTGTCTAAACAATCTAATTATATCCGACAAATAGCACCTCTTTCGACAGATCTGGATTTGATTTCTGAGAAATTATTTTCCCTAAGCACCAATGGTGGTAACGAATATTGCGGAGCTGTGATTCAGGATGCAACCAAACAATTAAAATGGGCGAAAGACAACAATAATATGAAGCTAATTTATATTGCAGGAAACGAAGATTTTAATCAGGGCAATATCAATTACAAAGAGGCAATCAGCAATGCTTTAAAGAATGATATTTATGTAAATACGATTTATTGCGGAGATAAAACGCAGGGCATAAATGAACTCTGGAAAAACGGTGCCGATTACGGAAAAGGGAAATATTTTAATATTGATTCTAACGAAACTGTACGCTACATCGCGACTCCGTATGATGATGAAATTACAAAATGCAACGAAAAAATCAATAAGACCTATATCAGTTACGGCTCAAAAGGTTCTGCAAAAAAAATGAACCAGGAAACACAGGACAAAAATGCGCAGAAAGTTTCTGCATCCAATTATGCAGAACGCGCTGTAAGCAAATCAAAAGCAGTATATAAAAATGAAAGCTGGGATTTGGTTGATAAAGTCAAAGATGATAAAACTGCTATTTCAAAAATAAAAAAAGAGGAATTGCCTAAAGAACTTCAGAATAAGTCTGAAGCCGAAATAAAAACAATCGTAGCTCAAAAGACTAAAGAAAGGGAAAACATTCAGAAAGAGATTGGTGAACTGGGCAAAAAACGTCAGCAGTATATTGATATGGAAGCAAAAAAGACAAAAAAACAAGATGATATAGGCAACGCTATTAATACCTCCATCATTGGCTTTGCAAAAGTAAAAGGATATACGGTCGAGAAATAAAAAACCATTCTTAAACATGAAAAATAAAATTTTCTTTTTGCTTTCGTTCGCAATTTTTGGCGTGAGTTTTGCCTGTAGGAATGATGAAGAAAAGCCAGAAATTATTAAAATTTCAAAACCGGTTTATTCCTATGAAGAGAAACTAAAAATCGAGACAACTGAAATCAGGAGCTTTTTGGGGAAATCTCCTAAATACAATTCAGATATTGTTTTCTTTTTAGACATGAAGATTGAATCTGGAAAAAACCGGTTTTTTATTTACGACTTAAAGCAGAACAAAATACTTAGCGAAGGCTTGGTTGGTCATGGCTCCGGATCAGAAACCGGTATTCCCGGAAAATTAAAATTCAGCAATGTCAACAATTCCAATTGCAGTTCTTTGGGTAAATATGCTATTGGCAGCTCCTACTCCGGAAGATTTGGCAAAGCTTATAAATTATACGGTCTGGATGCAACTAACAGCAATGCCTTTGACCGAAATATCGTGCTTCATAAATATTCAGACATTCCGTTTGAAGAACAATTAAATCCTATTTGTAATAGCTTGGGATGTCCGATGGTGAATGAAAATTTTTTTACTGTGATTGAAAAAATAATTGACAATTCTAAAAAGAAAATCATTCTTGTCATGTACTATTAAAACCCATTTCAATTCCCGTTATTTGTAATCCATATCTCTCAAATAAATATAAATTATAACCTCATGATAAAAACAATAACAACAACTGTTTTATTCCTAATTGGTACAATTGCCTTTGCACAAAAACCAATTTTTACAACGGCTAAGGTAAAAGCTGCAACAGTATACTTTAATGCTGCCGAAATTTCTCAAACTGCAAATATTAATCTGCCATTAGGAACAAGCGAAATTGTAATAAAAAATGTAGCGGTGGACTTGAATGAGAACTCAATCCAGATAGGAACGCCATCTACAGTTACAGTTCTTTCGGTTCAGTTTACCAATAACTACATCTCAGAATATGAAGTCGATACTAAATCTCCTGCCTTAAAAAGAGTAAGAGACAGTATTGTTTTGGTTCAGAAAGAAATCCTGAAAGTCAATAACACGATAAATTCTGAAACAAAAACAATTCAGCTTTTAGATAAGAACCAACAAATTTCGGGCGTAAATTCAGGTTTAAACGTAACTGAATTAATGAAAATGGTTGACTATTACAAAACCAAACAACTGGAAATCGCCAATACGATTAATACACTTACAGAGAAACAACAAAAACTGAACGAAACGCTTCAAAAACTGAACAATAAACTTGAAGTTGATACGAGCAAAGAAGAAAAAACTTCCTCAGGAAAACTAATCGTTCAGGTTATGAATGAAGTTGCCGGAACTGTTCCTTTAGACATTTCATACTTAACAAATAATGCTACGTGGACTCCGTTTTACGACCTACGCGCCGAAAGTGTTACGTCCCCAATTAATATGATGTATAAAGCACAGGTTGTTCAGAATACAGGAATTGACTGGAAAAAAGTAAAACTGACTTTGTCAAGCGGTATTCCTAATCAAAACAATCAGGCACCAATATTGAGTTCATGGTTTCTGGCCAATCAGGTATATAATGATGAAGTTGTTGTTATGGGGTATGGAGCAACTAAAAAAAGAAATCAACTACAGGGAAGTGTTTACAAAATTTCAGCAGATAAAGCAGTTACCGAACTCAACCAGGCTCCTGCTCCTGTCATGGAAAGCTCATCGGTTTCTAATTATACGACTGTAGCAGAAAATCAACTCAATATTTCTTTTGATATTGATATTCCGTATGATATTTTATCAAATGGAAAAGTGCACAGTGTTTCATTAAAAGAGATAAAACTACCCGCTTCCTATAAATTTTATGCTGTTCCTAAAATTGAAAATGATGCTTTTCTCTTGGCAGAAATTGCAGATTACAGCAAATACAATTTATTGCGGGGAGAAGCCAATATTATTTTTGAAGGTATGTATGTTGGCAAGACTTTTATAGAACCCAACCAAACTGGCGACACTTTAAACTTAAGCATGGGACGCGACAAAAAAGTCTCTATAAAACGTGAAAAAGTAGCGGATAAATCTGGAACTAAATTTTTATCAACCAAAAAAGAACAGACTTTTACTTTTGACATTACAGTACGAAATAATAAAAAAGAGGCAGTCGAATTGTTACTGAAAGACCAATATCCGTTAAGTACCAATAAAGAAATCGAGGTTGAATTATTGCAAAGTGACGGTGCAAAAATAAATACAGAAATTGGAATTCTGACCTGGCAATTACAGCTAAAACCAAATGAAAACAAGAAATTCAGAATTAGTTATAAAGTGAGATATCCTAAAGATCAGATTTTGAATCTTTAAACATAAAATCCCGATACAATAAATTTTGTATCGGGATTTTTTTATTACTGGCTAAACTAGTTGAAGAAACCTAACAGGTTTTAAAAACCTGTTAGGTTTGACTATCTATAACTTATTAAGGTGCAGGATCAGGAATTATTGCCTGAACTGCTGCGATTTCTGTTAATATTTCTTTTGATAAAAAGACATCTATTGTATCGATATTTTCTTTTAACTGTTCCATTGTTGTTGCACCAATAATCGCACTGGTCAAAAATGGCTGCTGCAATACAAATCCCATTGCTAATTCAGTTAAAGTTAAACCGTGTTTGTGCGCAATTTCCTGATATAATCTTGTTGCTTGCGTACATTGATCACTATTGTAACGTGTGTATTGCGGAAAAAGCTTGATTCTCGCATTTGGATGTGCCTCTCCGGTTAAAAACTTCCCGGTTAAAACGCCAAACGCCAAAGGTGAATAAGCCAATAAACCAACATTTTCATATTTCGCAACTTCGGCAGAACCTACTTCAAAAAGGCGGTTTAGCAAATTATACGGGTTTTGAACAGTTTTGATCCTTGGCAGGTTTTGATATTTGCTTTCTTCCAGCAAACGCATCATTCCCCATGCATTTTCATTTGAAACACCAATGTGTTTTATTTTGCCTTCTTTGATTAATCCGTCGAATGTTTCCAGAACTTCTCTGAAATTATCTTCCCAGACATCATCATAATCTTTAAAACCGCGTTCTCCAAAATAATTGGTTTTACGTTCCGGCCAATGCATCTGATACAAATCGATATAATCTGTCTGAAGACGTTTTAAACTATTTTCTAAAGCATATTTGATACTTGCAGGGGAAAAATCTCCTTTTTCGCGCATGTAAGTAAAATTAGGGTTTGGACCTGCGATTTTAGAGGCTAAAACCACTTTGTCACGATTCCCTGATTTCTTAAACCAGGTTCCTATGATTTTCTCCGTACTTCCGTAAGTTTCTTCGCGGGCAGGAACGGAATACATTTCGGCAGTATCAAAAAAATTAACACCTCTTTCAAGTGCATAGTCCATTTGTTGATGCCCCTCGGCTTCTGTATTTTGTTGCCCGAAAGTCATCGTTCCGAGGTTTATCTTACTAACTTTTATGTCGGTATTGGGTAGTGTCGTGTATTTCATTTTTTTCTGAGGTTCTAAGATGCTGAGTGATTATCCCACATTTCGGGACTAAGTTTACAGCTTTTGAATTATAAGAACTCAAAGATACAAAGGGATTCATCAAATGAAAATATCACAAAAGTTAAAAAAAGGATAAGTTTTTTTCTAAAGTCACTGAGTTTTCATCTCGAGGCTTCGGGTATCGTAATTAACTTAAGAGATTTTTGAATGCGGATTAACTATTTTCCTATCAATAACTTTATCAGAATCCGCAATCTTGTGATCTCGACGAAGGAGAGATCACACAAGAAACTCGACAAATATTGGCGAATATCTGAACGGAAATACTAGTGTGATTTCTCCTTCGTCGAAAGGACAAGGTTATGTTTAGACTGTGCGAAGAATGGATTAAAATCCATCCCTACAATATATTTTGTTCTTCCGGAACTCTTTCTAAAACTCCAAAGGAATGCGTTATTTTGTAGCGCCGTCCCGAGTCTCGGGATTGAGAGAAAAATTATGATCAAAAAAGCTTAACTTAATGACATTATCAGCAAGGACTACACCTGTCCAATTATTTAAAAAAAGAACCCCTTAGAGATTAAATAATCAGTAAACAAATACCACTTTTTTTTGTCGCGTAGGAACTAACTTTATTTTATGATCTAAACAAAAAAAAGACCCAAAGTTAAAAACTCTGAACCTCTCTATTTTAAGCTTTTCAAGGGGTTTTGAAACGAATTAAAAACCCTAATTACAAAAATTGAATTTTCTTTAATTTGATATAATACTTTGTAATTTCTAATTACAATTCTTCGACAGTCAAATCTATATTCATCTAACTGAAATTGTTCGGCAAAAACTATACTATTTGTACAATTGAATAATTCATCTCTAATTTTAATTGACTTTTTCTTTAGAAATGACATTCTTCAATGAAATATAAATTTCTCTTAAGTCTTGTTATGCATTCTGAGTCCAAAAAACTAAAAGTTTTAGTATTACTCATTATCCCAACCCTGCATTTCTTTCGACAAATCTGCTTTTGAAATTATTCGATTATATTTTACATCATCCAAACCTTCTTCAACCTTATTATGATATTCTGACAAAGTCAAAAGATTCCCCTGAGCATCATATGAAACTACCTCATTTAAGTAAGTATCAAAAACAGAAGAAACAATTCGCAACACTCTTTCATCTGCCAAATCTAATTGATGGCGTATTTTGTCTTTTAATTCTGGAAGTCCCATAATTATAATTTTAGAAATTCAAGTTACGAAATAAATGGAGGATGAAAACTTCAATTTTTCAATTCCAAATTCGAACCGGAAAATCAACATATCTTGCTACATTTTTTATGATCTAAACAAAAAAAAGACCCAAAGTTAAAAACTCTGAGCCTTTTAATCTTTAAAAAACTTAGCAACTTAGTCCCTCAGAGACTTAGCAACTTAATTAATACTATTCAACATATCAGCGATTTCATCTAATCTTGGCGTTAAGATAATTTCGATTCTACGGTTTTTAGCTTTTCCTTCGGGCGTTGCATTGCTTGCAAGCGGAGAAAATTCGCTGCGACCTGCTGCTGTTAGTTTTTGTTTATTGATTTTAGTGTTTTCACTTAAAATATTGACAATTGCAGTAGCTCTTTTAGTCGACAAATCCCAGTTGTTGGCAATTGGTCCTGAACCCGCGTAAGGATCATCATCTGTATGACCTTCGATAAGAACTGAAAGATCCGGGTTATCTCCTAATACTTTTCCTAATTCTACAACTGCTTTTCTACCTTCGGTTCCAACAGCCCAGCTTCCTGAGTTAAAAAGTAATTTGTTTTCCATCGAAACATATACTTTTCCGTTTTTCTGTTCAACAGTCAAACCTTTACCTTCAAAACCATTTAAAGCTTTAGACAAAGTTTCTTTTAATTTTTTCATTGCTGCTTCTTTGGCTGCAATCATAGCTTCAAGTTCATTTAAGCGACTTGCTGTTTTATCAAGACTTGCTTGTTCTTCGGCTAATTTTTTAGATTTTGCTTCTAATTGCGCTAACAATTCACGGTTTTTAGCCATGTTTTTTTCCAATGCATCGTTGCTGTTTTTTTCAAGTGCATTGTATGAATCCTGCAAAACTTTGAACTTGTTTTGCGCAACGGCCAAATCAGCTTTTTGTTTTGCCAATTCGTCTTTTGTGCTATTTAAGTCTTTTGTTAAAGCATCGCGATCTAATTCTAACTGATTTTTTGATTTTTGCAAATCGGCATTTTGATCCGCAATTGAACGGTTTTCTTTTTTCAGATCTGAATATTTTGTTTCAAGATCGTTGTAAATTTTCTTGGACACACATGAAGTCATAGACATAGCTACAACTAGTAATCCGATGGAGGCCTTTTTAATCATTTTCCTTTTTTTTATTATGGGAGGCATTAATAATCCAACAATGTCAAAATTCAACATCAATAACAATATTAATTTTTGAATTTAAACTTGCTATTCCTTCAACAAGAACAATACCAAACTTTACTCGATTTCGACTAAAACCGGGCAATGATCAGAATGTATCGCATCCGGAAGAATCACGGCACGTTTTAATCGATGCTGCAAAGAATCGCTTACCAAATTATAATCGATACGCCATCCTTTGTTGTTTCCTCTGGCTCCTGCACGATAACTCCACCATGAATAATGATGCGGATCTTTGTTGAAATGACGGAAACTATCAATAAAACCGGATTTCATAAATCCGTCAAGCCAGGCACGTTCAGAAGGCAAAAATCCCGAAACAGTTTTATTACGAACCGGATCATGAATATCTATTGCTTCGTGACAAATGTTGTAATCCCCACAAATAATCAAATTCGGAATTGTTAGTTTTAGCTCGTTAATATACGTTTGAAAGTCATCCATAAACATAAATTTATGATCTAATCTCTCTATATTGGTTCCTGACGGAAGGTATAAACTCATTACAGAGCAATCGTCAAAATCAGCACGAAGGTTACGCCCTTCAAAATCCATGTGCTGAATTCCGGTTCCGTAAACCACATTATTAGGTTTTATTTTTGATAAGATAGCCACACCACTGTAGCCTTTTTTTGTTGCCGGATAATAATATTGATACGGATAACCCGCGGCAGTAATAGCGTCAACGGGAATTTGTTCTTCTGTAGCTTTTATTTCCTGAAGGCAAATAACATCAGGATTAGCGTGTTGCAGCCATTCGATAAAGCCTTTGGCAATTGCGGCTCTTATTCCGTTTACATTATAAGAAATAATTTTCATCAGTGTTTTTTTAAGGATTCCAAATGTAATAAAAAAGTGGAAAGTTTGTGTTTGAAACAGCGAAAAGTAGAGTTTTTTGTTATCTTTGTTCGCTGCTCTAATAAATTAAAAATAGTACATGGGTTTAGTTACCGCGAAAGAAGTTGCAAAGGCAATAAATGTTGATAAGTACGGAGTTCTTGGTACTTTTTCAGGCTGGATTCTTATGAAGGTCCTTAAGATTTCTACCCTTAATAAAATTTACGATCATAATAAACATTTAGAAGATCTTGCGTTTTTAAACGGAGTATTAGACGAATTGCAAATTAAGTTTGAAATTCCCGAAGAAGATTTAAAACGTTTGCCTAAAGATGGCGCTTATATCACGATTTCAAATCATCCGCTTGGAGGAATTGATGGCATTTTGCTTTTGAAATTAATGCTTGAAAGAGAACCTAATTTCAAAATTATTGCCAACTTTTTATTACACCGAATTGTTCCGCTTAAAAAATACATTATGCCGGTTAATCCTTTTGAGAATCATAAGGATGCAAAATCGAGCGTGGTGGGAATCAAAGAAACTTTACGTCATTTAAGTGACGGAAAACCATTGGGCATTTTCCCTGCCGGGGAAGTTTCGACTTACAGAGACGGAAAATTAGTTGTGGATAAACCTTGGGAAGAAGGCGCTCTAAAATTGATTAGAAAAGCAAAAGTTCCTGTTGTTCCAATTTATTTTCATGCTAAAAACAGTAAATTATTCTATTGGCTTTCTAAAATCGATGATACTTTGCGAACTGCAAAATTACCATCGGAATTGTTAACGCAAAAAGATCGTGTGATTAAAGTTCGTATCGGAAAACCGATTTCTGTAAACGAGCAAAACGAATTTGAAACGTTTGAGGATTATTCAGAATTCCTTAGAAAGAAAACTTATATGCTGGCAAATCCTTTTGAGAAGGATACCAAATTGTTAGACACAGCAAGTTTGAAAATCCCTAAAGCACCTAAAAAAATCGTGACACCTGCAAGTGAATCAAAAATGATTGACGAGGTGAATATGCTAAGAAATAGTGATTGCCGTTTATTGCAAAGTAAAAACTATGAGGTATTTTTTGCAAGAGCAAAATCTATTCCGAATATTTTGCATGAAATTGGTCGTTTGAGAGAAATCACTTTCCGTGAAGTAGGCGAAGGTACTAATGAATCTATAGATTTAGATCAGTTTGATCAATATTATCACCATATGTTTTTATGGGATGAAGACAGCAAAAAAATTGCCGGTGCCTACCGTATGGGTTTGGGTTCTGAGATTTATCCTAAATACGGAATTGAGGGCTTTTATTTGAATGACTTATTTAGATTCGAACCTGAACTGCACGACATGATGCATAAATCAATCGAAATGGGACGTGCTTTTATTATTAAGGAATATCAGCAAAAACCAATGCCTTTGTTTTTATTATGGAAAGGTATTATTCATACCACATTACGTTATCCAGAACATAAGTATTTATTGGGCGGTGTGAGCATCAGCAATCAATTCTCTGACTTTTCGAAATCATTGATGATTGAGTTCATGAAGTCGAATTATTATGATCCTTATATTGCACAATACATTCACCCTAAGAAAGCATACAAAGTAAAACTGAAAGATGCAGATAAGGATTTTATCTTTGATGAAGCCGAATCTGATCTTAACAAATTTGATAAGATTATTGACGAATTAGAACCGGGAAATTTACGTTTGCCTGTTTTAATTAAAAAGTATATCAAACAAAATGCACGTGTTGTAGCTTTTAACGTCGACCCCTTGTTTAATAATGCTGTTGACGGGTTAATGTACATTAGAATCGCAGATATCCCGGAAAGCACCATGAAACCGGTTATCGAAGAGTTTCAAATAGAATTGGAGCGTAAGTTATCTGAGAAGGAAGATTAAACCGTAAATCTGATATAAAATAATAAACCCCATTAGTAATAAATAACTAATGGGATTTTTTTATTCAATTAGAAACCCTTATCTTTTTAAATTTGATTTATTTCATCAAACTCACTTTCAGGATCTGCTCCATATTCATTTAATCCTTTATCACCTTTTGTACAAAACAAAACCAACCACCATATTATAACTGCTAATATAATTAGAGCCATCAAATAAAACCATATACTTCTATTTCCCATAAAGTAAAGCACCAAAAGAAAAAAAGATTGCACTCACTAATAAAACCTGCAATATCAAGAGCCACCATCCACTTTTACCTATATCATGTAACCGCCTAACTGAAACTGCTAAACCAGGTAAAAAAACTGCAAAATTATAAGCTAGACCAAACGCTCCAGTTTCAGCTTGTACAAGAGTTAAATCTAAGGTCCTATCAATTACCCCCAAGAAAAGAACTATAATTAAATTCACCAAACTAAAATACCATTATTCTTTTCTTCCTGCTCTTCCCGTAAAATTTATATAGTTTTCAAAAACTACCTTCTTGTACCATTTAATGATTACCATCCTTTAATCAATTTTAGCTTGTTATTTAAATTTTTCACAAAACCTTTTTAGAGTAAACAAGATTAAAGAGTTTAAAAGCTTAAGACTGACTTTAAAAGTTTTTTTTGTAACTAGAAAGGACATATTTTTAGAAAAAACAGAATCTGTAAGGATAAAGTAATTTTTCATAAAAAACCCCATTAGCAAGACTAACGGGGTTTTTATGTTTTAAAACCAGATCGACTGATGCAATATATCATCAAAAGAATTATTTCTGACAAAAAGAACCAAACGGATCACATGATAAAATGCTAAAAAGTAAGCCATATTATAAGCCAGTTTCCTATTATATAAAATACCGGTAAAATATTCTTTTTTGGTTATAATTTCTGTTGTGAGTATAATGATGGTCAACCAGCAAAATACAATAACAAAAGGCCCAAGAATATGATAACTAAGAGATTTATAGATGTCTCCCTGGTAAAAATAAACCAATGATTTTGTTATACCACAACCTGGACAAGGAAAACCTGTCACCATTTTGAAAGGACAAAACGACTGGTCTGTCTCTAAATGATCGTTATGATTATTGAGCATTAAAAAAAACGGAATTATCAGTGTAATTGCTGCACCGATAATTCCGTAAATTTTACGTTTTACCCTGTTATTATTTGTATAATCTGTTGATATCACCTTGTACAATCATTGCTGCTGCCATAGGAAAGAAAAGTCCTAAAACAATTAATAAAGTAGATTGATCTTTTTGAAGTTCACCTGTTTTTTCATAAACCTTTGGTAATGCATCTTTACCAGCAAGATAATAAAAGTAAATATTTACCGGCATACAACATCCTGCAAAAATGGCAATTGGCTGCGAAATAACTTCTCTTTTTGCTACAGCATTAAAAACCTCTGCAACTTTAATATTCCAATAAATTAAATACAATCCGCATGTTAAAAATCCAAAAAGCAATACCATTATAGGATCCACTTGAAATACCGGAATCGGTTCGTCAAAATTGTTTGGCGTTTCTTTAAAATTGTTCTCCATTTTTTATTAATTAATTTAAGTTAGTGTATTTCTAATTTTAAGCATTAGACAAGCTTCTTTTCAAAATTCCTTTAAAAGTTTGCAAAACTAATCCACTATAAATAAGCAGTGGTCTACAATACGTTATTATTGTATTAAAAAAAGCTTTTTTTCACAAGACAATTACAATGCTACATTAAATACCGTAACCTCTCATAATCAAATGATTTATCTAAAACTTGAGGCAATATTATTAAAAATTAACATTAAAAACTAATTATGTTTTAAAATCACACAAAAAAACGCGTTATGACATTCTAAAAAACAAACAATTCCTGTTTTTTGTATTTGCCCTAAACTTATTTCGAATACACAGCTTTAATTTTATCTACAATAACCTGTGCTAATCGTTCGTGACTTTCAAAAGTCCAGCCGGCAATATGCGGCGTTAAGAGAACATTTTTAGCTTCCATCAGATATTGAAAAGCTTCAGGAGTATTTTTATCCTGAAAAAGTGTTTCAAATGATAATTTCTCATACTCCAAAACATCCAAACCAGCTCCAAGAATCTTTTTAGTCTTCATCGCTTCAACTAAATCTGCTGTCACGATATTTTTACCACGCGAAGTATTTACAATCCAAAATGGCTTTGCAAATGCCGCAATAAAATTTGCATTGACCATTTTATCAGTTTCCGGAGTCCACGGGAGATGCAAACTAAGAACATCTGATTTTTGCTGTAATTCCTGCAGCGAAACCTGTCTTGCGTTTTCGTCACCTATATTTTCTAAGATATCATGAAAGATGACATCAACTTCAAAACCACGAAGTTTTTTAGCAAATGCTTTTCCCATGTTTCCATAACCAATAATCCCAACTGTTTTACCGTCTAACTCATGACCGCGATTACTTTCGCGGTTCCAGTGTCCCGCTTTTATTTCGGCATCAGCCTGATTCAAATTATTAAATAGGGATAAAATTACGCCCAATGAATGTTCTGCAACAGCGTTGCGATTACCTTCCGGAGCCGCAATCAAATGAATTCCTTTTGACGTTGCATATTCACAATCAATACTTTCTAAACCCGCACCAACTCTGGCAATAAACTTAAGATTGGTTGCTTTGTCTAAAAAAGTTTTATCAATTTTAAAACGGCTTCGAATAATGATTCCGTTATAATCCTGAATTTTTGCTTCGATTTCTTCTTTAGAAGATTTGAAATCAGCGTGATTTTCAAAACCGGCATCTTCTAATTGTTGCCAAAGAATTGGGTTATTGCTATCGATATGTAGAATTTTTATGCTCATTATATTATGTTTTATAAAGCAAAAATACAGCTTATTATAATGGTTTGATTTACAAAATGTGTTTGTTTTTCTTAGTATCGACTCAGCTATTTGGTTCTGGTTGAGAAAAACTAAAATATTAATAATAACAGGATTTCACAAAAAGGTGCAAAACTTTTATTTCAGGCTGATTTGAAAAAACCAAAGATTAAAAACTTCACTCCAATGCCTTTGCGATTATTCTAAAGAATATAATATCGAACGAAAAGTATGTGGATACTGCCATTCATTATTAACATAATTAGCATCATAAGAAACAAAAGCTGTAATTAATTTCCCTTCTGATTCTTTCATTTCAAAATCAGTTGTTTCAAAATAACCTGCCGTCTCGAATTGACGTTTTAAACGCCCTTCTTTATTAAACACAAAAATCGCAATACTTGATCTGTCTTGTTCGCCAGATGTATCGCGGATGTATAAATAAAAAACAAAATCCCCATTATCCCGCTTAAAGCCTTTGGTACTATTAGTAAACGGTACTTCATAATGTCCAGGAAACACAAGCTTAATCCTCCATAAAGCAGTGCTATCGATACTTCGGCTTTTTTCAAATACTACTTCACTGGAATTTATTGCTTTTTCCCTTAGGCTAAAATAAGTTTTATCTATTTTGTCAGTATAAAAAATGACGTTATTACCCTTTTCTACAGTCTGCTTAGTAGTTTCCTCTTTCGTGTTTTCTTCAGCAGCGTTTGTGGTTTCGTCTTCAGTCTCTTCTTCGGCCTCTGGTGCTGACGGACCGCGATAGAAAGAATAATACGGTTCTTTATCTGATGTATCAGAAAGCAACTTTAAATTAGAATTCAGTACAAATCTTTTATGTGTCGAATAATACGATCCGTCTGCAGCAGAATTTTCTTTTCCTTCTACATAAAAATTTCCATCGGCAGTCAAACTTATGGCGTTAATTTCTGTTTCCGGATATCCATCAAAAAAATTCAGATTTAGTAAATTCAGATTGTGATCTAAAATTGCAACAAAAGGAATTTCATCCTGATTAGGTTTTGAAGCTGTACCGCTCACCACTATTTTATCCTGTATATATTGCAGTAAAAAATCTCCTTTTGAAATATTTGAAAACCCCTTTTCCAACAAAGGTTTAAGAAAAATATCCGACATCGATTTACTTTCTGTTTTATACCCTGAATATTTGTTGTCGAATTTCATTTTATCGAGTTGAAATCTTATCAGGACAGCTTTCATTCTTGCTTCATCTGTATTGTCCTTTTCTGAATTACCATATGACTTACTCTCTTTTTTTGCATACAAGGTAAATCCGCCTTGATTGTCTGCCACTACTAATGTGTTGAACAAATTATATTTTGATTTCGAATCAATTAATTTCTGTTTTCCTACTTGACCGCCTTGTTTGTTTATAATCAGCAAGACAGGAGTATAGTTGTATTTTTCATCTCCTTCTTCCATTAAATACAATATGTTCCCATTCTTCAGTTCGTTAATAGATCTGAGACCTGCTTTTTTCATATCAAGATCAAACTGCCATATTGAACTCGAATTGTATTTTTTAGAAAACTTAATTACTGATTTTTCTTCAAGACTCTCGTTTCCGTCTTGCTTTTCATCTGTTTGATATGTTTTATCAATAAGAACCGGGACTGGTTCATCTATAATCGTTGCTGCAGTATTTTGAGCATTTTCTTTTTTACAAGATATTTGAATTAGAAAAAAAGAGAGTAGTAAAGGTCGAAACAAAATGGTCTTATAATTCATTGGTCTTTTTTTTGGTAACAGTTTTAAAGGTTGGTTAAATTACTACATTCATACTAAAGCTATATTACAACTCAAAAATGCTTTTAGCAAAAAAACATCAAATCGTTAAATAATAAAGATTAATAGGACAAATTAATGAAACAAAAATACAGTGAATTTTTTATTGATAAGATTTTTTTTAACTTTGAAAATCTAAGATTCATCGATTTTCTTTGAATTTCCTTCTTTCTAAATCAATAGAACCTCTCACAATGAAACTAACTAAGACATTCAAAGCCTTTTTCAACAACGAAAAATCAGGAGGATTACTCCTTTTATTCGTTACGATTATCTCATTATACTTAGCAAACTCTTCATTTCAAACTGAATATGTTGCTTTCTGGGAAAAAGATTTGGGCGGACATTCAATTACTCATTGGATTAATGATGGATTAATGACTATTTTCTTTTTATTAATTGGTCTGGAATTAGAGCGTGAAATTTATCACGGTGAACTATCGAATATCAAAAATGCATCTTTGCCAATTATGGCTGCTCTTGGCGGAATGTTGGTTCCTGCCGCCATTTTCCTGGCTTTAAATTTTGGAACTGATACTCAGAACGGAGCCGGAATCCCGATGGCGACTGATATTGCTTTTGCCATTGGTATTCTATCCCTTTTAGGAAAAAAAGTCCCATCATCGTTAAAAGTATTCCTGACTGCATTGGCAGTTATTGATGATTTAGGCGCGATCATTGTTATTGCCATTTTTTATACTACCTCTATATCTTTTGTAAATCTTGCAATCGCGTTAGGAATATGGGGATTCTTATTTATTTTGAACCGTATGAAAATTCACAACCTGATTCCCTATTTAATCGGAGGTATTATAATGTGGTATTTCATGCTCAACTCAGGTGTTCATGCTACTATCACCGGAGTGATTCTTGCTTTTGTAATTCCATTTGGCGATGGTGGAGAAAAATCTTCATCTTATAAATTGCAGCACTTTTTACACAAACCCGTTGCATTCGTAATTTTACCTTTGTTTGCTATTGCAAACACTTGTATTGCTATTCAATCAGACTGGCACGAAGGTTTAAGTCATTCCAATACAATCGGAATTATTCTGGGACTTGTTGTTGGTAAACCATTGGGTATTGTACTTTTTTCTTCTATTGGAGTCAGTGCAGGTTTATGCTCTTTACCTAAAAGCCTGAAATGGGCGCATATTCTGGGCGCCGGAATGTTAGGAGGAATTGGTTTTACGATGTCAATCTTTATAACAATTTTAGCTTTTAAAGATCCTGAAACTATTGTTTTTTCTAAAATTGCAATTTTAATCGCTTCTATACTTTCTGGTGTATTTGGATTAATTTATCTGAAATATACTTTGTCAAAGAAAAAAACCGTATAGATTTCAGCACTCAGATTTAGAAATTCAATCTATAAAAAAGTATCGTGAAAATTATGAAATCAGCCAACAAGCCTTTCTTTGCCCTTTTGATAATAGTATTGATTTTAGCCTGTAACAACAAGCCAAAACCTGTAGTTCCCGAAAAGAATCCTGAAACAATAGTTATTGATTCTATAAGTAAAAATGAAGAATCTATAGCAGGTTTTTACCAGACACAACCTGATCCAGATAATACGGGTGAATGTGGAATTTCTTTGGAAATAAAGAAAGAAAAAAGTGGTTATACTTATTTTCTAAAAACAAAACTTAAAAAATTAAAAGGTATCGCAACTTTTACTAAAAATGAATCAGGAGAAAAATACATTGTTTTAGAAGGCATAAAATGGGATGATTATGAAGGCGACATAAGCCGCGAAGATGAAAATGATTCTATTGCCGACTCTAAAACCGCATCTGCTGAACCGGAAATTCCTGTAGGAATTGATGCCAGTTATGTTAAAGATACGCTGACGATTCAGAATTATGGAAATTCGATGAATTCTTATACTAAGATTTCAGAGTGTGACAGGAAATATATACAGTTGATTAAAAAGTAAACTCCAATATTCCAATTAACTACTCTGATAAATGAAGAAAATTCGTTTGATCCTTTTGTTTTCAGTATCCTTTATTATGCTCCTGGCTGGATTTATACTTCATCAAATTAAGACAAATACCTCACCTACTTATTTAGTTTGTGCAATACCGGTTCCTATGTTTTGTGGAACTCCTAATTTAACAGAAAATCAAGAAAAAGGAAGAGAAATATTTAATTCAAATTGCGCGGCATGTCATAAAAAATATGCAAAATCTACAGGACCGGCTCTTCAAAACGTTGATTCCTTAGTCGTTGTAAAATGGTTAAGGAATAGAAAAAACAAGATTGACAGTACAAAAATTGAAGAATACGGAATCGATTATCATAGAATTACGTTTTCTAAAGTTCTAAATAAAAAAGAGATAATTGATTTAATAGAATATTGTAATAATTAACGAATTCGTCAAATTCCAATTATCGACAATATTGTCATTTCGACGCAGGAGAAATCACATCCTGAGAGCAAGTTGCTAAATTATTCTGAACGTTAGTTTTTGTGTGACTTCTCCTCTGTCGAAGTGACAAACATACCTAAAAGTAACATTCAAAAAAAAATCCAAACCCCAACAAAGTTGGAATTTGGAATTTTATCCCGAAACTACAGGATTGGAATTTAATATTATCTAACCTTTGATTTGCTTCAAAGAAGTCTTGATTCCTTTTATTAAAGACGAACTGAAACCATTGTGCTCCATTTCATTCAAGCCTACGATTGTACAACCCTGAGGCGTTGTTACACGGTCGATTAATTGTTCCGGATGCACTTTCTCCTCTAATAACATTTTTGCAGCTCCTTTTACGGTTTGTGCTGCAATTGCCAAAGCAGTTTGAGAATCAAAACCAATTTCGATTCCGGCTTGCATAGAAGCGCGAATGTATCTTAATGCATAAGCTGTTCCGCATGCACCAAGAACTGTAGCAGCATCCATTAATTTTTCATCGATTACCGGCGCAGTTCCTAGATCCTGGAACAAGTCAACAATTGGCAATGCTTTCTCTCTGTATTTTTCAGGAAAAGAAATACAAGTTGCAGATTCTCCAAATTGTGCCGCAATATTAGGCATAATTCGAATAACCGGATATTCATTATTTGTTTTCTCCTGAAGTATATCCAACGATAAACCACTAACCGCCGAAGCAATCGTTTTACCTTTAATTACCGGTAAAATTTCACCTAAAACTACATCAACCTGATAAGGCTTTATAGTCAAAATCACAACATCAGCTTCCTGAATATTATGTTTATTGTCTGATGAAACCGTGATTCCGTACTCTGATAAATATTGAATACTGGCTGTATTTCTTCTGGTAACTGTAACTTGATTATTTTTTGAGAACTTCGCAATTCCCAAGGCAATAGAAACTCCAAGGTTCCCTCCTCCTATGATGTGTACTTTCATTCCTGGTTGTTTTTGATTTATTTTTGGTTGGTTAATAGCGTATAATTTGAAAATAATGTGTCTTTATAACAACTTTCCTTTCAACAATAACGAAGCGATGGTAAAATAGATTACTAATCCTGTTACATCTACTAAAGTAGCCACAAACGGCGCTGATGAAGTTGCAGGATCGAGTTTAAGCCTTTTCAGTAAAAAGGGTATCATAGATCCTGAAAGTGTTCCCCACAAAACAATAAATACTAATGATAGCGAAACCGTCATACCTATCGCTACCCAATGTTCTCCATATTCATAAAGTCCTGTTTCCTGCCAAATAAGAATCCTGATAAATCCAACAATACCCAAAATAGCACCTAATAAAAATCCCGATGCAATTTCTTTTTTCATTACATACCACCAGTCTTTTAGCGTAAGCTCTTTCAATGCCATAGCACGAATTATAAGCGTTGCGGCTTGTGAACCGGAATTTCCACCACTCGAAATAATAAGCGGAACAAATAATGCCAAAACTACTGCTTTCTCAATCTCACCTTCAAAATATCCCATTGCCGAAGCCGTAAACATTTCTCCAATAAACAGCACAACTAACCATGTAGCTCTCTTTTTAACCATCTCGCCAAGACGCGTTTGAACGTAAGGCAATTCAAGAGCCTCTAAACCCCCAAATTTCTGAATATCTTCAGTATCTCTTTTTTCTATTTCGTCTTTGATGACATCAATAATATCATCAATAGTAATGCGACCTACTAAACGTCCCAATTCATCTACGACAGGAATGGCTTCCAGGTCGTACTTATCCATCATTCTCGCTACCTCAACATCAGGAGTTTCGACATTTACGTAATATAATTTTCGAATATAGATATCAGAAATCTGTGTTTTGGTCGATGTTGTCAACAAATCCTTAAGAGATAATCTGCCTTTAAGTCTGTTTTCATCATCTACAACATAGATAGAATGCACTCTTGAAACATTTTCGGCCTGAATACGCATTTCCTTTACACAAGTAAGTACGTTCCAGTTTTCGTTGACTTTTACCAACTCTTTGTGCATGATACCTCCGGCAGTATCTTCGCCGTAACGAAGTAAATCCACGATGCCTTTTGCATGTTCGACATCCTGAAGCTCAGAGATTACTTCGGCTTTTCTGTCTTTTGAAAGTTCACCAATAATATCCGCTGCATCATTCGTTTCAAGTTCATCAAGCTCTTCAGCGATTTCTTTAGGCGAAAGTCGGTTTAAGATTTGTTCACGTAAATCATCCTCTAATTCCAGAAGAATTTCGGCTGTTTTTTCGCTGTCTAAAACCTTAAATATATAAGTTGCTTCATCAATGTCAATTTCATCAAGGATTTCAGCGAAATCGGCATGGTGCATGTCATTTAATAAAACCTCAAGTTCTTTATTATTTTTAGCTTGAATGAGTTGAGCAATTTCCTTAATTAGCTCTTTGCTGATTTTAAACTCCATCGGCTTCTATTTTTTGAGTCAAAACAATAAATTCCTCCACGCTCAATTGCTCCGGACGCTTATCAAAGATAGTGTCTAATCGCAATTCATCTGATAAATTTAATGTTTTCAAACTGTTACGTAATGTTTTTCGTCTTTGCTGAAAAGCCGTTTTTACAACCGTAAAAAACAACTTTTCTCCACACGGAAGGCTATAATCTTCCTTTCGGGTCATTTTCATCACACCCGACTTGACCTTGGGCGGAGGAATAAAAACGTTTTCATCTACCGTAAACAGATACTCAGTAACATAGAAAGCCTGTGCTAATACGGATAAGATTCCGTAAGCTTTTGAGCCTTTTTTCTCGCATATCCTTTGAGCCACTTCTTTTTGAAACATCCCTGAAAATTCCGGAATCTGATGTTTGTATTCTAAAGTTCTAAAAACGATTTGCGTAGAAATGTTATAGGGAAAATTCCCAATAATAGCGAATTGTTTATTTTCGTAAACCTCGTTTATATTGTATTTCAGGAAATCCTGAGAGATAATTTTATCTTTTAATTTTGGATAATTTTCACCCAAATACACCACAGATTCCGTATCGATCTCGATCACGTGTGTATTAATTGGTTTGTCAAGCAAATATTTAGTCAACACACCCATCCCCGGTCCTATCTCTAAAACCTCATCGTATCCTTTTAAACTTAAAGTATCTGCAATTGCTTTGGCGATACTTTCGTCTTTCAGGAAGTGTTGTCCTAAATGTTTTTTGGCTTTTACTTTTTCCATTTTATTTTTTATTAGCCATTAAGGCACTAAGATGTTTTTACCACGAAGGGGCTAAGACACAAAGTTTATTTTTTATTTCTTTTTGCCAGATTTGTCACAAAGGCACGAAGGCACAAAGCTTATTTTTTATTCTCCAAATCAATTACAATCTGGAAATTGTCTTTATTTTTATCTACCTTATTTTTTCACAGGAAATTTACTTATTCTTTCACTTAAACGTAAAAAACTATAAAACCTTTCCGTTTTAGACAACTTCAAAAAATCCTCCTGTTGTTGTTTATTACTTTCTTTCTTAGTTTGAAATCGAATTTCCACAATAACTTTTATTTTGCCACGAAGGCTCAAAGACACAAAGCTTATTTTTATTATACTTAACGATTATTTTTCGCCACGAATTGCACAAATTTTCGCAAATTCAGAACATTATAAATCATCTGTGTAAATCTGTTTAACCCGTTAAAATCTGTGGGCTTTTTTTTATTAAGATTCAGCTAAAGCTTTCACATACTGAAAACTAAAAAACTAATGCTCCGAAATCACTTCCAGCTCTGTTCTGAAAGAAAGCATCTTGTCCGCAAATAAAGACAAGGCTTCCTGATGAAAAGCAGGCTCATCTTCTATATAATACTGATCTAAAGTTTCTTTGCTATCTGTAACATATTGTACAGAATACGTAATTCCGCCCATTTCTTCTTCGATCATAACCCTTACGATTCTTGCCGAAGAAAACTTTTGTGTCGCCAGAATTTCCGGTATGTGTTTTTCCTGCATCCATTTCAACCATTGGTCGTGAACGCTCTCGTGTATATTTGTGGTAACGTTGTAAATTATCATTTTTTACTGTTTAATCGTTTTTCGGTTAATCGGTTAAACAAATAACCAATTAAACCTAACTTATAAATTCTTATCTCCTCTTAACTCTCGGTATTTTTTTCTCGCATCAACAAAGTAAATACTATCCTGATGGTTAAAAATTACCTTCTCATACAAAGGTTTTGCCTTTTCTGTATCGTGCAACTCATCGTTGTAAATTTCTGCCGAAAAAAATAGCGCTTCATCTACATAAATTCCGTCACTATGATTGTCAATGATCTGCTGGTATTGGCTTAAAGCCGAATTAAAATCTTTTTGACTTTCATAAACTTTACCTAAACGCAACAATGTTACAGCTTCAATTTCCTGCCCTTTAAAGATTTTTAAAATACTCTGAAACTGAGCAATTGCCTCTGGTTTTTTATTCTGATAAATCAAAAAATCACCTCTCGCAAATTGCTTTAACGCTGTTTGTGTTGAATCAGCAACCGTATTGTCATTTATCAATAAAAAATATTCCAGCGCGTCATTGGCAATTAATTGCGTATTTGCTGCTTTCAGCTCTTTAAATTGTTTCAAAGCCCACTCAAAATCACCTTTGTAATAACTTGTCTTTGCTGCTTTTAAACTTGCTTCGTGCGCCATGACATCATTCTTTAGATCCAATTGAATCTGCGAATAATAAATCAGCGCCTGATTGAATTTTTCTTCTAAAAGCAAGATGTCAGCCAACTCCATCTTTGCATCTGCTCTTTGATAATCATTCAAATTTAAATCCAGTGCTTTCTTAATAATTGCCTTGGCTTCTTCAGTCTTTTTAAGATTGAAAGCCAGGAAATGTGCCTGAATTATTTGCAAAGATAAGGTAAAAGGAGTTATTTCATAGGTTGTAAGCAATTGTTGTAACTCAGTATTGATAACCGTATAGTCTTTTTCCTGCGCTTTGTCTATTTTAATTTGCATTAAGTAAGAATTGGTCTGTACCAGCAAATCTAAATCTTTAGTATTTAGAAGTATAAAATTAAGAATTTCTGAAGCTGTATCAGTATCATCCTCGTTCAAAGCAAACTGACTTAAATTAACGATACTTGAAAGCGATTCGGGTTCTCGCTTATAGATTGCTTTTTCCTGAATAAAGGCTTTTCCGAATTCTTTTTGCTGAACATAAAACCAACTTAAATAATGATTCCAAAAAACATCCTGATCTTTTTGAGTTCTTAAAATCAAAGATTTACGCATCGCATCTTTAAAAGCGGTATTATCAGTTTCACCATTCATGAAACGCGATAATTGAGTCTGGATTAAATTTGCATTTTGTGGATTATTGTATGATTCCGTCAGTAAAAGTTCGATCATCTGATCGGTTTTCCCTAACTGTCCGTACAACATTCCGATCTGAAAATTGAAATTGTAATTGGGCTGAATCTGCATCGCAGTTTGATAAGCCTTTAAGGCATATTCGAGCAATACTTTTTTCTCAAAAGAATTTCCAATTCCGTAAACATCATTTTGACTGGTCTTTATTTTTTCGATTGCCTGTTCGTAGTAATTTTTGGCTTTGGCATCGTTTTTTTGTAATTGATAATTATACCCTAATTCTACAAGAAAAACACCTTGTTTGTATCTGTTATAACGATCCTGAATTGTTTTTTCAGCCACGTCAAATTGCTGCAATTGTTGATAGCAATCGATCGTTCTTAAAAAATACTGAGTATTGGATGGCGAACCTTTTAAAAGTTCTTCATAACTGATTTTGGCTTTTTCGAAATCACCTTTATCATAGTAATATTGAGCCAGTTGCTCATTTTGTGCTAAAGCAAAAGTAGACCATAATAAAACGATATAAATAAAGATGTTTTTCATAATTCAGTCTTTTTCAGTTTTCAGTTTTCGGTCTCTCCCGATAGCTATCGGGATTAGTCGCAGTCTCAGTATTCAGTTATCAGTCTCGGCATTCAGCGCAATTCACTGTAAACTGCGACTGCGACTGTAAACTAAACTTCCAGACTGTAAACTAATTTACAACTCACTTCTTCGATTTCCAAATCATTAAAGCTATACCAATTAAAATAAAAGGAATACTTAATATTTGTCCCATATTAATAATCATATCATCCTCAAAGGTTTCTTGATTTTCTTTGAAAAATTCGATTATAAATCTTGCTACAAACATTAAAGTTAAGAAACATCCAAAGATAAATCCGTCCGATTTTTTGATTGTTTTTGATTTATACAAATAAAGAACTATTCCGAAAATCAGCAAATAAGCAAATGCTTCGTACAATTGTGTTGGATGCCTTGGGATCATATCATCTCTTTGAAAAACAACTCCCCAATTTCCGTTCGTCGGTTTTCCGTAGATTTCAGAATTCATGAAATTCCCAAATCTGATAAAAGCACCCGTAACAGGAACTCCAATCGCCATTTTATCTAAGATCCATAAGAACTTAACTTTGTATTTTCGGCAATATAATATCATGGCGATTAAAACACCAATCGATCCTCCATGACTGGCTAAACCCTGATAACCAACAAATTTATATACTCCGGCTACTTTCTGAATTGGTAAAAGAATTTCTATTGGATGTTGCAGAAAATAAGCTGGTTCATAAAAAAAACAATGTCCTAATCGCGCACCCAAAATGGTTCCAACAATTACATAAACCAATAAACTATCCAGATTATCGAGCGAAAGATGTTCTTTTTGGTAAATTCTTCTTACGATATAATACCCCAATAAAAGTCCGCAGGCAAAAAGAGCTCCATAATATTTTAAAGGAAAACTATCTGTTATCATCAAAATAACCGGATCTACATTCCAATTTAAAATTCCATTCATCATGCTCTGTTTTAATTTTAGTTCTTAGTAAAAATTAAGAAACCTAACAGGTTTTAAAAACCTGTTAGGTTGAATCCTAAGAACTCTAAAAGTTAATTTATAATATCAAATCCACAGTAAGGGCGTAAAACTTCTGGAATTACGATTCCTTCCGGAGTTTGGTAGTTTTCTAAAATTCCGGCCAAAACTCTTGGCAAAGCCAATGAACTTCCGTTTAATGTGTGCGCCAATTGATTTTTTCCGTCTTTGTCTTTGAAACGTAATTTCAAGCGATTTGCCTGAAAAGTTTCAAAATTAGAAACTGAACTGATCTCTAACCAGCGATCCTGCGCTGTAGAAAACACTTCAAAATCATACGTCAAAGCCGATGTGAAACCCATATCACCACCACATAAACGTAAAACGCGGTATGGCAATTTCAATTCTTTCAAAATATCTTTTACATGTTCTACCATTCCGTCAAGTGCTTCATAAGACTTATCAGGATGCTCAACGCGTACGATTTCTACCTTGTCGAACTGGTGCAAACGGTTTAATCCACGAACATGTGCTCCGTAAGAACCTGCTTCACGACGGAAACATGGCGTATATGCTGTATATAAAACTGGCAATTCAGTTTCGGTTAAAAGAACATCGCGGAATAAATTTGTAACCGGAACCTCAGCCGTTGGAATCAAATATAAATCATCAATTGTTGAGTGATACATTTGTCCTTCTTTGTCCGGCAATTGTCCTGTTCCGTAACCTGAAGCTTCGTTTACCAAATGTGGTACCTGAACTTCATTATATCCTGCAGCAGTATTTTTATCTAAAAAATAATTGATCAAGGCACGTTGTAAACGAGCTCCTTTTCCTTTGTAAACCGGAAATCCTGCACCTGTAATTTTCACACCCAATTCAAAATCGATTATATCGTATTTCTTTACCAATTCCCAATGTGGCTGTGCGCCTTCATGCAAAACCGGAATATCACCTTCCTGAAAAACATTCAAATTGTCGTCCGGAGTTTTTCCTTCCGGAACAATATCAGCCGGAAGATTGGGTAATGTGTATAATTTATTTGTTAATTCGGCTGCCAAAGCTTCTGCTTTTTCGCCTAATTCTTTACTTTTTTCTTTTAATGAAACCGTTTTTTCTTTTAAGATCGCTGCTTTAGCTTTCTCTCCCGCTTTCATTAATTCTCCAATATCTTTGGATAATTTATTAGATTCAGATAAAGTGTTGTCTAATTCAACTTGTGTTGCACGACGGTTTTCGTCTAATTGCACGACTTCTTCAACAACGCTTTTAGCATCGATATTTCGTTTTGCTAAGGCCTTGATTACTTTCTCCTGATTCTCTCTAATAAATGCGATCTGTAACATAGCTTGATTTTTATAACTATTGTATTTTTTAATAACGGAAGCAAATTTAAGGAAATGTTTTATAAGATCACGACAAAGTTGATTCTAAAGTTATTTCGGGGTTTTTCAACAGAGATACGCGAAGATGACACAGAGATTCTCCGATATATGTGATGGATTAAAATCCATCCCTACAATATAAACCGAGCCGAAGGCTCTTTCTTCAAGTTTCGAAGGAACGGAGCATTTTGTAGCAACGGATTTTAATCCGTTGAAAACAGGAATATTCCATGAAGCTTTGTGCAATCTTCGCGAAACTCTGTGAATCCCGATCGCTATCAGGATTGTGTATCTCCGAGAAATCCCCTCTTAGAAAATAAAAAATAAGTAAATTGCAATTAAAAAAAATCACAATGATTCCTATCGACCATTTTATAGAAGATTTTTCAAAGACTTTTAATGATTTAAACACATCAGAACCCTGGAATATTACGAATGACCTTAAAAATACAATCGAAAAGATGATTTTGAATCTGGGTGATGATTATGTTATTCAAGACAATATCGCCATTCATAAATCTGCAATTATCGAAAATAATGTTACCATAAAAAGTCCGGCAATTATTAACGAAAACTGCTATATTGGTGCAAATGCTTATTTTAGAGAAGGAGTTTATTTAGATAAATCGGTGAAAATTGGTCCAGGCTGCGAAATAAAAAACAGCATCATTTGCTCTAACACCGCCATTGCTCATTTTAATTATATCGGAAACAGCATTATTGGTAGAAATATCAATTTTGAAGCCGGTTCTATTGCAGCAAATCATTATAACGAAAGGATCAATAAGAAAATATCCGTGCTTTATGATTCGGAAATTATAGAAACAAACTCAGATAAATTTGGTTCTTTAGTTGGCGACAATTCCAGAATTGGAGCAAATGCCGTATTATCTCCGGGAACGATACTGCTTAAGAATTCTATTGTAAAAAGGCTGGAACTGATAGAACAAGTCAAATAAAGATTATTCTGCAGAGGCACACGAAGATTGCACGGAGATACGCAAAGATTTTTTATTATTTAAAGAACCGAATCCCAACGGGTAACATAATTTATAAATTGCAAATTCAATTGGATATAAAACCCTAACAGGGTGAAATCTTTGGCTCCTTTATATATCGCTCCAATGGAGCTTAAATACAAAATCAATATCATTTTATATAAATATGACGCTCCTCTGGAGCTTCTTGCCAGGATTAATTATTTATTACAAATGCTTATTCTTTTATAACCTTAAAAGTTTCTATACCATCTTGGGTCGCGATTTTCAAAACATAAAAACCTGACGTTAAACCTATAACATTTATCGTTCCGTCACTGGTTTTGCCTTTTAATGCACTTTTAGATTCAAAATCAAAAAACTCGAAATCAAAATTTTTAGTTTTTAAATTATCAACTGAAATAATTGTAACAGCGGGATTCGGAAAAACAAAAGGCTTTATGGTATTCGTAACTTCTGTTTGAACATTATTACAGGCACTTTCTAATAACGATGGCAAATCGATCTCATCATAAGCCAGCGTATAATTGAGTTCATTGGCTTTCTGGAACAGTTCGCAGGCTTTTTTGTATTTATGCTGATCGAGATAGATAATACCCAGATTTTTCATGGCGTATGAATTGTTTTTATCCATTTCTAAAGCCGCCTTTAAATCAGCAATTCCTTTATCTGATTTTCCTAATTTATGATAGATTAAACCTCTGGTCGTTCTTAAATCCCGACCTCCGTAAGCTGTGGTTCTTTCTATTATGGCACTTTCAGATTTAAAAGCTTCCGTGATATTTTCCATTGCTTTTTCATATTCCCCCATATCACTATACAATCTTGCCAGTGCCCATCTTGCATGCGCGTGATTAGGCTTTTCGGCGACAATTTTCTCTAAGTAATAACGCGCCAGATCATTCGATTTTCGTTGCTGCAATAAAGAGGCAAAGTTGTATAAAATACGTAAATCATCAGGAGCATTTTTTATTGCTTTGTGGTAATAATTAAAAGCAAAACCTTCCATTTCCAGTGATGCATAAATACTCGCCAATCGATCGTAAAGTTTACTTCTAAAAGCGGCTTTCTTTTTTTCTAAAGAATCGGCCAAAACCAGATCTTTGTTTTTAGGATCTTTATCCAGAGAATATTCTACTTTTTTTAAATCCTCCAGTGCCAATGTTGTGTTGCCAAGACTAATGCTCAGAACACCGCGATTATAAAGATCATTAACTCTTGTTGGATTATAATTTGTTTTGATGTTGATTTCTGTCATCAACTTCAACGCTTTTTTAACCGTTTCTTCCCTGTCTTTGTTAAAAGGCAATTTATGATCGGTTCTGTTTACTAATTTTCCGTGAGAGAATTTCCAGGTTACCAGTTTTTCACCTTGTTTGTTGTACTGAAAAGCATCTAAATCTTTAAACCCTTTATCATCATAATAAAAAATCTCATTTAGTTTTCCGTTCGAATAATAGGTTTTTGTGCTGTCCGGTTTATTGTCCGGTCCGTACCAAATTTCTATAGAAACCACATGATCATCATAAAAATAACGGGAAACATTTTCTGCAGGAGTATTGCTTTTTTCCTGACCAGATAGCAAAACAGGCAAAAACAATAAGGCAAACATTATTTTTTTATAAAACATAAATGGTTCTGTCAATTTTTTTTGGATTAAATGGAAATTCAAATTTCGACAAATTTAATTATGTTCCCGAAATAATTCATTTGTTTTTAAATCTGTGAAACTTTTCATAAAAATTAAAATGATCGATTAACAGAAACAAATTTGTTTTAATTTTGTAAGGCTACCTAACAAGTTTAACTTTATAAAAATGCAAACAAAAGAATTAGCGTCATCATTAAGAACGGTTATATCGCTTTTGCACAAAAGCTTGCGCAAGCAAATGTATTCTATCAATACGCTTTCGTTGACCGAAATGGAAACTGTGGGCCACTTGATTCGAAACACTCGTTTGCTTCCTTCTGAATTGGCAAATTTGACCCGGGTTAAAACACAATCGATGTCACAAATCATCAAAAAACTTGAAGGATTGGAGATTATCACCAGAACTCCTTCGACTGAAGATGGCCGAAAAGTCTACATTTCCTTAACCGAATACGGAAAACAAGCGGTTGAAAAAACAAGATTTGATCGTGATGAATGGCTCACCGAAGCCATAAGCCAAACTTTAACAAAAGAAGAAAAGGAATTACTGGAAAAGGCAATTCCTATTTTGAATAAAATTGTCCCTCTTAACTAAATACAAACGTTATGGAATGGTATCATTATTTTATGGGTTTCTGGTCTGGCATGTTTCTCGCCAATTTTGTTCCGCATTTTGTTAACGGAATTTCCGGCGATAAGTTCCCAACTCCTTTTGCCAATCCTCCGGGCAAAGGACTTTCGTCGCCCACTATAAATGTCCTTTGGTCTTTGTTCAATTTATTGGTAGGATATATACTTTTTGTAAAAGCCAAAATTTCAATTGACAATACTATTTCGGTATTGATTTTCTTTTTAGGAATTACCTGTATCAGTATTCCGTTAAGCAAAAGATTTTCTGGAAAAGAAAAACAATAACTCCATGTCAAAGATTTTAAACATCAGAACATTCAAAGCGTTTCAAAGCCGAAATTATGCTTTGTTTTTTGGCGGACAATTGATTTCGAGAATCGGAATGTGGATGCAGCGCACCGCTGTCGTCTGGATCGTTTATAGCATGACACATTCTACATTTATGTTGGGATTAACAGTTTTTGCAGAACAATTTCCATCTTTTTTATTCTCGCTTCTGGGCGGAGTTGTTGCAGACAGAAACAATCGTTATAAGGTTTTAATGATTACTCAAATTATATCTGCAATGCAAGCGGTGCTGCTGACGGTTTTAATCTTTATGGAGCATTATGTCATTTGGGAAATATTGAGTTTAAGCGTTCTTCTCGGGATTGTAAATGCTTTTGACATTCCGGCAAGACAACCATTAGTTCATGATATTATCAAGAAAAAAGAAGATTTACCAAATGCGATCGCCTTAAATTCAACCCTCAATAATCTTGCACGATTAATTGGTCCGTCACTATCCGGAATTGTACTCTTGAAATTTGGAGCTGGAAACTGTTTCTTATTGAATGCGATAAGTTTTATAGCCGTAATTATATCCTTATTATTAATGAAATTACCGCCTTATAAACCAAATCCAATCAAAAAGAAAATCTATACAGACCTGAAAGACGGTTTATTGTATCTTAAAAATACGCCAAAGATTAGCGTTATTCTTTTGATGTTATCACTTTTATGTTTACTTGTAATTCCCTACAATACGCTTTTGCCGGTTTATGCCAAAATCATCTTTAAAGGAAACGCAGCCACTTTTGGTTACATCAATAGTTTTATTGGTTTGGGAGCCGTTATTGCAGCAATCTATTTAGCGTCTTTAAAATCAAGCACGAATCTGAAAAGAGTTTTATTTGTAAACACGATAATTTTAGGCGTAAGCTTAATCATTTTTTCTCACTTAAATATTTTTCCAATCGCAATGGCCGTTGCTATTATTTGCGGATTTGGTACAATGTCACTAATCCCAATTTGCAATACCATTTTACAGCTAGAAGCTGACGAAGCGATGAGAGGAAGAGTAATTAGCTTTTTTGCCATGGCAGCTTTTGGAATGATCCCAATAGGAAGCCTTTTCATCGGGATGGTTTCTAAATACATTGGCGCGCCCAACAGCTTAATGATTCAGGGCGTTATAGCACTTATTATCGCGATTTCGTTTTATATGTTTTACAAAAGAAAGAAAAAAACTCAGGAAATCGTAATCCCGATTCAAACAGAAGAAACAGACAATATCAACAATCAAATCTAAAAAAAATGGAACAAAACACCGCTTTACTAGTCATGGACATGCAAGTTGGAATATTATCCAATTTTCCAAATCCGGAAAACATCATCAAAAACGTAGCTAATGCTATAGAAATTGCCAGAGCCAAAAACATTCCTGTAATATATGTAACGCTTGAATTTAAAAACGGGATTTCAGACATTAGTCCTAATAACAAACTTTTTGCACCGTATAGAGAACGTATTAAAGACATCAATTTAGATGAATTTTCTAAAGTTCATCCTGCATTAACGCCACAAGAAGGTGATATTCGTGTTATGAAACGTCGTATAAGTGCTTTTACAGGAAGCGGATTAGAAGTTGCTTTAAGATCAAACGGAATTCAGCATATTATACTTTCAGGCGTTGCAACTGGCGGAATCGTACTTTCGACCACGACTGAAGCGGCGGACAAAGATTATAAAATCAGTGTTTTGTCTGATGCATGCGCAGATCGTGATGAAGAAGTACATCGCGTGCTAACAACCAAAGTATTCATTCGTCATGCAAATGTATTGACTATTGAAGAATGGAAGAATTCTTAATATTGAAAATATTATTACGCAGAGATTCAAAAAGCACAAGGCCGAAATTCAAAATTTTGAACACGAATTTCACAAACTAAATAGCCAATTAAAATTCGTGAAATTCGTGTTTGTTTTGTACTTGTATTCACACTATTGGATTAATCCCCTAAAAATAGTCAATCCAAAAATTCAAGAATAAAATTTCCGAATCTCTGTGCTACCTTCATGAATCTCTGCGAAACTAAAACCCTATTTATATTCCACCAATAATTCTTTTAATTCATTGGTTTTTAAATAAGCAGCAAAACGTCCGGACAGCAATAACATTTCACGTTCTTCGGGAGTAATTCGCAGTTTTGTTTCGACATGCGAGGCATATTCATATAACATCAAAACTTGTCTGGCAGCTAAATTTTTGAATTTTTCTTTGTTTAAAGTGGCAACAATTATTTCACCTTCTTTATCTTTTTTAAAGGAATCTTCACCAAACCTCATGATTAGTTCCTGTTTGAAATTTGCATACAATTTTGCCCAACTACCCGATTCATCATTTGTGTTTTTTAATTCGAACACTAAATCTTCATAAGGGTAATCTTTTTCCATCTTTACCAAATAATCCCTAATGGTAGTAAAACCAATGATTTGATAATTAGAAATTGGTATTTTATAACGTTCAAAAGTACTTTCAACATCTTTATCAAAAGTCATGTAGCGTGTTTGAACGGTGTATAAAGAAGCGGTTTCAAACAACGAAATCAATCTTATTTTGGCATCAGTTATATATGGCGTTTTTTTTCCTTGTCCCAGACAATCAATAAAAAGGGCTTTCTTATTCTTCTCATTCACTTTGGTATCATTATGAAGCAATTCGACCAAAGTTTTATATCCCATATTATCTGAAGCACCGCCATCGACAATGCATAATATTTTATCCTGGTCTTTAACCCCAAATTTTACTTTTGGCAAAACACCGGGAAAAGCAGAACTCGCCGTTATAGCATAGGTTAAAGGAAAATTATAACCGTCATTAATATTATTTTCATTTAATGCAATCGTAGCTTTATTTGGAGCCAAAGAAGCATTAAGATTCAAACCGCGAATAATATGCGGCATAAACGGAATCCGTTCGCCATTATTAAAAGCGGTTCCGTTGGCAACAAACATGGGTAACAACGGAATTGTTTTACTATCCTTTGGAACAAAAAAATCCGACAATAACATTTGAGAATTAAACTTATTGATATTATCAGGATTCGTGGCGTCGTATTGCAAAATATCCGAATCTATACGCTGGGTCATTGATATTTTATCGCCTTTTTCGTTTCGGCTATTGTTTAATAAAGACAAAATATTGGCTGATTTATCGACATAATCTTTATAAGCATCGGCTTTAGAAAAGTAAAATTCGTTGAACGAACAATTGTCATGAAATAACTTATTCTTTAAGATCGTTAAATAATATCCTGCCGAAAAGCAACCACCGGAAACCGTAGAGAAATAATCTATTTCGTTTAAGAAATTACGTTGCGAATTATTTCCTTTAATTTCTTCTAATCCTAAAAGTACGCCCATACTAAAAAACTGGGCTCTCGAACCTCCTCCAGAAATCCCGATTCCTAAAGCAATATTAGGATTCTGAAACTTTTTATCACGATCCTGAACTGATTTATAATCGCTTAACGAAACCGAAGGAATTGAACTATAATTGATTTCTGAAAAAAGGTTTATTTTGTTTTGAGAAAATCCTGTTTGAAGAAAAAGCAACAGCAATATTAGGCAGTATCTATATCTCATTTTTTAACTTTTAAAATCGCTAAATCATCAAAGGCGAAGTTACGAGAATCTGTAGTAAGTTAGAAATCAAATAATAAAATCTTAACATACCGAAATTTGAAGCGATCTAAAAACAAAACCGTGTAATTAATAAAAGCTAAATTAAACACATAGAAACATAGATTTTATGTCTAGAAAGAATAAAAAAGAAATAGATTTCTTTGACGCGGCTAGCTTCGTGTGTTTTAAATAAGTAAAAACGTCTTTTTTGAGAATAAAGAATCTATGTTTCTATGTTTTAAGAATAATTACGCCCAACTGTAGAACCTAATTAATTATAATACTTCTTGTTGGTGATGCAGTACAAGCTGCTTTTCCGTCCTGAATCGTAATATCAGCTCTTACAGTATAAGTTCCGGCGGCAGTATAGATATGCGAAATTGTTGTGTTGGTTGTGGTTTCAGTTGTTCCGTCACCAAAAGTCCATTTAACAGATTTAAACTCATAATTTCCAGTATACTCCACAACAAAATCAACTTTTTTAGCATTTTCAGGATCAGTTTTATTCTTAAATTTCATAAAAAATGACTCGCCAAAACAATCAATTCCTTTATCCAGATCAGATTTGCTACAAGAATAACCTAACAACAATACTGCAACAATACATACAATTTTAAATCTGGTTTTCATGGTATTTAGATTTTTCAGTTACTATTTATATTGACATTTATGCAAATATAATTAATATCGTGCATTTGTTTTTTGACAATTATCATGAAAAAACGTTTTTTAATCAACATTAAATAATCTCAAAATAATGCATTATGAATATTAAGAAACAATAAAATATTCCACCCAATCCCCATAGCTATCGGGAGCAAAGATTCGCAAAGTTTTTCATAACAACTGTCAGAACGAAGTCGAAGCTTCGGAAAAAGCTCCACAAAGTTCTATTTTAACGCCAAAGATTAAAAGATTAAAATGATTTTTTTAAATCTGCCTAAATCTTTTAAAATCTGCGTGAAACAAAAAATTCGCTATCTATCACTATCTAAATTTCGAGAAATTTCGAATACATTCAAATAAAAACGCATTATAATCTTTGCGCAGATGGATTAAAATCCATCCTTATAATATAAATCGAGCCGAAGGCTCTTTCTAAAAACTTTGTGTGGCTTCGACTCCGCTCAGCCTGACAATCCTAAGAATAATCTTTACGCAGATGGATTAAAATCCGTCCCTACAATATAAATCGAGCCGAAGGCTCTCTATAAAAAATATTGAGCCTTCGCTCCTGATATCTATAGGGATTGTGTGCGGTTTTATAGACATTCAAACAAATAACTTTGCGTGCATTGCGAAACCTTAGCGTGCATTGTGGTTAAACAACAAAACCTAAGCTCTTTTTATCTCATGCCCAACATATTCCTCTAAAGCTGCAAACATATCATCTACCGAAAGCACTTCGAAATCAGGGTGATTTTTCAGGAAACCGGCATTCAAAGTAATTAAGTTTTCTTCTAGTTCGAAGAAAGTATCGTTGTTCAGCAAATCTCTTGTTGGGTTTACACCTTCCAGTTTTCCGCTAAGAAATTTATTCAGCTTTACGCTACTCATCAGTTTTACTTTTTTGCTTTGTTGTTGGAATAATTCCAAGTGTTTTTCGGCGCCAATCAAAGCCAGACCTTCTTCGATAAGTTCGTTCAGTTCCTTATTCCAACCTGATTTGTGTACAAACTGAGCAAAATTTCCTTCAGCATATTGCGAGTAGTAATAATCAAGATAATAACTCATCAAGGCATCTTCGTGAATAAACTCATCATCGACATCTTCCTCACGCATTAAATTGATTACCGAAATATTAGAGTGAATCACATCCTGAAGATTTTCACTATTCATTGCCGTTTCAGAAACTAGTATTCTACCGAATTCCTCCATTTTGTTTGTTTTTATATATTGATTTGCAAATTTCAGCTAAATTAAAACAGAAACGAAATACAATCTGATTTAAATAGCATCAGATTCATCACTATTCTTTTTCTGATTCATTTTTGTCACCAAAGCCTTCAAGCGCAAAGCATGCGCTTTTTTCTCCTCCTGAATTTTGGCTTTTTTCTTATTGAGTAGTTTAGTATGCAAAGCCTTGTTTTTCGTGTTTTTCTCGGGACCTTTTGCCATGATTTGCTCTTTTAATTTACGTTTACAAAGATAGGGAACTTGATATAAATATTTTTTTAGGCGTTTCAGCCGCCGCGAATCGGGCTATTGCTGCAAGTCCTCGCACTTCCTTCGTCAAGCTGTGGGCTTTTCGCTGCTATCCCTAACGCTGATATTTTTTTTATAAGAAAATTATTCCTTTTATTATATCAAGCTTCATTAAAATAGTATTTTAGCACTTTCACACAACTAAAGAAAACATCAACAATAGCAGTAAAGCAATGGGCAAAACCAAAGATTTTCTAGATACATTTTCAGATCACGAATTGGCTTTTTTTGCCAAATACAAACAGCATACTTACATGCGTGATACGCAAGAAGACATAAAAAATTACATACTAGAAAGAAACTTGACTCAAAAAGCTATTGATCAATTTATTGCCCAACCAACACAACTCTATTATGAAAATGCAGAATGCTGTCCTCGTTGTGGATCAGACAAGCTATTAATTAACAATGTACAATGGACTCAAACTCATCAAAAACATAATTACGGAAGTGACTTCATTTTTAAGGATAGTTTATATAATGGAGATGTAATCTATAAAGATGAGATCATCTGTAATGTTTGTGACTTTTGGCTAGAAGATCCAAACAATCAAAATCCGAACAAAAAGAGAAAGAAAACCTGGATAATTTGGGATTTGTTCATGTCTGCTTTTGATTAAATCTGTTAAATTTACAATCCGATAATACAGATTTAGAATCTGTGTTCGTAATGACAAAATCAATCAAAGCAAAATCACCATGACCCAAATCCACCACCTCAACTGCGTAAAAATTGTTTCACCCGTAAACGATAATGTTTGCGGACATTGCCTATTGATTCAGGAAAACGACAAACTCATTTTGATCGATACCGGTATTGGTCTTTTAGACATTCAAAACCCGGAAGAAAGAATCGGTCAGCAGCTTATAGACATGGTTGGTTATCATTTCGACGAAAATCAAACTGCAATAAAACAAATCGAAAAATTGGGACTAGATCCCGCAAAAGTTACTGATTGCATTATTTCGCATCTGGATAATGATCATATTGGCGGATTGGCAGATTTACCAAATGCAACCGTTCATGTAGGAATTGAAGAATACAAAAGTTTTCTTTCCGGAAATCCCAGATATCTCAAAACACCTTTATCTCATAACCCAACAATTAAAACTTATGAAAAATCAGATTTTGATTGGTTCGGGTTTGAAGCCAGAAAAGTCAGTATCGATACTGAAACAGAATTTTTTCTTATTCCGCTTTTCGGGCATACGTTAGGACATTGCGGTGTAGTTTTTAAAACAGAAAAAGGATGGTTATTTTATATTGCCGATGCTTATTATATGCGAATTGAACTTACTGACACTAATCATCCGGTAAATCAACTGGCGCAAATGAGAGCCGAAGACAATAATTTAAGATTAAATACATTAGACAAAATCAGAAATTTAATAAATGAACATCCGGAAATTGAAGTTTTTGGATATCACGATATCGAAGAATTTAATTTTCATCAGAACTGAACCACATTCCATTCAAAATAAAATTATAAAAATAGAATAAATTGAAAATTTTCAACTGGTTTAATACAAGAGCAAATAACTCAAAATTTGAGAAGACATTTTCATCTTTAAAAAGAATGGGAAACATAGTTCCAAGTGCAAAAACCACTTTTGAATTATTAAAAGAATTAAATCGGGAATCCACAGATCCGGAATCAGACATTTTAATTTCTGAATTCGATAAAATTCAATATGGATCTAACACCAATAGTTATTTTTACTTTTATTTGCCAATAGTGACTCATATTCTCTTTTATAAACCGCAATATGAAAAAGATATTTTAAGATATTTGATAGGTCCAAATTTTGCAAACGGAACATCAGAAACCAATGAAATGATTGCAATCATAAAAGGAGCAATGGATTTTAAACTTAAAGAAGATAAATTCTATTTAAGCAAAGAAAGTCAGTTTTAGGTTTTAAATGAACTTCCTAAACTAGAAAAAGAAGTTCAAAGAGAAATATATGTTTGCTGGAAGGAACTTGATGAATAAAAATTAAAACTTTACTATGAAAATACAAATCGTACTTATCTCGTTACTTTTATTGTTCATCTCTTGTTCTAAAAAAGAAGAATCAAATGTAACGTTTAAATATTTCGATTTTACTTTTAGCAACACTTTCGAAACTAGTTTTTCGGTAAAATTCACTCCAAACGATAGTGTTTATATTAGAGAACATTGGAGTGGCTACGATGCTTTTGACAGCACTAAGATTCCAAAAAGCAAAACAAATTATATCGCTTTAATAAGTAAAAAAGATAAAGCAAAACTGTTAGATTTAATTTCTAAAACGCAACTGAAAAAATACAACGAGAGTTATCAGGAAGATTATAGCGATGGGAGATATTACACCTTTTATATTGACAAAGATTCAATCAAAAAATCAATTGCAATACACAGCCACAAAGACGATGTTCCAAAAGATCTGGATTCTTTAGCAAAATGGATTTATACCTGGAAAAAGAAAGTAAGATTAATTGAAACCAATAAAAAGCTAACTTTTTTCAGCTCAAAATCTGTTTTACCTCCGCCGCCACCGCCACCGCTATTAAAAACGAAATAAAATGAACCCAACTTTCTTCGCAACCCAAAACGAATTCAGAGCATGGCTAGAAAAGCATCACCAAAAAGAAACCGAACTTTTAGTAGGTTTCTATAAAGTCAACAGCAAAAAACCGTCAATGTCGTGGTCACAATCTGTAGATCAGGCGCTTTGTTTTGGCTGGATCGATGGCGTTCGAAGATCAATTGATGACCAAAGTTATTTGATAAGGTTTACACCAAGAAAAAAATCCAGTATTTGGAGCGCGATCAACATCAAAAAAGTCGAAGATCTTATCAAAGTAGGATTAATGACGCGCGAAGGTGAGAAAGCTTTCGCACTAAGATCTGAAGAAAGATCCGGAATTTATTCGCACGAAAAGGAACCATCTATTCTTGATCCTGAGTTTGAAAAACAATTTAAAGCCAATACAATCGCCTGGAAATATTTTAATACACAAGCACCATCGTACAAAAAAGTTATGATTCACTGGATTATGACGGCAAAACAGGAAAAAACCAGAATTTCGAGACTTGAAAAAACAATAAATATTAGCGCAGAACAAAAACGAATGTTGTAAAAGAAAAACGATTCATTGTAACTTAGATCAAAGAACAAATAGTAACTTTATTCTATCGAATTAATTTCAACAAAAAGAAATCATAATGAAAGATAGAATAACATTAGAATACTACGTTTTAGATGTATTCTCTAACAAAAGTTACAAAGGAAATCCGTTGTCTGTTGTTTTTACTGATGGCGATTTAGCAATCGAAGCATATTCGAATATTGCAAAGGAATTTGGCTATTCTGAGACTTCATTTGTTTATTATTCGACAACACAAAAAGCTTTGAATGTTAGGTCTTTTACACCTTCAGGTTTTGAAGTTGATGGCGCCGGACACAATTTATTAGGTGCCGTTTGCGCTGCCTTACTCAAAAAAATCTCCATATTTGAGGAACAAAATGAAACCGATCATTTTGTAATCATGAAAGATAGTCCGATTCGATTAACCACAAGTTTTGATCCCCTTACAGCAGATCCAATTGTGCAAATGCATCAAAAACCAGCAACTATTGGTCAGGAAGTTCCGGCTTCGAGAATCGCAAAAGCACTTGGTTTAACTATTGACGATTTAACTGTAGACGATCTTTTGCCTACAATAGTTCAAACAGAAGTTGCGCATGTTATGGTTCCCATAAAAAACAGGAGATTTCTACACGATTGCATTCCGGACAACAAACGCTTAATCGAAATCTCTAAAGAATACGACTTTGAAGGTTTCTATTGCTTTACACTTTCTGACGAAGATCCAAATAATATAGCCGAAGCCCGATTTTTTAATCCCTTAATCGGAATCAATGAAGACGCTGCAACAGGAACAGCTGCGGGACCATTAATTGGATTTTTGACCCAACATAAATACACGCAACCCAATACCGAATATAAAATTCTGCAAGGCGTAAAATTGAGTCAGCCTTCGCTTATTGAAGTAATGGCAAGAGAAAATGATATTTTAGTAGGCGGTTCTGCGGTTATAACAATGCGTGGGGAACTTTATATATAAAAAAAGCTGCATGATGCAGCTTTTATAGTATAACCAGAAAATAAGATTTCTTAGTTTGTTTTCATTGGTGGTAAATCGAATGCGATAGAATCGTGTTCGAAATTATTACGGTGCCCTCCATCGCAAAAAGGTTTGTTTGCAGATAATCCGCAACGGCAAAGTCCTAATGCAGCTCTTCCTTGTAGTCCGTAAACAGTTCCTTCAGAATCCATGATTTCAAAATCACCTTCGATTTTAATAGATCCGTTTTTATTGATGATTAATTTTGTCTTGCTCATAAAATTGTCTTTGTTTTTTCAGGGCAAAGATTGCAAAATAAATTTTTAAGATTTTAATGCGGGTGCTAGTTTAAACTGGTTCTATTTTATGGTGTTATTTCACAGAGGTTAATATCAATTGGGTTGAAATAATCGCGCAAAGGTTTTATGTTTTGTCAGGCGAAGTCAAAGTCAATGGCACGCGGATGACACGGATCACTTCGTGAAAACGCTGATCAATACGGATTTTTTTCATGTTTCGGTTTTCTTTGTGAGACTGAGACGAAGCCTCGCAAAGATTGGCGTCTCTAAACACGGAGACTGGACTGAAGTCCAGCCCTACAAAATAAATCGTTCCTCTGGAACTTTTTTTGGAGAGAGCCTTTGGCTCGGGATGTATTGTAAGGCTGGACTCAGGAGAATGCACAGAAATCCAGCCCTATAAAAAAACGTTCCTCCGAAAATTTTAAGGAGAACCTTAGGTTCGGAATATATTGTAGGGCTGGACTTTAGTCCAGTCTAAACCAGAAAGGAAAATGTCAATCTTTGTCGAGTTTCTAGTGGGATTTCTGCCTTTGGTCGAAATGACAAATTGGAGCGAATTTCTTTGCACCTTTACTGAAATCCAGTCCTATAAACAAATCGTCCCTCCGGAACTTTTAAAGAGAACCTTAGGTTCGGATCATATTGTAGGGCTGGACTTCAGTTCAGTCTAAACCAGAAAGAAAAATGTCAATCTTTGTCGAGTTTCTAGTGGGATTTCTCCCTTTGGTCGAAATGACTAATTGGAGCGAATTTCTTTGCGCCTTTACTGAAATCCAGTACTAAAAAAATCGTTCCTCCGAAAATTTTAAAGAGAACCTTAGGTTCGGAACATATTGTAGGGCTGGACTTCAGTCCCGTTTAAACCAGAAAGAAAAATGTCAATCTTTGTCGAGTTTCTAGTGGGATTTCTCCCTTTGGTCGAAATGACAAATTGCAGCGAATTTCCTTGCGCCTTTACGACTTTGCAAGATTATTTTAAGCTATACAAATAAAAAACTTCGTGAATCTCAGTGAGAACCTTCAAGAATCTCAGTGGTTTTTCTTTGTGAAACTCCGCAGAATAACAAAATCTCAATTCTATTGCTTATTTTTGCACTCAATAAAATTGAGTTATGATACAAAATCCAAAGAGATATACTATTACGGCGGCATTGCCTTACACGAATGGACCTATACATATTGGGCATTTGGCGGGGGTTTACGTGCCTGCAGATATTTATTCGAGATATTTACGTTTGCAAGGAAAAGACGTTGCGTTTATTTGCGGAAGTGATGAACACGGGGTTGCAATTTCGATGAAAGCTAAAAAAGAAGGAATTACACCACAAGAAGTTATTGATAAATATGACGGAATTATCAGAAAATCATTCAATGATTTCGGAATTTCGTTTGATAATTATTCTCGTACTTCGGCTAAAATTCATCATGATACAGCTCAGGAATTTTTTAGAACATTGTATGATAATGGTGATTTTATTGAAGAGGTAACAGAGCAATTGTATGATGCAAAAGCGAATCAGTTTCTTGCAGACCGTTTTGTGGTTGGAACTTGCCCAAAATGTGGCAATGATGGAGCTTACGGAGATCAGTGCGAAAATTGCGGATCTACTCTAAATGCTACGGATTTAATTAACCCAAAATCGACGATTACCGGAGAAACTCCAATTTTGAAATCGACAAAACACTGGTTTTTACCTCTTGACAGATATTCTGATTTCTTAACTGAATGGATTTTGGTTGGACATAAAAACGACTGGAAACCTAATGTTTACGGACAAGTAAAATCATGGATCGATGGCGGTCTTGAACCTCGCGCAGTAACGCGTGACCTTGATTGGGGAATTGATGTTCCTGTTGAAGGTGCCGAAGGAAAAAAATTATACGTTTGGTTTGATGCACCAATAGGATATATTTCATCAACTAAAGAATGGGCTCTCCGCGAAGGAAAAGACTGGGAACCGTACTGGAAAGATGAAGACACGAAACTGGTTCATTTTATAGGGAAAGACAATATTGTTTTTCACTGCGTTATTTTCCCTGCGATGCTTAAAGCCGAAGGAAGCTATATTTTGCCGGATAATGTTCCTGCAAATGAGTTTTTGAATTTGGAAGGAAACAAACTTTCGACTTCTAAAAACTGGGCGGTTTGGCTGCACGAATACCTGGAAGAATTTCCGGAGAAACAAGACGTTTTGCGTTATGCATTAACCTCTAACGCTCCTGAAACTAAGGATAATGATTTTACCTGGAAAGATTTTCAGGCGAGAAATAACAACGAATTGGTTGCAATTCTCGGGAACTTCATTAATCGTGTTGTGGTTTTAACCAACAAATATTACGACGGATTTATACCTACGCCAAACGAATTATCTGAGGTTGACGAAAAGACTTTAGCAGAATTAAAAGCGTATCCAGCCGTGATTTCAAGTTCGGTTGAGCGTTACAGATTCCGTGAAGCTTTGGGCGAATTGATGAATGTTGCGCGTTTAGGAAATAAATATCTTGCCGATGAAGAGCCTTGGAAAGTAATGAAAGACAATCCGGAGCGTGTAAAAACTCAAATGTATGTTGCCTTGCAAATTGCTGCTGCGTTGAGTATTCTTGCTGAACCGTTCTTGCCTTTTACTGCTGCAAAGTTGTCAGGAATCCTGAAAAATGAAGGTAAATTGAAATGGAATGATGTTACTGAAAATTCAGAATTGATTCCGGAAGGTCACCAAATTGGTGAAGCCGAATTATTATTCGCAAAAATAGAAGACGAAGAAATACAAAAACAAATAGATAAATTGGAAGCTACAAAAACAGCTAATATTGCCGAAAACAAACAAGCAGAACCTCAAAAAGATTTAATTCAATATGAGGATTTCGCCAAAATGGATTTACGTGTAGGAACTATTATTGAAGCTGAAAAAATGCCAAAAGCCAACAAACTTTTGGTTCTTAAAATTGATACCGGAATTGATGTTCGTACAATTGTTTCGGGAATTGCCGAAAGCTTTTCGCCAGAAGAAATCATTGGTAAACGTGTTACGGTTTTAGCCAACTTAGCGCCAAGAGCTTTACGCGGAGTTGAAAGTCAAGGAATGATCCTGATGACAACAAATGCAGAAGGTAAATTGGTTTTTGTAAATCCTGATACGGATGCACCAAATGGTGAAACGATAAACTAACTTTTTTGTAAAAAGTTAGATGTGAATTGACAAATGTTAAAACATTAGAAATTTCTCATGTTTTTTCTTTTTACCTGAGTTTATAGTTGTAAGTTTTTCTCGACAAAATATCTTGAGACTTTAAATAGAAACTTATTCAAAGTTAACATAAGCGAACCCTCGCCAAGGTGCTGGAGCAGGAAACTGCCCTTAATCTATCCTCGGATATTTTGTCACACCTAAAGTGAGGGTTTCGTGCGTTTAATATTTTCGATATGACAAAAGAAAATCACAAACATCAGAAACGGCTGTAATGACAGCAATGGCAAAATTTCTTTCGGACATTTGGTTCGTAGATGAAATCAGGGATCAACCAGAACAGCTAGCCGAGATTTTCGACGCTATTCTGGTAACAGAAACAGGAGATTATCAAGATCTTCGCATTAAAATGATAAGCTGCATTAGAACCATCAAAACTTTGGTGCAAGCGCTTGAACCTTTTTCGGATACGGAAATTAAAAAAGCTTATCAAAAAATGATGAATGCCTAATACCACACAAAAACAAATTTAATCTTTACATTTTTTTGTGCTGTCAGGCACTAAATATCGGTAGAAATATTAGGTTTCAAATTCGTTGGCGTGCCGTAGGTACGCAACAAAGCGAAACTATTGCGTACCTACGGCACGCCAAATTTGATTCAATTCATGTTTTCTACCAACATTTAGTGCCAATGGACATTTTTATATTTATTAAAAAAGCGTGAATTTATTAATCATTTTAATAGATTCGCTCTTTTCGTTTTATAAAGAACCAATAAGTCATGACAAACCAAATAAAATTAACCCTTACGCTATTTCTCCTTTTAATTTTTACCTCTTCGAAAGCACAAAACATAGGTGCTTTTGCAATTATTAAAGACAAAAAAGATGGTTTTGTGAATGTACGGGATAATAATAATGCGAAATCAAAAATAGTAGGTAAAATTTCTGAAAATCAGGTTTTCGAAGATATGGATGCCATACAAGGCGAAAAAAATGAATGGGTTTACATTACTTACGGAGTTTCAAAACAGAAAACAGGCTTATCAAACAAACCTGAAGATCAGGAATTTGGTTATATTCATAAAAGTCGAATTCAATATTTAAGCAATCTGCCAAAATTACGAATGAAGATTATTTCTGAAAATAATGCCGAATTTAAAAATGACGATCTCACGATTACTATCCAAACCGGAAAGTTCATACCAAAAGAACATCAGATTAAAAAACAAGATGGCTTTATATCAAAAATAGATGACCAATATCCATGGGGAATTGACGGAATAAAACCTGAAAATCTTATCGAAATAAAAACTATAAAAATTACCACTAAAAATGAAGTTTATAATATCCCAATAAATAATCTAACCGGAATATATAGTCCTAATTTCAAAAACACGCAAATTTATATTGGTCCGGAGAAAACAATTTTTATAGGAATGTCTAACGGAGACGCTGCCGGAGCATATAATGTAGTCTGGACAATTAAAGACAATAACGCAAAAGATCAATTTGTTTTTAGGGATTTCTAAACAGATAATAATCATAGAAAAGCACGCGTATTTCAGTGATTTTGTAATTACTTTCTTATATAATTTTCATGCAAATTAGTTTTGTTAAATAAAAAACAAGATATTAGCGCCTAATCATTCAAAAAATACAAAATGATAGAACTGTTAGATAGTTTACCCACTTTACTCAAATCTTTTTGGTATATCGCTATCCCAACAAGTATCATTTTTATAATTCAAACCATTATCACCTTTTCGGGTTTGGATATTGGTGATGGTGTTGAGACTGATTTTCACGGCGACACACATGGCGGAGGTGATTTTCAGCTTTTTTCGTTACGAAATCTTATCAATTTTTTATTGGGATTTAGCTGGACAGGAATTTCTTTTTATACCACAATTGGCGATAAACCCATATTTCTGATTATTACTTCACTTGTTGTTGGGGTTTTGTTTGTCGTTTTGTTTTTTCTGGTGATCAGACAAGTACAAAAATTAGCCGAAGACAACTCATTTAAAATCACCAATACTTTAAACAAAACTGCCGAAGTTTATTTGACTATTCCCGAAAACAAAAAAGGCAAAGGCAAAATCATGATCAGCGTACACGGTGCATTTCACGAACTTGAAGCCATGACTGAGAATGAAAGAATTCAATCAGGCGCAATCGTTAAGGTCATAAAGATAGAAAACAACAATATTTTAATAGTAGAATCCATTTAACATAACCAAGCATGAATCCAATTATTTTAATTGCAGTTGCGGCAATAGTATTTTTCGTAACAATTTCGGCATTAATATCAAGGTACAAACGTTGTCCTTCTGATAAAATTTTAGTCATTTATGGTCGTACCGGCGGAACATCGGCAAAATGTGTTCACGGAGGTGGCGCCTTTATCTGGCCTGTAATTCAGGATTATGCATTTTTAGATTTAAAACCGCTTTCTATCGAGGCAAATTTAACTAATGCCCTGAGCAGACAAAACATTCGTGTAGATGTTCCGTGTAGATTTACAATCGCTATTTCTACAGAATCTGATAGTATGAATACGGCGGCAGAAAGACTTTTGGGTTTATCATCTGAGCAGATTCAGGAATTGGCAAAAGATATTTTATTTGGGCAATTGCGTTTGGTAATTGCAACAATGACAATTGAAGAAATCAACTCTGACCGTGATAAGTTTCTGGACAATATCTCGAAAAACGTTGATAGCGAATTAAAGAAAATTGGTTTAAAACTGATCAACGTAAACGTTACCGATATTAAAGACGAGTCTGGCTATATCGAAGCTTTAGGAAAAGAAGCTGCTGCAAAAGCAATCAACGAAGCAAAAATTAGTGTTGCTGAACAGGAAAAAATTGGAGAAACCGGTAAAGCTCTTGCAGATAGAGAAAAAGACACTCAAATCGCAGAAACTCACAGAGACAGGGACGTAAAAATTGCTATTACGCAAAAAGACAGAGAAATTAGTATTGCAACTGCCGCAAAAGATGAAACCATTGGAAAAGCAGAAGCCGCAAGAGACACAAGGGTAAAAACGTCTGAAGCAAATGCAATTGCGATTCAGGGAGAAAATGAAGCAAAAATTGCTATTGCAAATTCTGAAGCTTTGCGTAGAGAAAAAGAAGCAGAATCGTTGCGTATTGCCATAACTGCAGAGAAAGTACAGCAAGCAAGAGCATTAGAAGAATCGTATCTTGCAGAGCAAAAAGCCGAATTGGCCCGTTCTGAAAGAGAACGCTCTACGCAAATTGCCAATATTGTAATTCCTGCCGAAATAGCCAAACAAAGAGCTATTATCGAAGCGCAAGCTGCCGCAGAAACCATAAGAGAAAATGCAAAAGGTGAAGCTGACGCAATTTTTGCAAAAATGGAAGCAGAAGCGAAAGGTTTATTCGAAATTTTAACGAAACAAGCCGAAGGTTACAAACAAGTTGTTGCTGCTGCCGGCGGAGATCCAAGCAAAGCTTTCCAACTATTGTTACTGGAAAAACTTCCTGAATTAGTTAGAACTCAGGTTGAAGCGGTGAAAAATATAAAGATTGATAAAATTACCGTTTGGGATTCTGGCAATGGTTCTGGCGAAAATGGAAGTTCATCGACGGCAAACTTTGTGTCTGGAATGATGAAAACGGTTCCACCATTAAATGATTTATTTAATATGGCTGGCCTTAATTTGCCTTCTTACTTAAAAGGTGAAAACATTGCTGAAGTTCCACCAACAGTTGAAGTGGTACAAAAAGAAGAATAAGAATCAACTTATTATTGTATATTCTATAAATTGCGTGAACTTTGCTTCACGCAATTTTGTTTTAAAAAAGAATTTAAAAAACACTTACAAGAGTAATTCGGTAAGTTAGAAACGCATTACAATGAAAATTACCAAACCAAGATTAGCCTTAATCGGAGGAATACTATGTATTTCGATTTTCCCGATATTGGTTAAACTTAAATTAGCACCGGGATTAATCTCGGCTTTTTACCGCATGGCTTTTGCCATTCTATTATTATTGCCGTACGTACTTTTAAGCAAAAACTTTAAACTTCCACCATTAAAATTCACATTACTTGCAGCACTTTGCGGGGTTTTATTCGCCTCTGATGTTGCTGTCTGGAATATTGCCATTCAGGATTCAAGCGCAACTCAGGCTTCGCTACTAACAAATTTATCACCGCTTTGGGTTGGTATTGGTTCTTTTTTCTTTTTGAAAGTAAGACCTACAACTAATTTCTGGATAGGAACTGTAGTTTCCTTATTCGGCATGATTACCTTAGTTGGCTTTAGTTTTTTTCTGGAATTGAATTTTAATCAGGCATTCTTATTTGCCGTTTTATCCGGAATTTTATATTCTATTTATCTTTTAGTGAGTAAAAATGTTCTTTCGCAAGTCGATGTTTTATCGTTTATGACGATTAGTTTATTGGCTTCAACTGTATATTTAGGAATTATTTGTTATGCATTAAACGAACCTTTTACAGGATTTTCTAATGCTGGCTGGTTTCTGTTTGTGTTACAAGCCGTTATTTGCCAATTGTGCGCCTGGCTTTCTATTAGTTATGCCACACAACATATGCGCGCAACAAGAGTTTCTTTAAATTTATTGAGCCAGGCAGTAATTACAGCCGTATTAGCTTGGTTATTTTTAGAAGAACAAATAACTTTACAAATGGTTTTTGGCGGAATCATTTTGCTATTCGGAATCAGGATTACTTTTTACGATAAGACAATTTCTATTAAGAGGCTGTTTGCAAAGAATTAGGATTGAGAAATGGCACGCGGATGATACGGGTTTAAACGGATTTACGCGGATTTAATTTTAAATAGTTTGTGAATTTGTGGCGAAAAAATAGTTTCACGCAGATTTTGCAGATTTAAACAAATTAACGCAGATTCTTTTATTTAATCTTTTTTAATGATCTAATCTGTGGCAAAAAAAATTAGCGCTAACTCGTGGCTAAAAAACCTGAAACAAAGAAAACCTGAAACCTGAAACAAAACAACCTTGAAACAAAAACACCATGTTACATAGAAACAAAATACCAAACTTAAAAGTAATTGCATTCGATGCTGATGATACTTTGTTTGTAAACGAACCTTACTTTCAGGAAACAGAACATAAATTTTGCGCTTTGATGGAAGATTATCTTTCACATCAGGGTATTTCGCAGGAATTATTTAAGATCGAAATTCAGAATTTACCTTTATACGGTTACGGAATCAAAGGATATATTCTGTCGATGATTGAAGCTGCGATGAATATTTCGAATAATACAATCCCTATTGAAGCGATCGCAAAAATCATTCAATACGGAAAAGAATTACTCGAAAAACCTATCGAACTTCTGGACGGAGTCGAAGATACCTTGAAATCTCTACACGGAAAATACAAATTGGTTGTTGCTACAAAAGGCGATCTAAAAGACCAACACAGCAAATTACATCGTTCCGGTTTGGGTCATTATTTTCATCATATAGAAGTAATGTCAGACAAACAAGAAGTTGATTATGAAAAATTACTGGGTCGTTTAGACATTAAGGCCAATGAATTTTTGATGATTGGAAATTCATTGAAATCTGATGTTTTACCGGTTCTCGGAATTGGAGGTTACGCCGTTCATATTCCGTTTCATACCACTTGGGAACACGAAAAAATTAGTCACAAAGTCGAACACGAGCATTTTAGTTCCTTCGAAAAAATTACTGAAATACTTCAGAACTTATCATAATGAAAACACTTTTAGATTTAGAAAACTGGAACAGAAAAGAACATTTCTTATTTTTCAAACAATTAGAAGAACCTTTTTTTGGTGCAACCGTAGAAATTGATTGTACAAAAGCCTACCAAACTGCAAAAAGCATCAAGGCTTCTTTCTTCATATATTACTTGCACAAAACATTGGTTGCAGTAAATTCTATTGAGAATTTCAAGTATAGAATCGCTGATGACAAAATTTATATCAACGATCGTGTTGACGCATCGGCAACAATTGGGCGCGAAGACGGTACTTTTGGGTTTTCATTAATCGAATATAATCCTGATTTTAAAATATTTGAACAAAATGCTTTAGCAGAGATTAAGCGTATTCAAAGTACAACCGGACTTTTTACAAGATCATTTGACGATGATAACGTAGTTCATTTTTCGGCGATTCCGTGGTTAAATTTTACTTCGCTTTCGCATGCCAGAAGCTACACGTTTCCAGACAGTTGCCCTAAAATTTCTTTTGGAAAAATGATCACTTCCGAAACCGGAAAAAGAACAATTGCAATGTCTGTTCATGTTCATCATGGATTAATGGATGGTTTGCATATGGGACAATTTGTCGATTATTTTCAGGAGTTAATGAATGTTTAGAAAGCACATTTAACCCTATTCTGTTATATTTATGACTTTTATTGGATCATAATTCTTACAATAAATTGTTAGTTTGGGAAAAATTAAAAACTAAAATAACAATGAAAAAAATTGTAATGACTTTGGCGTTTGCTTTGACCGTAGCTTATGCAAATGCGCAAACAGAAAAAAGTTCGACAGCCTACAATAAATGGTCGGTAGAACTAGGTGGAGGTGTAAACAAACCTCAACGTCCAATGAGCTCAAATTATTTTACAAGCACACCAAGTCTATGGGTTGGTGATCTTGGAGTTAGATATATGTTTAATAACAAATTTGGTTTAAAAGCTGATTTTGGATACAACAGTTTTACAGGAAAAAACAATTCTATAGATTTTGACTCAAAATATTACAGAGCCGACTTGCAAGCTGTTGCTAACTTAGGCAGAATCATGAACTTTGAATCCTGGACTAAAACATTTGGTTTATTAGGTCACGCAGGTTTTGGTCTGGCACAGTTAGAGAACAAAGATTTACATGTTAAAGACAGAATGGGTAACTTCATCGCAGGTGTTACAGGTCAGGTTAGATTGTCTGACAGATTTGCTTTAACCGGTGATTTTACTACGATCCTGAATGCGTCGCAAGATGCTACTTTTGACGGAGCAACTACTGCAGATTCAAGAGGTTTTACAGGAATTTTATTTAACGGAACAGTTGGATTGCAGGTTTATTTAGGAAAAAATGCAAAACATGCTGACTGGACCTTAATCTCAGAATCTCAAGATCTTACTGAATTACAAAATAAATTAAACGAACTTGAAACTTTAGTAGCAAATAAACCTACTGAAGTAATTGTAGAAAAAATAGTAGCAGCTGTTCCTGTAGTAGCAGTACCTCAAAAAGATGTTGTAAAAGAAATGATTAACGATCAATATTACAGTGTTTATTTTGACTTTAATAAATCGACTCCAATCGAAAATTCTACTGCTGCCATAGATGTTGTTTTAACGTACTTAAGAAAAAACCCTTCGGCATCTCTTGACATTATTGGTCATGCTGATCAGGTTGGTAAGGCAGAATATAACAACAAATTATCAAACACCAGAGCTAAGAATGTTAAAACCATTTTAGAAAAAGCAGGTATCGAATCTTCAAGATTAAATACTGTTGCTGCCGGATCAGATAATTCTATCGACAAAGATCCAGCTGAAGCAAGAAGATTAGCAAGAAGAGTTACTTTTAATGTAAGATAATTCCACTTCAAAAAAGTAAGGGCCCAAAAAGAAATTCTTTTTGGGCTTTTTTTATTTTCCCCAATTCCAGTTGCCAGTTTACTTTAATCCATTAAATTTAATTAAATTTGGAATAATATTTGTGCAACGAAACTCATGAAAAAACTTCTTCTTTTTTTTCTTTTAGCCTCTCCATCAGTATTGTTAAGTCAAACAATCTTAAATTCTTTTCCGTTAGATCTAAAAAGAATTGACGAAAACAGTCAGATCTTAAGTGCCGAAGATGTAAAAAATCACGATGTCTATGTTTTTGCATCCGATTCTAAAAACATCAACATTCTAAAATACAGCAAATCTTTTTTCCTGAAAAATCAATTTACTGATTCTATAAAAGACGCAGAAGACAGATCTTTACTGGGCAGCAGCATAAGCGATGACGGAAATCCAACACTTTACTGGAGCTCCAGAAAATCACAAAACATAAAAATTATAAAATATTATCTGGACAATAATACTTCCCGGGCCCTAAATTTTAATATTCCTGAAAACAATGAATATATAATTACCACGTTTCAAAAAAACAATAATTTCTACATTCTCGGAAAGGAAAAAAACAGCCAACATCTTCTTCTTTATGAATTAAAAAATGGAAAATGTGAGATAAAAATGTTTGATTTTTCAGCTTTTCGTTTTCAAAATGAAAGAGGACAGAACCTCACTTTCAGTTCATTGATTCGATATTTTCCAATTCAAAAAATGGAGTCAGATGATTTCAATCCATTAGACAAAGCTGTTTCTATAAATAAACTTTACGTTCTGGAAGATCGAATTATTTTGACTTTTGATTATAACCAAAAAACGACACAAGTTTTCGATCTAAATATGGGAACTGCTGATATTACAGAGAAAAATTTCAATCAGCCGGATTCTAAAATTTTATCTAAAAGCTCAAATTCATTTTATAGCGAAAACAAACTCTTTCAAATCACAGCCAACAAACAGGAACTTTTGTTTGCTATAAAAGATTTTGATTCTGAAAAAACGATTAAAAGCATTTCGGTTTCAAAAAAAGATACTATTCGTTTCAAAAATTCGCCTTTATTCGCTCAGACAAACGATAATAAACCCCGCGAGATAAAAACAACCAATAAATTCCTGAGTCAATTATCGGATCTCAGTGTTGGGATTTCCGTTTTTAAAAACAATAAAAACAGCTATATAACATTTGGCGGATATCTGGAATATATCGTTTCTGATTTTAATTATGGACAAAACAATTCGTTTGAAAATTTTGAAAGACAAGTACAATATCGTCAAAGCAAAATGGTGTATTTTGATTCGATGTTAAACGCTGACTTAGATTTTGTACCCACTGAGAAATCTGCACCTTTAGCGATCGACAACATCTTTTATTACCTGAGTATGAATAAAAATGCCGCACTTAAGAATATAATTAAATTGAAAGATTATTATATTTTAAGCTATTATGACACAGCCTTAAAACAATATACTATTCGCAAGTTTACAGATGGTTTTATCAGGGAAGACAGCGGAAACCCGATTAGTAATAAAGCTATTTTTTCGAATTCTTTGCCTATTAAAAAACCTTAAATTTATTGAGAATTAATCCAAATGTCCTGTGATTTTGGATTTCAAAAAAGAGGAATGGATAATTTTTTCTAACTTTACAAAAAAGTCATTATTATGTTATCAAAAAATATTGAGTCAGCTTTAAATAAGCAAATTCGCATAGAGGCCGAATCTTCGCAAACCTACCTTTCTATGGCTTGTTGGGCTGAAGTACACGGATTAGAAGGAATCGCACAATTTATGTACACACAATCAGACGAAGAGCGCGCTCATATGCTTAAGTTAGTTAAGTATGTAAACGAACGCGGAGGTCACGCGCAGATTACAGATCTAAAAGCACCTAAAACATCTTATTCTACTTTTAAAGAAATGTTTGAAGCTCTTTATAACCATGAGATTTTTGTTTCAGAATCTATCAATGAGTTGGTACACATTACTTTCTTAGAAAAAGATTACGCAACTCATAATTTCTTACAATGGTACGTTGCAGAACAAATTGAGGAAGAAGCAACAGCAAAATCTATTCTTGATAAAATCAACTTAATTGGAGATGACAAAGGTGGATTATATTTGTTCGACCGTGATATTCAGCAATTAACGGTTACAAGTTCTATTGCAATTAACCCTAAATAAAAAATAGTTAAAGTTTATTTAGAATACTTAAAAATAACTATTTTCTTTTATATTTGCTTCTGTTTTTAAATACGGAGGAAAATTGAGCAAGAAAGTAAAAGATAAGGACAAGAAAAAGGATAAAAAGAAAAAGAAAAACGCAGCTATCCTTGACAAGATTAAAAAGTTGGAAAACTGCAAATCATCTTGCTGTGAGAAATACAAAAAAAGTGAAAAGAAACGCTGCTCACGTTGTCCTATGTTTGATTTATTCAAAAAAACTGCTTAACTACATATACACAAAACCCACCAACAAATTTGGTGGGTTTTTAGTTTAAATTAATCGCCTTCTGATTTTAAAAAGATTCTAAATTTAATTATGGAAAACATTATCATACCCAAATCCAGTCTTGATTTTTTGACTCAACTTAAAGAGAACAATAATAAACCTTGGTTTGATGCCAATAAACCTGCTTATTTAATAGAATTAAATCATATTGAAACTTTTGCAGGTGCTTTGCTTCATGAACTTTCAAAAACTGATGTTTTAGAAACTTCTTCGGGCAAAAAAAGTGTGTATAGAATTTATCGTGACATTCGTTTTTCTAAAGACAAAACTCCTTTTAAAACCTTTTGGGGCGGCAGTTTTACAAGAGCAACAAGTCAAAGGCGCGGCGGTTATTATTTTCATCTGGAAAAAGGAAACAGTTTTTTTGCCGGTGGTTTTTGGGGACCAAATGCCGGAGATCTAAAACGTGTAAGAAGTGAATTTGCCCATGATTCTGAACCGATGAAAAAAATATTGAGTTCAAAATCTTTTGTCAAAACTTTTGGAACTTTACAAGGCGAACAGCTTAAAACAACACCAAAAGGATTTGATATCACCCATGAAGCTATTGACTTACTTAGATACAAACAGTTTTTGATCATTAAACGTTTTACTGATGACGAAGTACTAAGTCCGCTTTTTCTGGAACAAGCCTTAGAAACCTGCAAAAACATGAGACCTTTTTTTGATTATATGAGCGAAGTACTCACTACTGATATTAACGGCGCATCTGTTTTATAAATACATTTCAACATAAATTTTAAACCCGACAGGTTTTAATCCAGAAGTCTCGGGATTAAAACCTGTCGGGTTTTTGAATATCAAGTTTAACGTAACGCTATTTACTTAACAGAAGAATTTCAGTGACAACAACTTCGATAATATATTTCTTTTCACCGTTTTTATCGTCATAACTTCTGTGGGTCAGCTTACCTTCAATGGCAACTTCTTTGCCTTTTAGTACATATTTTTCGATAATTTCTGCCGTTTTTCCCCAGGCAGTTACACGATGCCACTCTGTTTGCTCAACCTTTTCGCCCTTGTCATTGGTATATTTGTCGTTTGTGGCAATAGTCAAATGCGCTAATTTTCTTCCGTTATCCAATGTTCTAATTTCTGGGTCGTTACCTACGTTACCAACTAATTGTACTCTGTTTTTCATTGCATTCATGGCGTATAATATTTAAATGTTCATATATAAAGAATTCGATTATCAAATTCAACATTGCAAAGATGAGATGTAATGCAAAACTTATTCGGTTATCAACTAATTACTTTCGGTTGTAATTATTTGTAAACGTTTGTAAATGGATTTTTTTTCGTATTTTTAACACAAATCATACTACAATGCAAACAAAAATTAATAAAGTCGAGTTACGAAATCTAGAAATAGAAGATTATAAACAATTGAAAAATTCAATGATTGAGTCATATCCCGAAATGGCAAATTCATATTGGAAAGAAAAAGACATTGAAAAATTACTTTCTATATTTCCTGAAGGCCAATTGGTAATTTTAGTTGATGACAAAGTTGTAGGATCTGCTTTATCTCTTATTGTAGATGAAAAATTAGTCGATAAAAGACATAATTACAAACAAATTATTGGTGATTATACATTCTCAACACACAATCCTGACGGAGAAATATTATACGGAATCGATGTTTTTATTCACCCTAATTATCGAGGTTTACGTTTGGGCCGTCGTTTGTACGATGCCAGAAAAGAACTTTGCGAACAATTGAACTTAAAAGCTATTGTTTTCGCAGGAAGAATCCCTAATTATAACCAGCATTCTAAAAAGCTTACGCCAAAAAATTATATTGATAAAGTAAAACATAAAGAATTACATGATCCTGTACTTTCATTTCAGCTGAGTAATGATTTTCACGTTTTAAGGATTATCAAAAACTATCTGGAAGGCGATGAAGAATCTAAGGAATTTGCTGTTCTCTTAGAATGGAATAATGTTTATTATGATGAAAGTCCAAAACTTATTAATCTCGAAAAAAGCGTTATTCGTTTGGGGTTGGTTCAATGGCAAATGCGTCAACTAAATAATCTGGAAGAGTTTTTTGAGCAGGCAGAATTTTTTATCGATGTCGTTTCAGGTTATGGAAGTGATTTTGCTTTGTTTCCTGAGCTTTTTATCGCGCCTTTAATGGCTGATTACAATCATTTATCCGAAGCTGAAGCCATTCGCGAACTTGCGAGATATTCTGACCCCATTAGAAAACGTTTCCAGGAATTCGCCATCTCTTACAACATCAATATTATTACCGGAAGCATGCCTCTTTTAGACAATGGTAATTTATATAATGTTGGTTTTTTATGCAAAAGAGACGGAACTTCAGAAATGTATACCAAAATTCATGTTACACCAAACGAAGTGCAGCATTGGGGAATGAAAGGCGGATCTGAATTTAAGACGTTTGACACAGATTGCGGAAAAATTGGAATCTTAATTTGTTATGATGTCGAATTTCCTGAACTCTCGAGAATAATGTCTGACGAAGGAATGAATATTTTGTTTGTACCTTTTCTTACAGATACCCAAAACGCTTATACACGTGTCAAACACTGCTCGCAGGCGCGTGCAATCGAAAACGAATGTTATGTAGCCATAGCAGGTTGTGTTGGTAATTTACCAAAAGTGAACAATATGGATATTCAATATGCACAAGCATCTGTATTTACGCCGTCTGACTTTGCTTTTCCCAGTAATGGTATAAAAGCTGAGGCAACGCCAAATACAGAAATGACCCTGATTGTTGATGTTGATCTGAATCTCTTAAAACAGCTTCACGAACATGGAAGTGTTCGAATCTTAAAGGACAGGCGACATGACCTGTATGAAATCAAAAAGCTAGAACCATGAAAACATGCCTGGAATGCTCCGAAAAAATAGTAGGCAGAGAAGACAAAAAGTTTTGTTCAGACAGCTGTCGAAATGCCTACAATAACAAGATAAACAAGGACAGCACTAATTTCATGCGCAATGTAAACAACAAATTAAGAAAAAATTACCGTATTTTGTCTGAACTTAACATGGATGGAAAATCTAAAGCAACTCGGGAAAAAATGATAAACAAAGGCTTTGATTTCGACTTCTTTACCAATATCTTGCAGACCAAAACAGGAAATACCTACTATTTTCTGTATGATCAAGGATATCGCTCTTTGGACAATGATTATTTTATGCTTGTTAAAAAAGAAATATAGTACGTATTCATCATGAAAAAAAATCCCACCTCAATTCTGGCCATAGTCTGCATTCTAGCTATTCTTGGTATAATCTACGCCTCGATGATGCCTCAATGGATTTCGAAAGATGAAGAAGCACTTGCAGAATTCTCGACAGAGAGAGCACTAAATCAGGTCGAAATTATTGCGCAAAAACCTCACTATGTTGGCTCAACCAATCATGAACTTGTAGCCAATTATCTTAAACTGGAACTCAACCGAATTGGACTAGAGACTTCTATTCAGGAAGGATTTACCCTAAATGATAAAGGACTTTTAGTAAAATCTAAAAACATTCTGGCCCGTATAAAAGGGACCAATAATACAAAAGCACTATTACTATTATCACATTATGATAGTGCCCCACATTCGTTTTCTAAAGGCGCAAGCGATGACGCCTCAGGAGTAGCGACAATTCTGGAAGGAATTCGTGCTTTTTTATACGCCAAACAACCACACAAAAATGACATCATCATTCTTTTTTCTGATGCCGAAGAATTAGGATTAAATGGCGCAGCCCTTTTTGTCAACGAACATCCCTGGGCAAAAGACGTTGGTTTGGTCATTAACTTTGAAGCAAGAGGTTCATCAGGACCAAGTTATATGCTGATGGAAACCAACAAAGGAAATGAAGCTCTTGTAAAAGAATTTGCCAATGCAAAAACTAAATATCCGGTTTCGAATTCGTTGATGTACAGTATTTACAAAATGCTGCCAAACGATACTGATCTTACCGTTTTTAGAGAGCAGGGCAAGATTCAGGGATTCAATTTTGCGTTTATAGACGGACATTATAATTATCACACACAACAAGACGATGTTCAGCATTTAAGCAAAACGACATTGGCGCATCAGGGAACTTATTTGATGCCATTGTTAAAATATTTTTCGAATGTTGATTTAACAACAACAGATTCAACGGAAGACCATGTTTATTTCAGCATTCCGTTTTCATTCATTAGTTATCCTTTTTCATGGGTTATACCAATGACCATCGTGGCTTTAGGCTTATTAATTCTTTTTATTTTTATTGGAAAAGCGAAGCGTGTCATTACTTTTAGGGAAATTTTCAGAGGATTTGTTCCACTTTTGGGATCACTCGTTGTTTCAGGATTAGTTACCTTTTTAGGCTGGAAAATCCTGCTTCAGATCTATCCGCAATATTCAGATCTCCTTAACGGATTTACTTATAATGGTCATGCTTACATTGGTGCTTTTGTTGCACTAAGTATTGCAATTTCTTTTGCATTTTATCATCATTTTTCAGAAGCAAAGATCACAATGAACCACTTTGTAGCTCCATTGCTACTTTGGATTATCATTAACGCCTTTCTGGCAAATAGTTTAACCGGCGCCGGTTTCTTAATCATCCCGGTTTATTTTGGAGTAATCCTTTTCGGGATTTTTGTCATCACCCAACATTATAGCTTAGGCATAAACTTGTTATTCAGTATTCCTGCTTTAGCCATTATAGCACCATTTATTTTGATGTTCCCTATTGGACTGGGCTTAAAAATTCTCTTTGGAAGTGCGATTCTAACCGTTTTACTTTTTGGATTATTGCTTCCTATATTTGGAGATTTCTTTAAAAAAGGAATCTGGACAATGTTCTTTTTTGCGGTATCTATTGGATTTTTCATCTATGCAGGATATCACTCTGGTTATAAACACGGAGAAGCAAAATCAAACAGTTTATTATACGTTTATAATGCCAATACAAACTCAGCTGTCTGGACTACTTATGATGTAAACTTAGACGAATGGACTAAAAGTTACTTGGGAGAAAAAAATCAAAAAGCAGTTGGCTTAAATGCTCTTCCGTTAACGAGTAAATACAATTCCGGTTTTACATACAGCGCAATCGCACCGGTTGTTGAGCTTCAAAAACCAACGATTGCTTTCTTAAAAGACAGTACTGTAGGAAACAACAGGTATTTAAAAATTAAAATATCTCCAAACCGAAAGGTAAATCGTTATGATATTTATGCCAATCCTAAAATGACTTTCTTCAACTTTAAAGCTAATGGTGTTTCTACTTCAGATCAAAAAGGAAATCGTCTGGAGCGTGACGGATCAAAAATCCTATGTTATTATGTCGTAGCCAACGAACCCCTTATAATGGATTTCTACATCAATAAATCATCTATTTTTGATATGGATCTTATCGAAAGTTCTTTCGATTTAATGACAAATCCGTTACTAAAAATAAAACCAAGAAGCGACTGGATGATGCCAACTCCATTTGTTTTAAATGATGCCGTATTGATTCAACAAAAAATAAAAAAATATACAGCACCTGCAACTAGCCTGACACCTGCAACTGCAGTAAAAGACAGTACGGCTGTTGCAAAAGATAGTTTGAAACCAGTGGTCAGACCTGAGTAATCAACATTTCTGAATTAACCAAAGCTAACTAAACCAAAATGAAGAAAATTTTCCTGCTTTTTATTGCCACAAGTTTCCTGAATGCTAACAGTCAGACTTTAGAGGAAAAAATAGCAAAAAAAGCCTGCTCATGCTTACAGAAAAGCAAAGAGATAAACGAAGAAATTTACAGAAACTGTCTGACTAATTCAATGTCAGAAGTTGTTTTGAATGATAAAGATGCTAAAGTACGAGAAGGAATAAATACCGTAGAAGGAATCAAAAGCCTGCTGCAAAAATCTGATGCCACTATTGGTAAAACTTGCCCTGATTTAGTACCAAAAACCGCTGAAAGCAAATCTGATATTTATTATAGTGATTCCAAAAATAAAGAGGCACAAAACTCTTATCAGGTTGCAAAAGGCTTTATGCGCAACAAAAACTATAAATCAAGCATCGAAAATTTGCAAATCGCCTTGAAACAAGATCCTGATTTTGTTTTGGCACTCGACGACATTGCAGTTTGTTACAGGCAACTTGAGGATTATGATAATGCTATTAAATATTATAAAAAATCACTGGATATTTATCCTGAAGGCGAATATGCCTTAATGAACATTGGAGTGGCTTATACTTTAAAATCTGATTTTAAGAGCGCTATAGAGTATTATGAAAAACTAATACACTATCAGCCTGATAATGCCGAAGGATATTTTGGTGCAGGAAAAAGCTATTTTGCCATAAATAATGATGAAAAAGCGCTTACTGATATTTTCATTGCCCACAGAATTTATACTGCTGACAAATCAGACTATACAAAAGATACCGAAATGCTAATGGGAGTTATTTATCAAAAAATGGTAAAAGAAAATAAAGAAGCTATATTCAAGAAAATTGCAGCAGAAAACAATATTACAATCGAATAAATTCCAGTTTTAAAATATAAAGGGTAAACGTTCAATCGTAAAGTTTACCCTTTTTGTTTAACAGGCACATTCAATCTTCAGTCCAGATTTTACTCCATTTGTACCTTCTGTGGCATAACCATCGAACTTCCACCACTCGATTCCGCCAATTAATTCTTTTACTTTAAAGCCTAGTTTCGCCATATTCAATGCACCCTTTGTTGAGGCATTACAGCCAATTCCGTCGCAATATGTTACATACAAAACCTCTCTATCTAAATGTTTTGTACTTTCTAACGTCATTTCGCGATGCGGAATATTAATTGCTGATGGAATATGTTCTGCTTCAAAACCAAATGCTTTTCGGGCATCAACAGCAATTATTCTCTCTCCGTTATTCAAGGCGTCAAACAAATCAGACGAATCCATTTCAAAGGCAAGTTTGTTTTCATAATGTTTAATTTGTGCTTCCATTTCATTACCGCTTTATTGTTATGATTTTTCAAATGTAACTCAACTATATATCCCATAAAAACGAAAAGAATTGATCCACTTGATTACTTTTTTTCATAGAAAAACCATCCTAAAATTTTGTTCCTTTGCATTCTAATTCCCAAAGAATGGAAATCCGTCATTTAAGATTAATAAAAGCAATTGTTGAAGAAGGAAGCATCACCAAAGCAATTGACAAATTGCATTTGACGCAATCTGCGTTGAGCCACCAACTCAAAGAAGCTGAATACCAATTGGGAACTCCTGTTTTCCTGCGAACAAACAAAAAACTGGTTTTGACCAAAGCAGGCGAAAAAATCTATGAACTGGCGAATGAAATTCTCCATAAACTTTCGCAAACAGAATCTCAAATCAAGCAAATGGTGTATGGAGAATACGGCGAAATTAGAATTAGTACGGAATGTTTTTCGAGTTATCATTGGCTTCCGCCGGTTTTAAAGCAATTTCATCTTTTATATCCCAATGTAGATTTAAAGATCGTAACCGAAGCGACCCATATTCCATTACAAAAATTACTTGAAAACGTTATTGATATTGCGATCATCAGCGATCAGATCAAAGACAAAAACATCAAATATATTGAACTCTTTCAGGACGAAGTTGTGATGGCAGTTTCTGAAAATCATGCGTGGGCAAATAAAAAATATGTCGTTGCCGAAGATTTTGTCAACGAACATCTATTAATTCATTCACTTCCGATGGAAACCGTTACCATTCATCAATTTATTTTGGCTCCAGCCAAAGTTACTCCCAGAAAAGTCACTCCTTTGCCATTGACCGAAGCTTCTCTGGAAATGGTTAAAGCAGATATGGGCGTAATGTCGATGGCAAAATGGGCCTTGTTACCACATTTGAAAAACAATCCGATAAAAGCCATCAAAATTGGCAAAAACGGCTTAAAGCGAAAACACTTTATTGCTATTCGGGAAAACCAGGAATATCCGGACTATTTTCATCATTTCATCACTTTTCTACAAAACGAAATCAACCTACAATGGAATATACAATAAGAAATTGCGAAATAACCGATTTACCAAAACTTATTATTTTATGTCAAAAACATGCTGAATATGAAAAAGCCGATTATTCGCCGGAAGGAAAAGAAAAAAGTTTGAAAGAAGCATTTTTCTCTTTACAGCCAAAACAATTTTGTTTAGTTGTTGCTGCTCATCAAGATATTGTAGGATATCTTACTTATAATTTCACCTATTCAACCTGGTATGCCGGAGATATAATTTATATGGATTGTTTGTTTTTAGAAGAAGAAACGAGAAATTATGGTATTGGTGAAGTTTTAATCGATAAATTAAAAGAAATCGGAAAAGAGAAAAATTGCAATAATATACAGTGGAGAACGCCTCAATTTAACGAAAGAGCCATAAAATTTTACAACAGAATTGGTGCAAAAGGAAAAGAGAAAATTTGTTTTTTCCTCGATTTATAAAAAGCAATTTAAAAAAATCTCGCAAAGGCAAAGAGTCGCACAGAAAAGTTTTTTAAGTTTAACTTTTCCCTTTGAACCTCTGTACCTCTGAACCTCTGAATCTTCAAAAAAAATGACACAAATAAGCATATTAGGCTGCGGTTGGCTGGGTTTACCCTTAGCTAAAAAATTAATAGAGAAAGGACATTCGATAAACGGATCTACAACTTCTGAAAGTAAACTTTCGATTTTAGAAAATGCCGGAACAAATCCTTTTTTGGTGGAGCTTGAAAGCGAAAGTGTTTCAGAAAACATAAATGATTTTTTAGCGAATAGTGAGATCTTGATTATTGATATTCCTCCAAAATTGCGAGGAAACAATACTGATACATCCAATTCTTCGCGAAAGATTTTCGTAGAATAGATTCAGACTTTAATTCCGTTTATCGAAAAATCAACGGTAAAAAAAGTACTTTTTGTGAGTTCCACTTCTGTCTATGGAGATGAAAACGGAAATGTTACAGAAGAGACGATTCCGAATCCGCAAACTGAAAGCGGTAAACAATTACTTTTAACTGAAAGAATTTTACAAAAAAACCAAAACTTCGAAACTACTATTTTGCGATTTGGCGGATTAATTGGAGCAGATCGTCATCCCGTAAAATTTATGGCAGGGAAAGAAAACCTGGAAAACCCAGATGCTCCCGTAAACTTAATCCATCAAAATGATTGTATTTCAATCATCGAAGAAATCATCAACCAATCAAAATGGAATGAAGTTTTTAATGCTGTTGCTCCTTTTCATTCCACAAGAGAGGAATATTATACTCAAAAAGCAAAAAAACAAAATCTGGTTTTGCCAACATTCAGTATTGAAAAATCAAACATCAAAAAGGTTATTTCAAGCAAAAAAGTTGAAGATAGTTTAGGTTATCTGTTTAAGTTAGAAAATTATTAAAAGCTTTTGTATGTCTGGCTGAGTAATCCCAAAGCTTCGGGGAGAAAAGTCCATCCCGTTTTCATTAGTCTTCGACTCCGCTCAGGGTGACAATCGTTTCTTCGAGAAACATCCAAACTTAAATTTACTTATATAACTTAGATGGTTTAAAAAAAACTTTGCGAACTTTGCGTATCCCGATAGCTATCGGGATTGCCCTTCCCGGTTAAATCAAAATTTATGGAAACAGCTTACATCAATTCACCTTTAGGAATCACCAAAATTGTAGGAGATGAAGATGGTGTTGCTATAATTTCCGTTTCAGATGTTGATACAAACGAAGTTTCTATAGAAATTCCGGAGGTTTTAAAAAAAGCCGTTTTGCAACTAGAGGAATATTTCAATAAAAAAAGAACTGATTTCGACTTCAAACTAAATCCCAGCGGTACTGAATTTCAGCAAAAAGTATGGAAATTACTATTAGAAATTCCCTACGGCAAAACCATTAGTTATATGGATCAGACTAAAAAACTGGGCGATATAAAAGCAATTCGAGCCGTTGCATCTGCCAATGGCAAAAATCCGTTATGGATTGTCGTTCCATGTCATAGGGTAATTGGCACAAATGGATCTTTAACGGGGTATGCAGGAGGATTATCTCGCAAGAAATGGCTTTTAGAACATGAAAATCCAAGCGCGCAACAGAGCTTATTTTAAAACACAAATTTCACAGATTTACACGAATTAAAATTATAGCTTTATATTTACAAAACAGAAAGTCCGTGTAATTGTTTTGCTCAAACTAATCTGTGCCAATTCGTGTGATCCGTGTTAAACTAAAAACTATGATTGAAAAAATAAACCTCAATAATATTCTATTTCTTGATATCGAAACCGTTCCGGAAGAAGAAGACTTTAATTCGCTTGATGTAGAAATGCAATCACTTTGGGACCATAAAACGCAATACCAAAGAAAAGACGAGTTTACGCCGGAAGAATTTTACGATCGTGCAGGGATTTGGGCTGAATTCGGGAAGATCGTCTGCATTTCTGTTGGATATTTTACCATCAAAGGAGATATTCGAAATTTTCGTGTGACTTCGTTCTTCGGAGATGAAAAAAAGATTCTAAAAGACTTTAATAATTTATTAAACAATCATTTTAATCATCCGCAACATCTTTTGTGCGGACATAACGCAAAAGAATTTGACATTCCGTTTATTGCCCGACGCATGATTATCAATCAGATCGCAATTCCGGATAAATTGAACTTATTTGGGAAAAAGCCTTGGGAGATTCCGCATTTAGACACTTTAGAATTATGGAAATTTGGTGATTACAAACACTTTACCTCTCTAAAATTATTGACCAAAATTCTTGGTGTTCCCTCTCCAAAAGGAGATATTGACGGAAGTCAGGTGGGACATGTTTTTTATGTCGAGAAAGATATTGACCGAATTGTAACCTATTGTGAGAAAGATACGATTGCAGTAGCTCAGGTTTTCCTGCGTTTGCGACGTGAAGATTTATTAATTGATGATGAAATTATTCATGTATAGTTTTTTGGAGGTACAAAGATAAATAGCCACAAAGGTTCAAAGTTTAAAATTAATGCTTTAGATAATGACGCATAAGGAAATTTCACATCACCGTCTTGCTGCGCAAAAGCTTCTTGAAACGAACCCAAGTTCTCCTGTTGAAATAGTTCGTCATCTTGGCGCGATGCAGGCTCAGGATTATGCAATGGCAAAATGGGCGATTGGTTCCAGATGTGAGGCTACTGAAGCAGCAATTGAAGACGCTATAAACTCTGCAAAAATTATCAGGACTCACATTCTTAGACCAACATGGCATTTTGTTTCGACAGAAGATATTTACTGGATGCTGGATCTCTCAGCTCCGCAAGTCAAACGATTTACAAATTCAGCTGCCAAAAAATATGGTTATGATCTCAACAAACTAGATCAGATTAACCTGGCTATCGAAAAAATGTTAGCAGGAAATAATCATCTGACCCGTGATGAAATCATGCAGCAACTTAATATAAAAAAGACGTCAAGCGAACATTTTTTGAGTGCCGCTATTATGATGAATGCTGAATTGGACGGTTTGGTTTGTAACGGAAAAATGAAAGGAAAGCAAATAACGTATGCCTTACTTGAAGAAAGAGTTACGAGACCTTCGATAAAATTAACCAAAGAAGAAGCACTTTCTAAATTAGCCAAACGTTACTTCGAAAGCCACGGCCCTGCTACACTTCTTGACTTTTCTTGGTGGTCTGGTTTTCCACCAACTACCTGCAAAATGGCCATAAATGCAATTGAATTGCAATTGAATTCAGTCGAGATTGAAAATCAAGTTTACTGGTTTGGAAAAGATATTTCGTATGAAACCAACTTCCGCGAAAGCATCCATTTTCTTCCTGCTTTTGATGAAATTTTAATTTCATATAAAACCCGCGAAGCTTTAATTTTACTAGAACATCAGGCTAAAGCTTTTACCAATAACGGAATTTTTAAACCCATTATTCTCGAAAACGGAAAAGTAATTGGAACATGGAAAAGAACAATTAAAAAAGATCATGCAAAAATAGAAACGGAATTTTTTAATGTAACTGAAAAGGAAAAAAAGACTGCTCTTTTTGCAGGGATTCAATCTTTTGAAAACTATCTGGGAACAAAAATTGTTATTGAATAAATTTTTATTCTATAATTTCAAACTATTGCTCCTAAGGAGCTTTTAAAGCTAATATCAAAGATTTCAAGTATTACTCTTTAAATATACCGTTCTCCTGATCTTAAGTAAACTCCTTTAGGAGTGCTATATTTATAGAAACAGAATTGACAATTCGATTTCGAGCCCCATCGGGGCGAAATATTAATAACATGATTATTTACGATAAGATTTAAATTGATAGCTAAAAAAAATATACTCTCAATTGAATACTTCTGGTTTCACCAATAAAATCATTGTGCATTTTATTGCTAAATAATTACATTTACAAAAAAATAGCATTATGGTATTAAGTAGATTCTGGTTAGTCATTTTTATTTCTTCGATTGTTTTTATTGTTGTCAGTCTATTTACTGCCAATACTTATACTATTGATTCTGTAATAAATGGAAAAAAAGATGATCCTGTTTTAATCTCTGAAAAATACATTCATGAACTTCCTGCTTTTATCAAGGATAGTATTAAAAAGGCACCAAGTCAAACCATGATTATCAATCGTGACACACTTAATGCTGATACAACTTATGTTTATAAAAACAAAACGGTAAAAATTTTCAGCGGTCTTCAAAAATCTGATGGATTATTACCTACTTGTAAAAGTACTTTGGTCGATTTGATCTTACCACTTATTGCCTACCTGGCTTTTTTCTGTGGATTGATGGAACTTTTAATCATTTCTGGTGCATCAGGAAAATTAGCTAAAGTATTGAGTCCGGTATTTGTAAAAGTTTTTCCAAGTATTCCTAAAAATCATCCGTCTATATCCTACATGACCTTAAACTTTGCTGCTAATTTCCTGGGATTAGATTCGGCTGCAACTCCATTTGGACTGAAAGCCATGGAAAGTTTACAGGAAATAAATCCCGACAAAGACAAAGCGAGTGATGCACAAATTATGTTTATGTGTCTTCACGCTTCTGGCCTAACATTAATCGCGACTTCGATCATTGGATATCGCGCCGCTGCAAACGCCACTAATCCTGCTGATGTTATGCTTCCGTGTATCATTACCTCTTTCATTGGTACAATTGCAGCATTTTTGATTGTGGGAATTAAACAAAAAATCAATTTCAAAAGTGCTTCTCTTGTCATTGTATTAATGGGATTAATTGCCGCCATTGTTGGTTTACTGATGTATGTAAATCATTTGGATTTAATTGGAAAAAACTACTTTACCTCTAACCTTTCCGGGTTAATATTAATTGGTATTATTGGGTTTACATTGGTTTTCTCATTTAAACATGAAAAGAAATTTGCCGATGCCAATACTACTGTTTTTGAGACATTTGTAGTGGGTGCAAATAACGGAGTTAAAACCGGTGTTACTATTTTTCCTTACGTTTTAGGAATGTTAGTCGCTATTTCTCTATTTAGAAACAGCGGTTTATTCGAAATTATCAGTGATGCAATTGCGTTTGTTTTTTCGAATATGGGAGTGAGTAAGGAAATCACAAATGCATTACCGGTTGCAATGCTTCGTCCTTTTAGTTCTGCAGGATCCCGTGGATTCCTGATTGATTCAATGAATACGTTTGGAGCAGATTCTTTAACAGCACGACTAAGCAGTATTTTTCAGTGTAGCGCCGAAAGCACTTTTTATGTAATTGCTGTTTATTTTGGTTCTGTAAATATCAAAAATACGCGATACGCATTAGGCACAATGCTTTTGGTAGATCTTATTTGTGTTATTACGGCAATTTTTGTGGCGACTTGGTTTTTTTAATATAAATATACTCATTACGTAAAACTGGACTAAAGTCCAGCCCTATAATATGGGGCGAGCCGATGGCTCTTTTTTGGAGTTTTGGAGGAACGTTTTATATTGTGGGATCTAATTTTAATCTGATTTAAAATATACAAAACAAATATTTTTTGTAAGAATATTTTGTGTTGTTGTAATGAATTTAAAATCGTTGCAAATAAATATAAAATGTCAAATACTTACCATCAAGTATATATCCAGGCAGTTTTTGCCGTAAAATACAGAGAAGCAATTATTACTAATGAATGTAAGTCTAAAATATTAAGTGTAATTGGAAATTTAATAAATGAAACGGGTTGTAAAACAATAATTGTAAATGGCACAGAAGATCATGTCCATTGTCTTTTAAGTTTAAAACCTACCATTTCAATTTCGGAATTGATGAAAATTGTAAAAGGAAAATCTTCAAAATTTATTAATGATAACCAATTAACCCAATATAGATTTGAATGGCAGGAAGGTTATGGCGTTTTCTCTTACAGCCACTCTCACATTAATGCCGTTTATAAATATATTGCGAACCAGGAAGAACATCATAAAAAATAAACCTTTAAAGACGAATATTTATCATTTTTAGACAAATCCAATGTCAAATTTGATGAAAGATATATTTTTGAAAATTTAAAATAATTCAATAAAATTGTAATACATTTTAAACTGGACTAAAGTCCAGCCCTATAATATTGGTCGAGCCGATGGCTCTTTTTGGAGTTCGGGAGGAACGGATTATATTTATAGAGGCGGATTTTAATCCGGTCTAAAAATAGCAATCGAGCAAATAGCTTTTTTCAGAGTTCCGGAAGAACGGATTATATTGTAGAGCCGGATTTTAATCCGGTTAAAACACGAATGATCCGATACCTCTTTTTCAGAGTTCCGGAGGAACGGATTATATTGTAGAGCCGGATTTTAATCTGGTCAAAAATAGCAATCGAGCTAATAGCTATTTTTCAAAGTTCCGGAGGAACGGCTTGTATTATAGACCCAGATTTTAATCCGGTTAAAACACGAATGATCCGATAGCTCTTTTTTCAGAGTTCCAGAGGAACGACTTATATTGTAGGGCCGGATTTTAATCCGGTTAAAACACGAATGATCCGATAGCTTTTTTTTTCAAAGTTCCAGAGGAACGGCTTATATTGTAGGGCCGGATTTTAATCCGGTCTAAAATAGCAATCGAGCCCATAGTTCTTTTTTTAGAGTTCCGGAGGAACGGATTATATTGTAGAACCGGATTTTAATCCGGTTTACACAGTTTAAATTTCATTTTTTTAATCCCTGTTAAACAAACATCAAATAAATATTGCGAATTAATGAAACCACAATATCTTTCTATTTTATTGCTTTTAATTGGTTGCCAGAAACCGAAATCTGAATTACAAATAACAAATAAAAATCCTGGAGCTAAAACAGAAATGATTAGCACAAAAGATAACTTCTTAAAAACTGATACAATTTCTATTTCTGATTACGGAGAAACATCCAAAGACCATTATATTTTGGCACATCTTTTAGGTCAAAAAGCAGATAAAGACAGTATCGTAACTGCAAAGTACCAACTTGATTTCTATCAGAATCAAAGCAAAACTACTTCTTCAAATATTACCATTAAAGGAGTTGATAAAGAATCAGAATGGGGAGCAATATTCGGATTAGGAACAGAAAGCGCCAAAAACTCACCTTTTATCCAAATTACTTTTGGATATCCTGCTTGTGGCTACAATCAAAACCATTATTTGTATTATTTAAAAAACGATGATATCCAATTGGTTCATGAATGGTATACGATGTCTGACAGCGGTTGGGGAAGTTGGGTAGAATTTGAAAATCCTGGCGCAAAAACAAATCCTGAATCTTTTTATTGCAAAACAGTTTCGTTCGAACCTGACGATAATGATGAAAATATGGGAACAGTTTCGCACTCAGATTCAATTGTTTTTCGATTAAAAGGAAATAACTGGAAAAAACAATTACTCTCGAAAAAAGACAAGACTTACTTTCAGAAAAAAATGTCCTTTGATGACTTTCATTCTGTCAAATAAACTCCAAAAAACAGCCCTTATTCAAATTCTTTCTTAGGTAAATAATTTCTAACTTTGTAAAAAACAAAGCAATGATTGATTTTATATACCAAGACCCTTATCCAATTTTAAAGGATGATACACAGTACCGCAAAATTACTTCTGATTTTGTGAAAGTTGAACAATTTGGAGAACGTGAAGTTTTAACTGTTGACCCAAAAGGTTTAGAATTATTGGCTGAAGAAGCCCTTACAGATGTTTCGTTTATGCTTAGAACGACACATTTGCAAAAATTAAGAAAGATTCTTGACGATCCTGAAGCTACAGATAATGATCGTTTTGTGGCTTACAATTTATTGCAAAATGCGTCTGTTGCTGCCGAAGGTCAGTTACCAAGCTGCCAGGATACCGGAACAGCAATTGTAATGGCAAAAAAAGGTGAAAGCATCTATACAGGTGTTGATGATGCAGAATGGCTGAGCAGAGGAATTTTCAATACCTACCAAAAACGTAATTTACGTTATTCACAGATTGTTCCGATTTCGATGTTTGAAGAAAAAAATTCAGGATCAAATCTTCCGGCGCAAATTGATATCTATGCTAAAAAAGGAACTTCTTATGAGTTTTTATTTATGGCAAAAGGTGGTGGATCTGCTAATAAAACATACTTATATCAGCAAACAAAATCATTATTGAATGAAAAATCAATGGATGCTTTTGTTCGCGCAAAAATAAAAGATTTAGGAACTTCGGCTTGTCCTCCTTACCATTTGGCTTTGGTTATTGGCGGAACTTCTGCCGAAGCGAACTTAAGTGCTGTCAAAAAAGCATCAGCCGGATATTATGACCATTTGCCTACTTCAGGAAATATGGCCGGTCAGGCTTTCCGTGATATCGAATGGGAAGAAAAAGTTCAGAAAATCTGTCAGGAAAGTGCTATTGGCGCTCAATTTGGCGGAAAATATTTCACACATGATGTTCGCGTCATCCGTTTGCCTCGTCACGCAGCTTCTTGCCCGGTAGGATTAGGCGTTTCTTGTTCTGCTGATAGAAATATCAAAGGAAAAATTACAAAAGACGGAATCTTCGTAGAGCAATTAGAAGTTAATCCAAAGCAGTTCTTACCGGAAACAGCACCACATTTAGAAGCTCCTGTAGAAATTGATTTGAATATGCCAATGGCTGATATTTTGGCTAAATTGACTCAATACCCAATAAAAACACGTTTAAAACTAAACGGAACTGTAATTGTAGCCAGAGATATTGCGCATGCAAAAATTATGGAAATGTTGGAAGCTGGTAAACCAATGCCGGAATACTTTAAAAATCATCCTGTTTATTATGCAGGTCCTGCAAAAACTCCGGAAGGAATGGCGTCAGGAAGTTTTGGACCAACAACTGCAGGGCGTATGGACGTTTATGTAGATGAATTCCAAAAACATGGTGGAAGCATGATCATGCTGGCAAAAGGAAACCGTACCAAACAAGTAACTGATGCCTGTAATAAATATGGCGGTTTCTACTTAGGTTCTATTGGTGGTCCGGCGGCAATTTTAGCACAGGATAACATCCTGAAAGTTGAAGTTGTTGATTTTGAAGAATTAGGAATGGAAGCAGTTCGTAAAATTACCGTTAAAGATTTCCCAGCTTTTATCATTACTGATGATAAAGGAAATGATTTCTTTGAAAACTTATAAAAAGCTATAGCCAAAAGGCTCTAAGGCGCAAAGATATTTTTTCTTTGCGCCTTTTTTTATATAAGTAATATGAAAATAAAAACTTTGTGTCTTGGTAACTTCGTGGCAAAAAACATTCTTTGCGGTTAATACCTTAAGCAACTTCTTTCTCGAAAGCAATAAAATGTGTCAATTCTCCTTTTAAGTTAAAAACCGGAGCACCATTGATTTTACATTTATACGTTCTGCCATCTTTTTTGTAGTTTTCAATTGTTTTTTCAAAAGGAACCTGCAATTTTATTGCTTCTCTGATCTCTTTTAAAACAATTTTAGAAGTTTCTGGTCCCTGAAACATTTTTGGCGTTTTTCCCAATACTTCCAGTTCAGAATAACCCGTCATTTTTTTTATTCCGTTTGATGCGAAAACGATCTTTAGATCCGGATCTGTTACTAAAACTACTTCTTCCTTAATACGCGTTTCTATTTCGAGATTTTTTTCATTCCATGTAAACTGATTCGAGATCTTATTTACTTTCTTTAAATCAGCAAAAATAGCTTTGAGTTCATTTACATATTCATAATGAAAATCCCATGCTAAAATAGGAACCGAATTACGATGTGATACATCATCAAAATTAGCTTTTTTCATTTCGAATTATTTAATGATATAAAAATCTTTTCAACCAAAGATAGAACGAAAATTCATCACAAAACAAAAAAACTTTCTATTTAACGATTGTTTAATATTGGTTAAAAGGCAAATTTTAATTGTACAATAACTGCTTTTTTTTCTTCTGTATTCAGGTTATTAAGGGAAATACCCAGTAATCGAACTGAATCTTTCATTCGTTCCTGATATAATAATTCTTCTACTGTTTCTAAAATAAGGCTTTTATCCGAAATAAAATAGGGCAATGTTTTACTTCGTGTTTGTTGGGTAAAATCGCTGTATTTAATCTTTAACGTAACCGTTTTTCCCGAAATTTTATGTTTTTTCAATCGTCTTTCCAGTGAAGTTGCAATTGTATCGAGTTGTTCCAGCATGAAAATCTCGGAGGTTAAATTAACATCAAAAGTATTCTCTGCCGCAACTGATTTGGTAATACGATTCGATTTTACCTCGCTGTTATGAATTCCTCGTACTACATTGTAATAAAAAGCACCTGATTTCCCAAAATGTTTCTCTAAAAACTCTACAGATTTACTTTTCAGGTCAGTTCCGGTAAAAATTCCCAATTGATACATTTTTTCAGTCGTTACTTTTCCAACACCGTAAAACTTTCTGATTGGTAATTCTTCTAAAAAAGTTTCTACTTCATCAGGATTTACCGTTTTTTGGCCGTTTGGTTTATTGACATCGCTGGCTATTTTTGCTACAAATTTGTTAATCGAAATTCCTGCTGAAGCAGAGATTCCAACCTCATTTAAAATCCGCAATCTGATTTCCTGAGCCAGCAAACTCGCACTTGGATTTCCTTTTTTATTCTGCGTTACATCCAGATAAGCTTCATCCAGCGAAAGTGGCTCGACCATATCAGTATAATCATGAAAGATTTCATGAATTTTATTCGAAATTTCTTTGTAACGATCAAATCGCGGACGTACAAAAATAATTTCAGGACAATATTTTTTAGCCAAAACCCCGCTTATAGCACTTCGTACACCAAACTTACGGGCTTCATAACTTGCTGCAGAAACTACTCCTCTATTCTCTGAACCACCAACAGCAACAGGTTTTCCGCGTAAAGCAGGATTATCCATCTGCTCTACCGAGGCATAAAAAGCATCCATATCAATATGGATAATTTTTCGATATACAGGCGTTTCAGACATGTTACAAATTTAAGCAGGAAACCTTGAAAATGAGATGCAAAAAATCATAAAAAAAGCTGCAATTAAAAAATTGCAGCTTCTAAACTTATCAAATGATGTTAACTATTTAAAGTCTACACGAATTGCTATCGGTTCGCTTAAATATGCACCTGTTCTGACTTGAACCGTACCTTCAAAATAGGTACGGGGATAATCATTGCCATAGTAAAAATCCTCTTCACTAGTCTGTCCGTGAAATGGAAAATTAATTTCTGTACCTTCAGCATTCATATATTTAAAACTAGGATCTTTATCGTAAGTGCTTAATTCTATTTCTCCGGTTCCGTTATTATTGGTAAAAACCAAATAAGAACTTACTTGATACGTTCTAAATAGTGAACCTGGAAGTAAATCTAAATCCACTTTATATCTAAAATCATTTCCTTTCAGCGTCATTATTTCTTTTCCTTTAAAAGTATTTTTATTAATAGAAGCAACTTTTGGTAGTTTTTCCTCTTGCACTACTATATCCTTTTCGAAATAAGCACTAGTGAAGTTACTATATCTAACCGACAGATAATAGTTTCCTTCAGGAACTCCTACAGGAAGAGTAAATTCTATTTTTTTCGTCTCAGTGTTTACAGAATAGTCTATATTATACTCCTTAAATGTAGTTACATTTTCTAATTTAATTCCTGAAATACCAGTTGTCACAAGATCACTTTGAATAGTATTTTTTATCTTTTGAAAATAAATATAGTCCCATGTAGGTTCTGGTTCATTTGAACTCCATCCTCCTATTATGTTATAAGATGAAGCATATGAATATTGGATTTTATTAAAAGTTTTGCTTCTTACTATAAAATGATCCGTATAGAGTTGATCCGTAGTCTTATTTTTAATCACTAACGTATAAACACCTTCATTTTTAGGAGCAGCTGTAAATGCAATTCTTTGTATTTCGTTATCTACGTAACCATGTCCCGTCTTTTTTACACTACTAAGTATTACAGGTAAAACATTTCCGGCATCATCGGTAAGTTTAAGATCCCAGTTAGTCAGGTTCTCATCAAAATTTATCGCTAGGAAAGTAATATCACCACTATTAACAGAAGGCAGCACAACATCTTTCTCAAATTCTAAGAACTCGAATTGTTTAGATTTGGCGTCATCATCACCCGAACAGGATAATATAAATAAAGAAAGAATAAATAATAAAGTAATTTTTGATTTCATAAACTTATTTTTTAAGGCGTAATTTTTGGCAAATATAATTTTTTTTTAACTTGCATTTTAATAAAATTTTAAGCGAAAATTCTTTCAAATAAAATTTACTGCCTTTTTTCCTGATTAAAGATTCACAACTTAATGTTCACAAACAAATCATTTTCTTTATTTTTGTATTTCTACACGAAATAATAAAAAATGCGAACATTTGTTATAGGCGACATACACGGCGGACTACTCGCACTTGAACAAGTGATGAAAAAAGCCAAAGTTACAATTGATGATACTCTTATATTTTTAGGCGATTATGTTGATGGATGGAGCCAATCGCCACAAGTAATTGATTATTTGATAGACCTTAAAAGCAAGCAAAACTGCATTTGCATCAGAGGAAATCATGATGACTTATTATTGTCCTGGTTTAAAAATAATACCGAAGAGATTGACGAGACTTTGTGGTTTAAACACGGTGGAGAAGCAACGGTTTTGGCCTATAAAAAGGTAAGCGAAGAGAAAAAGCAGGTTCATATAGCTTTTTTAGAATCTTTAGAAGATTATCATCTGGACAATGAAAACCGACTGTTTGTTCATGCCGGTTTTACAAATCTAAATGGTGTGCAGTATGAGTTTTTCTCAAAATTATTTTACTGGGACAGAACTCTTTGGGAGATGGCACTTTCATTAGATCCTAATTTAAAAACAGACGACTTGTTTTACCCAAAACGTTTTACGGTGTACAAAGAAGTTTTTATCGGGCATACTCCGGTGACCCGAATTGGAAAAACTGTTCCGGTACAAAAAGCCTGCATTTGGAATGTAGATACGGGAGCTGCTTTTAAAGGTCCTCTGACGATTATGAACGTCGATACCAAGGAATTCTGGCAAAGCGATCCTTTGAATGAATTGTATTCTGCCGAAAAAGGTAGGAATTAGTTCATAAAAGGTTATTTTTGCACTTTAAAAATTAAATATTTAAGTTTATGAAAAAGGTAATTACACTTTTGTTTTTAGTATCATTTGGATTCACACAAGCTCAACAAGCTTTTAAAGGAAAAGGAGATGTTAAGGTTAACGTTGGTGCTAACATACAAGATGGTGGTTCAGGAATTCAGGGTTCTGTTGATTTTGGCTTAGGCGAAAACTTCTCTTTTGGTTTTGTTGCTAACTACTTATTAGGCGTAGATAATTTTAATGGTTTTTACCACGGTAATCCAACTCCTTATAATGATTACAAACCTGATTTTAGTGATCGTTTTGATGCTAAAGCCAGAATTAATGCTAATTTAAGCAGTGTTATTGGTATTAAGGAATTAGATGTTTATCCAGGTTTAAGCTTAGGATTACACAATTTTGGTGGTCATGTTGGTGGCCGTTATTTCTTTACTGAAGGATTTGGTGTTTTCACAGAAATTGGTTTCCCAATTGCAAAATATGGCAATAACAATGGTGTATTTGATCATTTGAACAATCAGACAACTTTTAGTTTAGGAGCTTCTTTTAATTTGTAAAAAGCCTTTTGCTACAAAGACACTAAGTCGCAAAGTTTATAAAATATGAAACCGCCTAATTGGGCGGTTTTTTTTAGGCCTTAATTATCGCAATGCCCACATAATATAATGTTTTCAAAGCTTTGTGTTCTCTGTGTTTTTATTAAACCTAATTGATAAAAATACTTTGTACACTCTGTGGTATTTATTTAAAAACAAAAACCGCCTGATCGGGCGGTTTTATCGTTTTAAGCTGTAATTGCTATTTATTTACTAACCAAAATACTCCAGTCAGCTCCACTATAGATTTTATGTTTTGCAGAGAAACTTCCTTGGTTTACTGCCAATGAAAAGTTTAAAAGACTATTGAAGTAACAAACATCAGTCCCAACAGGAACTTCTCCAAAAGTATGTACCAATTTTAATTTCCCTTCATATGCTTTTTTAGTTCCGTTGAAGATTTGAATTTTCACCATATCACCTGCTTTTAAATTTAAATTAGCAAATGTTTTTTTATCGATGTTAGTCCAAACATTTCCGTATTGAATATCTAAAATCGGGATTCCGCCTTTGATAATTCCTTTTTCGAAAACCGGTTTTTGGTACTCGATTTTTACTACTTCATTTGGCAATTTAGGCCCAACTTCTTCAAAAGTAATAGTTTTAGACGCTAAACGAGCTCCGGTAAAAGCATAAACATCACGACCGTGAAATGTATAAGATTCATTTGAGTTCTGACGACGGTTTTTTACTTCGTCGATTTCACGAATTTCCTGAATTCCTAATTGTTCCGCAACTAAAGTTAAAGTTCCGTTATCCGGAGTAACAAAGTAATGACCTGATTTAGTCAGTAAAACTACTGAATGTCTTGCTGTACCAACTCCGGGATCACAAACAGATACAAATACAGTTCCTGCAGGATAATATTGTGCCGTTTGAGACAAACGATAAGCCGCTTCCCAAATATTAAATGCCGGGATTTCGTGCGTTACATCAAATATTTTAATATCGGTAGAAACCCCCATTGCAACCCCTTTCATAGCAGATACTGCCCCATCTTTCAAACCAAAATCTGATTGAAAAACCAATACATTATTTTGTGCGAAACCATTAAATGTCAGAGCGCACAAAAAAAGTAATAAACGTACTTTCATTTTTTCTCTTTTTAAATTTTCAGCAAAGATATTTTATTAAGCCCAATTTTAAAGTCTTCTTTTTATAAAAAACAGTAATTCGTTAAACGATTTCGATTATTTACAATTACATTTGCATTTTATTCAATACTCTATATAAATAGTAGGCATTAGCTTTCAGCTTCTTCTATTCGAATAATTATTACATCATACTCAAAACCAAAACCATCAATGAGAAAAAAACTAAAAATTGTCATAACTGCAATTCTTACTTTATCAAGTACTTTGTTTTTTGCACAAAACCACGAGATAAAAGGAACGATCACAAATGAAAATGGAAACCCGATAGAATTTGCTACTATTCTAATCAAAGGAACTCAAAATACTACGACGAGTGATGCTTTAGGAAAATTTACAATCAACTCATCTGTAAATAACCCAACACTTATTGTTTCATTATTTGGTTATCAAAAGAAAGAAGTGGTTGCAAAAGATCACTTTCTGGACATTCAGCTTATTGCAGAAAGCAACAGTCTTGATGAAATTGTAGTTGTAGGAAGTAGAAATCCAAAGAAAAGCAAATTAGAAACTGCAGTTCCTGTTGACGTTGTAAATTTGGCAAAAATCCGTAATACAACTCCACAAACTACAACAAATGACATCCTTACTTATTTGATCCCATCGTTTAATTCAAACAGACAATCATCTGCTGACGGAACAGAACATATCGATCCGGCTTCTTTAAGAGGTTTAGGTCCTGATCAGGTTCTGGTTTTGATTAACGGAAAAAGAAGACATACCACATCATTGGTAAATTACCAAAACACAGTTGGAAACGGTTCTGTTGGAACAGATTTAAGCGCTATTCCAGCTTCGGCAATTAAACGAATTGAGGTTTTACGTGATGGTGCAGCAGCACAATATGGTTCTGATGCAATTGCAGGTGTGATCAATTTGGTTTTAAAAGACAATGCAGGTTTAGAAGTAAATGCTACTTATGGTTCGACATCTAGAAACGATGGTCAAACTACAAATGTGAACCTAAACTATGGAGCAAAAATTGGCAACAAAGGCGGTTTTATCAATTTAACAGCTGAATTCAACGATCGCCAAAAAACAAATCGTTCTCAAAACAACAACCTAATCATCTTTGATCAATCGGCTGAAGGTAACTTCTTTGCTTACGATTTTGCTGAAAATCCGGCACAATCACGCCAGATTGATAATAATTTATTAGCTCAAAATGGTTTGAAACGTGATGATTTTAATTTTCAGATTGGAGATGCAAAAATCCAGAATATTCAGGGATTTTTTAATGCATCTATTCCGTTAAACGATCAAATTGAGTTTTATGCTTCGGGCGGAGTAAGTCACAGAGAAGGAACTGGTTATGGTTTCAGACGTTTACCAAGTGAGACTGAGAATGTTGTTGCTTCTATTTTCCCTTTCGGATTTCAACCTGAATTAAACTCTGTTGTAACGGATCTTTCTTCTTCTGTTGGTTTCAAATTTAAATTTGGAGAATGGAAACTGGATGTAAGCAACACTATTGGAGAGAACAAATTTATTTATGATGTATCGAATACCAATAACGTTTCGTTAGGAGATAATGGCCAGACAAATTTTAAAGCCGGAAATCACTCTTTCTTGCAAAACACCGTTAATGCTGATGTTTCAAGATTATATAAAGATATTTTCAGCGGTTTGAGTGTTGCATTTGGAGGTGAATATCGTTTTGAAAAATACAAAATTGTTCCTGGCGAAGAAAACTCTTATATCGATGGAGGATCGCAATCATTTCCTGGTTTTTCTCCTTTGAATGCTGTAAACGAAAACAGAAACAGCGTTGGGGTTTATGCCGATGTTGAAGCTGATGTTACGGATAAATTATTGATTGGAATTGCCGGACGTTACGAGGATTTTACTGATTTTGGAAATACCATTAACGGAAAATTATCTGCCAGATATAAAATACTTGACAACCTTTTTGTTCGTGGAGCAATTAGTACAGGTTTTAGAGCGCCATCATTACATCAACAATATTTTAATAATATTGCAACAGATGCGGTTGACGGGCAAATTCTGAATTCGGGAATTTTTAGAAATGACAGTCAGGTAGCGAAAGAACTTGGAATCCCGAAACTGAAAGAGGAAACATCCAGAAATTACAGTTTTGGAATCGTTTTTTCTCCAACCAAAAAACTACACATTACTGCTGATTATTACCACATCAGAATTGATAACAGAATCATTCTTACAGGAAATTTAGGAAATGATGCTGCTGGAGAACCTGTTCCTGCACTACGTGATTTGTTTGCACAATACGGTGCTCAAACCGGACGTTTCTTTACTAATGCCATTAACACTACTACAAACGGAGTTGATGTGGTTATTGATTATGATATGAATGTTGGTCCCGGCAAAATGAATCTTTCGTTATTGTACAACTACAATGCTAATCAAGTAGATGATAAATTAAATAATATTCCGCTTTTATTTGTTGGTCAGGAAGATGTGTATTACGGACCTCAGGAAAGAAGTCTGATAGAAACAAATACACCTAAACACAAAGGTACTTTTGCAATCAATTACAGTTTGACAAAATGGAATTTCTTAGTGAGAAATACTTATTTTGGAGAAGTAATTCGTGATGGTTTTCCTTTTGGAGGAATCCAGAAACACAACGGAAAAGTGGTTACAGATATGACTGTAGCTTACAAAATAACTCCAAAAATTCAGGTTGCATTGGGAGCAAACAATTTATTTGATATTTTCCCGGACAGACAAATTTACGAGAACAGTTACTATGGAGTGTTTAAATATGCGCCGGTACAAATGGGTACAACGGGAGCATATTACTTTACCCGCATGAGTTTTACTTTGTAAATCTAATTTCAAAGCTTTTATATGAGCCATAAAATCGGAAAGAAACAATGTCTTATTTACAATAGAACCGCCTATATCGGCGGTTTTTGCTTTTATATTTAGATTGAATTATTAAATTTGATTTTTTTGACCTACTACTTTTTAATGAAACATATTACTTTTAGCGTAAAGTAAATCTTATAAAAACATCTTAAAGCATTTGTCAATTCGCTTTTCCCAAATTACATTTGTAAAAAAATTTAAAAATGAAAAAATTACCCCTCTTTTTTCTTTTGTTGATTGTCGCAAGTTGTAAAAAAGAAATTGACCCAAACATAAACAATGGCAGTAAAATAGAAACTGAGCTTCCTCAGGTAAAAGTCTTAAAAACAGACACGATTGCCATTTCAGGTTATGACACAAAAACCAATTATATAATAGCTTCATTATTAAAAAAGACAGTAACGAAAGAGGGCAACGAAAATGTTCAATACAGACTTGCTTTTTATACTAATAATAAACAAATTGCTTCTAAAGATCTTACTATTAATGATTGTTTTAAGGATTCTGAATGGAGTGCAAATTATGGTTTATCTCCAGATGATGATTCTTCAGTTTCTCCTTTCATTCAACTTGATTATGGTGTTCAGACTGATGGTTCTTTACAAAAACAATATTTATTTTATCTCGCCGATAAAAAATTACAATTAGTGCATGAATGGGAATCTTCAAGTGATAGCGGAGTAGGTTCCTGGACTGTATTTCTAAATGCGAATCCAAAAAATGAGAAACAAACATTTTATTCCAGAAGTGTTTCTTTTGATTATAAAGATGACAATAATGACACTATAGGAATAGCTACTTATTCAGATACTATAAAAATTTATTTTGAAAACGACCAATGGAAAAAGCAACTACTAACTCCAAAGGGTAAAATTTATAGAAAAAAAGAAGTTTCTATTGATAATTTTGACTTTAAAAAATAATTATAGAAAAGCCCGCAATTAAAACTGCTAGGCTATTTTAGTTACCAGAGTTGCTGTAGAAACTGCTTCGCATGAATCTGCAAAATCACCATGTTGGTTATAATCTATAAAGCAGCATATCTGTCACTGACTAAATTTTTAAAATAATCTATAAATAAAAGCCAGCCTTTTAAAAAGCTGGCCTTAATACATTTTTAAAATAAACTGAGAATTTATTTTATATCCATTTCCGGAATTTCTCCCTCAATAATCAAATCTGCTTCTGTCGAAGCGACGATATGTTGTACAGAAACACCTGGCGCACGTTCTAAGAGCTTAAATCCATTTTTTGTTACTTCGAGAACTGCTAATTCAGTTACAACCTTTTTAACGCATCCTACACCCGTTAATGGCAAAGTACATTTTTTCAAAATTTTAGATTCGCCTGCTTTATTAACATGCATCATGGCCACGATTATATTTTCGGCAGATGCTACCAAATCCATTGCGCCTCCCATTCCTTTTACCATTTTGCCGGGAATTTTCCAGTTGGCAATATCTCCGTTTTCTGAAACTTCCATCGCTCCTAAAATCGTCAAGTCTACTTTTTGACTGCGAATCATCCCGAAACTAAAAGCCGAATCAAAGAAACTCGCACCCGGAAGCGTGGTAATTGTTTGTTTTCCTGCATTGATAACATCCGCGTCTTCTTCTCCCGCAAAAGGAAATGGTCCCATACCCAAAACGCCGTTCTCACTTTGAAACTCAACCGCAATATCTTCTCTGACATAATTCGCAACCAAAGTTGGAATCCCAATACCAAGATTGACAAAATACCTGTCTTTTACTTCTTTTGCAATTCGTTTTGCAATATCTTCTTTTGTTAACATATTTTTGAATGTGTCAATTTTTAAATGTGTCAATGTGCAAATGAGTCAATTAGATAATGCTACATTTCGCACAATCTAATCAATTATCTAATTATCACATTTTCTAATTATCTAATTTTTAACCCTAACAGTTCGTTGTTCGATTCTTTTCTCAAACTTCTCACCCTGAAAAATGCGTTGCACCATAATTCCCGGAATATGAATTTGATTTGGATCTAAAGTTCCAACAGGAACCAATTCTTCAACTTCGGCAATTGTAATTTTTGCAGCTCCGGCCATACAAGCATTGAAGTTTCTTGCAGTTCCTTTAAAAATCAGATTTCCGGCTTCATCACCTTTCCATGCTTTTACAATCGCAAAATCAGCTTTAAATGCTTCTTCCATGATATGCATCTTTCCGTTGAATTCACGGACTTCTTTTCCCTCAGCAACTTCAGTTCCATAACCTGCAGGAGTAAAAAAAGCAGGAATTCCAGCTTGTGCAGCACGACAACGTTCAGCCAAAGTTCCTTGTGGAGTAAGTTCAACTTCTAATTCTCCTGAAAGCATCTGACGTTCGAACTCGGCATTTTCACCAACATAAGACGAAATCATTTTTTTGATTTGTTTTTTCTGCAAAAGCAATCCCAAACCAAAATCATCAACTCCGGCATTATTCGAAATACAGGTTAAATCTGAAATTGTTGTATTTACTAATGCCGCAATAGTATTTTCAGGAATTCCGCACAAACCAAAACCACCAAACATAATAGTCATTCCGCCTTCGATTCCTTCTGTAGCATCCTGAACGTTATTTACTTTTTTTGTAATCATAACAAACTGTCTTTATAACTGTATATTTTTGATAAAAATAAGATTTTTAGATCAAATTATAACGATTTCGTAAAAAATAAATCTACATTTTATTTCATTGTAATTTAACAGCCAACTGCAATTAACCGCAGAGTTCACAATAAAAAATGCAAAGTCCGCAAAGCGTAATTTATTAAATAGCTTTGCGAACTTTGTATAAATCTTAGCGCTCTTTGCGGTAAGATCTTATTCCAAAAAAAATCCTTTTGTTTTCTTCTAAATTACTGAAGATTACAAAAGGATTTTTTATTTTAAAGTGAATTTAAACTACAGTTCGAATTCGTCTGTATTTTGTTCTGTTGCAGTGGTATCTTTTACTTTTGGAGCACTGTAACAATCTACTTTTATCGAAAGATTTGCTGGTCGTTCAAACTCTGATTTCGAAACCTTAAGTCCGGCATCAGCATAACAAAGTTTCATGAAATAACCCCAAATTGGCAATGCTGCAGTTGCACCCTGTCCGTAAGTTAAACTTTTAAAACGTGCTGAACGATCTTCACAACCTACCCAAACTCCAGTTACCAGATTAGGCACCATACCCATAAACCAACCATCAGACTGGTTTTGAGTTGTTCCTGTTTTACCGGCAATAGGATTCCTGAACATATACGGATATCCTGTCCAACGCTTGTCTCCGCTTCCACCTCCTTGCGTACGTAAACGTGCACCAGAACCGGTTTCAGTAACACCTTCTAATAATTTGATTACTGCAAAAGCAATATCTTTATTTAAAACGTCGTGAGATTCAGGAATTGGTTCATAAATAACCTCTCCGCTTTTATTCTCAATACGGCTTAAAAATTGCGGTTTTACATATACTCCCTGATTTGCAAATGTGCTGTAAGCAGCAACCATGTCTTCAACCGTAATATCAACAGCACCAAGTGCAATGGATGGCTGTGCAGGAATTTCAGTTTTCACACCTAATTTATGCGTTAATTCGACAACAGCTTCCGGTCCTACGCGATCTATTAATTTTGCAGAAATGGTATTGATCGAATTTGCCAGACCTTGTTTCAATGTAACCATACCGCGGTATCTGTTATCAGAGTTTCTTGGCTCCCAATCCGCAGTAACATTATGACGCCCTTTATGAATCATAAATGGTCCGTCAAGAATAGAATCGCAAGGAGACATATTCAATTGTTCGATTGCAGTTGCATACACAAACGGTTTAAAAGTAGAACCTACTTGTCTCGCCCCTTGCCCAACGTGATCGTATTGGAAATATTTATAATTGATTCCGCCAACCCATGCCTTAATATTTCCGGTTTGCGGTTCCATAGCCATTAAACCAGATTGCAAAAAGTGTTTAAAATAACGAATAGAATCAAGCGGTGTCATTACTGTATCACGTTCACCTTTCCAGGTAAATACGCGCATTTTTGTTTTTACCTTGAAAGAAGCAATGATATCATCTTCACTTTTATCCATATCTTTCATAATGGCCCAACGCGTAGAATTTTTCATCGCCTGCATCATTACTCGATCCGTTTCTGCCTGAGAAATATTTACAAAAGGCGCATTTTTATTGGTTTTCTGTTCAATAAAAAACTGTTGTTGTAAATTTTTCATATGTTCAGAAACAGCTTCTTCAGCATATGACTGCATTCTTGAATCGATAGTAGTATAAATTTTCAGACCATCTTTGTAGATATCATAATCTGAACCATCAGGTTTTTTATTTTCAGACACCCATTTTTTCATATAATCACGAAGATATTCTCTAAAATACGTAGCTGTTCCTTCGCGGTGACTTTCTAATTTAAATTTTAAGGCAATCGGCAAAGCTTGTAATCTTAATTTCTCAGACTCTGTAATCATTTTGGCTTTTTCCATTTGAGAAAGCACAACGTTACGGCGATTTTTTACTCCTTCAGGATTACGAACCGGATTGTATAAACCTGAATTTTTGAACATACCAACTAACATAGCTGATTCATCCATCGTTAAATCTTTTGGATCTTTAGAGAAATAGGTTTGCGCAGCAGAACTTACTCCAACGGAATAATTTCCAAAATCATATACATTACAATACATCGCCAGAATCTCATTCTTGGTATATTGTCGTTCGAGACGAATGGCAATAATCCATTCTTTTATTTTTTGTACAATCCTGAACGGAAGAAACTTAGATCCTTCTCCGTGAAATAATTGTTTTGCAAGCTGTTGCGTTAATGTACTTGCTCCACCATTAGTTCCTAAACTGAAAACTGCTCTTAAAGTTCCACGTCCGTCAATACCCGAGTGATCATAAAAACGAGCATCTTCAGTAGCAACTAAAGCTTCTACCAAACTTTTTGGCAAATCTGAATACTTAAGTTGAGATCTGTTGGTTTTGAAATATTTACCAATTACTACTCCATCAGACGAAATGATTTCTGTAGCCAAATTAGAATCCGGATTTTCTAAATCTTCAAAAGAAGGCATCGATCCGAATAAACCCCACGAGGCAAATAAAAAGAAAGCTAAAATACCCAATAAGGTATAAGCAAAAATTCTCCAGAATTTCTTTTTATAGTAGTTAATATCCTTATTACTATTAGGTTGATTGTTTTTCTTGATGGCCATAACTATTTTTCTAATCTTTTTGTTCTATTCTAAAACCTACGTCTGTAATACCTTCTAAAGCCTGAACTCCGGGAATTTTTCCTGATTCCCGAACAGCTTGTTTGATATGTACTTTATATTTTCCTTTAAACTTTACATCTTCTTTGTAGTACAGCTTACTTTCTTTTATATCCGTAAAACCATTTCCTAATAAGGTTCCGTCAGGTTTTGCCATTTCATATTCTAAAGTATCTACTTTAGTGAAACCACTAGGTGTTTCAATAGCCACAATTAAAAACAAATTTTTGAACGGATAATTGTTATTATCTCTCAAATTTATAAATAAATTGTATTTTTTGGTGGAATCTAAAACCGGCAGGTCAAAAGTTACAATACTGTCTTTGTTCCAGGCACTTCCAACAGATTTGTACTCATCAAACACTCTTTTTTTATCACAAGAAAAAAGAAGTATTGCTACCAAAAGAAGAATCCCGCTATTTTTTATTCTCATTTTTAGTAATAATTATAGGTTTTCTAGGTTCAGCCGGTTTGTTATCATTCGAATTATTAGCTTTATTCGCTTGATTTGGCTTGTTATTATTCGGTTTGTTCCCTTTATTTGAATTTCCATTTCCTGCCGCAGGTTTATTTTGATTTGGAACTGCCGGCTTGTTTAGATTTGGAACTGCCTGAGGTTTGTTTGGAGTTGCCACAATCGCAGCTTCAGCATTTGGTTTGCGTTTGCGACTTGGTTTTTTCTTTCTTTTTGGCTGGTCAAAACGAGTTAAACTCTCTTGTCCCATTGCGTTATTAAAGTCTTTTTCAGGTTCTGAAACTACTTCAATAGCAAAATCTTCTAGTGAAGAAACTTTATTTTTCTGTTTGTTTTCGGCAATAATTTCTTTTACCTGATCAATTTTTAAAACATGCCAGTTTGCAAAATTATTCGTGTAGGCAAACCACATTAACCCTTTAAAAATATCTTGTTTCTGGCAGATTGCATCTCCTTTTTCGGTCACTAATTTAGTATCGTAATCCGGAAAATCTCTCAATGCATCCATATAAGTATCCAACTCATAATTCAGACAACACTTTAATTTTCCGCATTGTCCGGCTAATTTTTGAGGATTTAGCGAAAGCTGTTGGTAACGTGCTGCAGAAGTATTCACACTTCTAAAATCAGTTAGCCAGGTCGAGCAGCAAAGCTCTCTTCCACAAGAACCTATTCCTCCCAAACGAGCTGCTTCCTGACGGAAACCTACTTGTTTCATTTCGACTCTTGTACTGAATTCTTTTGCAAAATCTTTAATCAAAAGTCTAAAATCGACTCTGTCATTCGCAGTGTAGTAAAATGTAGCTTTAGATCCGTCTCCCTGAAATTCAATATCAGAAATTTTCATTTCAAGTTTATGCTGAATAGCCAATTCACGTGCACGAACTTTCATTGGTTCTTCACGATCACGCGCTACAGACCAGATATCAATATCTTTTTGGGATGCTTTTCTATAAATTTTTGGAATTTCGTTGCTTTCGTGATTTACACCTTTCTTTTTCATTTGAATTTTTACCAATTCACCTGTCAAAGTTACAATCCCTATATCATGTCCTGGCGATGCAACAGTTGCTACAATATCGCCAATACTTAAAGTTAGTTTCTCAGAATTTCTAAAAAATTCTTTACGTCCGTTTTTAAAACGAACCTCAACACAATCAAAAATTGCTTCTCCATTAGACGGACTCATGTTTGCGAGCCAGTCAAAGACCGTCAATTTATTGCAGCTATCGGTGCCGCAAGTCCCATTATTTTTACAACCTTTTGGTGCGCCACCATCTGAGGTTGAACAACTTGTACATGCCATAATTTTATATGTAGTGCTGCAAAAGCAGCTTAAGTTCATAAACGTTTGAATCCGTAAAGATAGTATTTTTTTTAGTTTGCTTTTTTATCGATTATTCTAAAGCTCTGTTAAATAGGTAAACTACTCATTTATAAGGCATAATATTTTTAAGACGTTGTTTAAAATGTCTTATTCTATTACTAATTTGTCGTATCACATTAAACTTCAAGAGCATATTATTAGAACTTTGCGGGTTGCAAAAAAACAATTGAACAGATGGAAAAATATTTTAATAAAGATTATGAAAAACTTCTCGTTCAATCTATTCGTCAACTTTTCAATACAATATACAATCTAGATGTTAAATAGAGTAATAAATGGCACTAAAGGCATTAAATAAAATCAATATATTGTAATAATACAGGAAGTTGCTGACAATCCACTAAACAGCAAATAAGTTTGTGATTTGGCAAATCATTTTTTAAGTAATCAATTTTAATTTGTCTTCTATCTCTCTCTGCGAAGCCTTTTGATTTCGTAGCGACAACGATAACTCGCAACAGGAAAATTGTTTCACAACAACAATAATTAAGCACTACGGCTTTATATTTTACGTTTTAATTTTTACAACTCTTTTTTTATTCCAAAAATTCACGTAAATAATAATTTTAAGTTTTATATTCATTTTCATAATTTTTTTAAACATGTCAACACAAAACAAAATAGGAGAATACATCTTTCAGGAGAACTTCGATGCTGCCAGAGCAGCGCTTAAAAACGGAGAATCGTTTAACGAGCAATATCTTAAAAACAATTTTTCGCAAATAATCACTAAAATTCTTAACGCAAAAGCTATTGATCTAATAGATGCTTTGATAAAAGCGGGTTTTATCGAAACAGATATTTATGAACTGGACAATTTTGACAAATCTATTTTTAGTACTGTTTCCCGGGATTTAAAAGGTGACGAAGAATCTGTTTCATTTTTTAAAGCTCTGATGTCAAAAATGGAAAATATTAATGATGAAGTCAGCGACCAGACTTTATTAGGATATTGCATCGAGAAAGGAGCTGCAGCACCCCTTATTAAAAGTCTAATTGAAGATTCTGGCTGTAATACTCAGTTTAAAAACAATGCGGGAGAAAATTTGATTTACCGTGTTATAAACATTTACGGTTTAGATCCAGAAAAAGGAGCAGCATACATTCGTTTATTAGTGGAAAACGGTCTCGATATTAATGAAAAAAATATCGTTGGTACAACAGCCTTACTTTGTGCGGTAAAAAAGGTCAAAAAAGAATACATTGCATTATTGCTTGATAATGGCGCAGATGCAAATGAAACAGACAACCTCGAGAACAATGCTTTTTATTATGCTGTAGCCGAGCAATCTTCTTATGAAATGTATGATCTTTTGGCTGCTGCTTGTACTGTAAATTTCAATATCATCAACAAAAACGAACGAACGTTATTAACAGAATATATCCGATCGATGTCAGATTCAGAAAGTAGTTTGAAATTTTTAGAACGATTATTATCAGATGGTGCTGATCTTAATTATTGTGCTCAATACTACGGAAAACCAAAATCAGCATTGGATTATATTGCAGAAAAAAACGCCACTATTCTAAAATCTGTATTGGATACTTCATCCATTGACCTCAACGAACAGGACAATGAGGGTAACACATTATTGCATAAAATTTGTGAATACAACGTAAATTATGATGCCGAAACTGCAAAAGAAACGTATAGAAAAGTAAAATTATTATTGGAAAACGGTGCTGATAAAAACATTACGAATGATAAAGACGAAACTGCCCTTATGATTGCTTCGGAAGACAACCTTAAAATAAAAACTGTCGAACTTTTAATGAAATCCTAAGAACAAAATTATATAAAAAAACAACAATATATGTCCATGTCATTTATACTTGCCTGCGAAAACGGCAACAGAAAAATAGCCGAATTACTGCTTCAAAATAAAGAAGTTGATGTAAAATATACCGATGAAAAAGGAAGAACAGCTTTGCATTATGCCGCCCACAGAGGATATCTGGATATCGTGAAACTATTATGCGAAGATGGTGCCGATATCAATTATGAAGATCACGAGGGAGAAACGCCTTTATTCTTCTCCTGTTTGCAAAAACAAAAACAAACTACACTTTATCTCCTGGAAAATGGTGCAAAAATTGAAATAAACGACAAAAGCGGTAACAGTCTTTTGCATTTAACAGTTCAGACTGCACAAGTTGAAATAGCTTCAAAATTATTAGACGCCGGAATAGATGTGGATCTTTTGAACAACAATGGCGAAACACCTCTGTTAATTGCTTCCAGAAAACAAAATCGCGAAATAATACAATTACTTTTAGATAAGGACGCTAATATTAATGCCACTGACAAACAAGGAAATACTCCTTTGATTTTCGCTTGTTACACAAAATCTTTACCAATGGTAACTTTGCTGCTGGACAATGGCGCCGACATTAACCACATGAATCACGCAGGTGAAAATGCACTGCTCAGTGCGTGTTACGAAACCAACAGAATGCTTGCCAAATTATTAGTTGAAAGAGGTGCTAATGTATTTACTTCAAACAGTAGTGGTCATTCACCTGTTTGGTACGCCTGCAGCAACAATCAAAAAGAAATCGTGGGCTTATTTTTAGACAATGGGGTTGATGTAAACTTTAGCAAACCAGTTGCCGAAGATACCTCATCGATGAATGATTACCTGGATTGGGTGATCAGCGCAACGAATATTGCGGTCGATTCTAGTTTTACACTCAACAGCAGTTACAGTTATGGTGGCGAAAGCCTGTTGCATATTGCCACAAAAAAAGGCAATCTGAGTATGGCCAAACTGCTGATCGACGCAGGCGCAAACATCAACATACAAGACGAATCCGGAAATACACCTTTGCATTACAGTGCGGCAAGCGGCAAAAAAGATGTAGTGAAGTATTTACTTGAAAACAACGCCGATGCCACAATCGTAAACGTGAAAGAACAAAAAGCTATTGATTACTCAAATGTAAAAGGATTTAATGAAATTACCGAAATGATTTTGAAAGTTGCGCCATCCGGAACAGTTGTTACTCCAATTAAAACAGTTGCAACAGAAGAAAACAATAGTACAGTAAGTTCTATGGAAGAAAAGAAAAAAGCTTTATTGGATCTTAAGGAACTTTTAGATGCCGGTATTTTAAATACTGAAGAATTTGAGACAGAGAAAAGTAAAATCCTAAAAGGATAAAATTCAGACCTGGCAGGTTTTTAAAATCTGTCAGGTCTAAAAACTTATAGCTTTTTTTTAAGCATATCTTTAAAAAATTTTACAACCTACATTGACAAAGGCGGACTTTCTAATCAAGAATTTATAGATTTTAATAATGATGGTTATTTCGACATCTTGTTTTCTCGTGGAGAACAGAGGGGTGACCATGAACTTTATCTGTATGATTCATTAAATAATACTTTTGTGAAATCTATAGGCTTTGAACGTATCCGTGAGCCTGTTCAACTAAAATCCAATCCTAATTATTGGTATAGCTATTGCCGGGCAGGTTGCGCCGATATCAATTGAACAAGCAAACTATTTACATTCAAAAATTTTGAAAAGGTTGAATTAGGCAATATCTATGGGAAAGGTTGTGATGAAGAAGCAAAATCCCAAAGTATTCAAGTTTATAAGGTGCTTAAAAATGATGAAAATAATTTAAAATTGATAAAAAAACTTCCATATTCAGTCTTACATTGTAATGCAGACAAATGGAATTTCATCGAAGAATATTGGAACAAAAACTATCAAAAATTCAAATAGTACTGAACACAAAATATACGCTGCCTAACATTCAGTTGGATTAGGTCGGGCTAGTTGCGAATTGCACGTTTGCACAGGCCTTCTCTTACTATTTTGAGCTGATAACGAGGTGATGGTACTTTTATAAATAGAGGGTTTTCATAAATGAACTATTTTTATAAAATATAAATTCCACTTAAAAAACATTAAACATTATCCTCATAATGAAACATTTTTTCTCACTTTTATTAGTTGTATTAGCCTTTTCTTACTCACAAGCACAAAATGATTCTATAAAAGTTCTTACTTTTAAAGTCAACTTTCCTGCCGATTCATCAAGCATAGATGATATTGATTTTACTAAAGAAAAACCTGAATGCGAATTTGAATTAAAAGGTGAAATTCCCTTAAAATATTCTTTCCGTTTACAAAATGACTCAATTGCGTCACTTTATCAATTAAAAAACAATGAATTTCAATTTCAGGAAAATATGAGTTATCAACCTTTTCCCTGGAACTTTGATAATGATTTGCTTATTTCAAATTTTAAAATTATCGACTTTGACAATGATGGAGACGAAGATCTACTGTGTTGGGTATTTTCTAATGTAAATACTAATGAATGGACCATTATATTTATTAATGATCAAACACAACAAAAACTCGTAAGGCTCTATAATACAGCTGACGATACTGATATCTGGAACAGACCTGAATTTGACAAAGAAACCAGCACTATAAATACCGAACTTTATGGAAGCGCTTATGGAAGATCTGAAGAAAGCAGTTATCTTTTAAAAACCGATCTTACTATTATACCCATAAAAAAACATTTTCAGCACCGAACAGGAAAACATATGATTGATTACGAATACATTGGAAAAAACGGGAAATGGAAATTAAAGTCTAAAAATAAAGTAAAAGCAGAGAAAGACTAACAGAAACATAACCATTAGACATTTATGAATAAATACTTAATATTTACAACAGCAATTTTAATATTATTAGGAAACGTTAATTGCAGTAAAACAAAAAAAGGACCAGCACAAATTCAGGAAGCCCTTAATGTGGTGGAAGAAGTTCCTGAAAATGAGATTTCAGAAATTGAAATAGGAAAAAATCCTGCAGATTTTGTTCCAAAAGGCTATGTAATCTTTGATACCATTTATGGTGATTTAAATAAAGATAAAATCGAAGACTGTGTTCTAATTATAAAAGGCACTAACAAAAGTGAGATCGTTAAAGACGAATACCGCGGTGAATTAGATCGTAATCGCAGGGGCATTATCGTTCTGTTAAACAAAAATAAAGGTTACGAACTGGCTGTTAAAAACTATGACTGTTTTTCTTCTGAAAATGAAGAAGGCGGTGTTTATTTTGCACCGGAACTAGGCGTTGAAATAACCAAAGGAAAACTTTTTGTACATTATGCCCACGGAAGATACGGCTATTGGAGATATATGTTTAGACTTCAAAATTCAGATCTTGAACTTATTGGCTACGATGCAAGTAGCAATCACGGACCTACAGTTCTTACTGAAACAAGTATAAATTTCTTAACCAGAAAAAAAATAGTAAACGAAAACGCAAACCCGAATATCGATGAACCTGAGATGTTTGAAAAGAAGGAAACAAAAATCAATAAAATAAAACTACTTAAATTATCTGAAATAGAAGATTTTGATAAGCTTGAAGTTTCAGAAGAGTAAAACAATACTTATTAATGAATATCATTTAAGTTGTATCAAAAATAGACTCTAATCTTTAAAGCATTTTCAAAATCAAATATGAAACTAAAAATTTATTTAATAATTTTTCTCTTAACAGCAGTATCTACTTTACACGCACAGAAAGCCTATTTTATTAATGATTTCATGAAAGGCTATACTTTGTACTTTGTGCGGGATACAACCAACTCAGAAATAAAAGAATATTATAAACTTACTGAAAATGAAAGTAAAAAAATAGCACTTGAATATGGTACAAAAGAACTTTCTACGCCACAAATCAACAAAACAGCGAAGACAACAACATTCAAAAGCATATCTAATAAAAATATCAGTGTACTGGGAGATGTGAATTTTGACGGAAGACCCGATATTATCATTTTTTATCCAGAACTTTTTGATGAAGGATGCTATTCACCACAGGCAACAGCAAGTATCTTTATTAATACGCCAGCAGGTTTTGTCCCTAGTCCAAATATAAGCAGTATTTATGATAATACTCATTGTGTGCGAGGCGGTTCATTTGAGATTAATCCTAAATACAAACGAATCATAACATCGAGTTCTGGCGGAGCTGCTCTTCATGGCATCGAACATTTCACCGTTACCGGTAAAGAAGCAAAAATGTTGTCCAGTTATGTAGAAGATGGTTTTGTAGAAGGTCCTTTTTCTCAAATAACAGGAAAGAGATGGGAAAACAACCAATATGTTCCTTTTACTTCTTTGTCGCTCTATGAATCCAGTTTAAATGAAAGAAAACTACTTGCTTTCGACACAAAAAACGGCAAAGGACGTGTGATCTTATTTAAAGCTGATAACATATTGTATTATGCTTTTCAGCAAAACGACGAATATAAATTTGTTTCTTTTGCACATCCGTCCAGTCCGGAAAAAGCCGGTAAAGCAATATTTAAATTCAGGAAACAAAATGCAGATTACGAATTGGAGTTTAATAGCGGCAACATAAAATACCTCATCTATGAAACACCTAACGCAGTTGGTATTAAAATTAATGTAAACGGAAAAATATCAGATTGGCAAGGTATGGATAAAGAAGGAACTTTGTCTTCTTTGACAAATGCTAAATTTGTAAATCTTGTTAAATAATAGTCAATCTAAAAAGATAAAAGAGCCACAAATTGTGGCTCTTTTTATTTATAATCAGGAAAATAATCTAAGTCTCCTTAACCGTAATAATCTTCACCGGACAAGCCTTCGCAGCCAATTCACAACTTTCGACAATTGTGTGATTGGGAGATTTTAAAGTAAAAAAGCCTTTCGCATCTTTCGAATGAATCAAAACCGATTTGCCGTCTTTTTTAGACATTTGAAAATGAACCGGATCCATTTCGACGCAATAATTACAGCCAATGCATTTGTCTCTTTGTAAAGTGATGATAACCATTACGCCTCCACTATTTTATATAATTTATCAGACATTCTTATTCTGAAAGGCAATTTAAAAGTACAATCGTCACCTTTTGTAGCCTTTTCAGAAACCAAATCATTTACCATCATTTCATCAATAATCATTTCCTGCGCTCCTGTACTTGGACCGGTAACTAAAATTCTATCTCCAATCTTAATATCGTAAGCTTCAATTTTGAATTGTCCAACTTCAGCTTTTGGGAAATAATGCGTTCCCTTGCCTACATAGACTTTCTTTTGCGTCGCCGCAGAACCTGGAATATCACTCCATTCTCCTAATTCCTGACCCAGATAATACCCTGACCAAAAACCACGATTATAAACTGTATTCAAAGCTTCCATCCAAACAAAAACCTTTTCTTTAGAGAACGTTTTTTCGTAATACGAATCTATAGCTTCACGATACGTTTTGATAACCGTTGCTACATATTCCGGCGCACGGCCACGGCCTTCGATTTTCAGCACCTGAATTCCAGAATCGATTACCTGATCTAAAAAATCAAGCGTACATAAATCTTTAGGCGACATCAGGTATTCATTATCAACTTCAATCTCAAAACCAGTTTCCTGATCGATAACGGTATATTTTTTTCGGCAGTTTTGCTTGCACGCTCCACGATTTGCAGATGAATTATGTGAATGTAAACTCAAATAACATTTACCTGAAACCGCCATACACAAGGCACCGTGACCAAAAATTTCGATTTCGACTAAATTGCCGTTTGGACCTTTTATCTCTTCTTTCTCTATTTGATCAGTAATACTTTTTACCTGACGCAAACTCAGTTCACGGCTTAAAACCATAGTATCAGCAAATAAACTGTAGAATTTTATGGTCTCAATGTTCGTTACATTCAATTGGGTCGAAATATGAACTTCCATTCCAATTGTTCTTGCCATTGCAATCACAGCTTGGTCAGAGGCAATTACAGCTGTAATATTCGCTTCTTTGGCTTTATTCAACAATGTCCTTACAACAGATAAGTCGTGATCGTAAATGATCGTATTTAAAGTCAGATAACTTCTAACTTTTTTGGCTTCACAACGATTGGCGATTTCCTGCAAATCATCCATAGTAAAATTTACTGTCGAACGCGCGCGCATATTAAGTTGTTCTACTCCAAAATAAATAGAATCAGCGCCATTATCGAGCGCTGCCTGAAGTGAATCAAAGCTCCCTGCGGGAGCCATCAATTCAATTTTGTTATTTGTTGTCATTTTTATTTGTATTGTTTCCAATAGTTAAAACTATTGGTTATTTTTTTCAATTATATAGTCCCTATTTTATGGTGTCCAAACGGTTGAAACATCGGTACGCATCATTGAGCATTTTATATCGCCTCCAAACGGTTGAAACCGTTCACTATGTTTCGAGATACATTTTCTAAATATTTTTAGACATAGCCCGAGGTTTTAACCTTGAGGACGCAAAGTAGAGCATCCCTTACCCCATCCAAACGGTTGAAACCGTTCGCTATGTTTTAAATACATTTCTTAACGTTTTGTCACATACCCCGGGGTTTTAACCTTGGGGACGCAACGTCAATCATTTTGTATTATTTCCCAGTTTATGCAATTTTACAAATTCATCAAATTCATCTTGTCCATTGATCTTAAGATGATGTTGTTTTTGATTTTTTATATAATTATACACAACCTCTCACTGAGATTCGCTGACTGAATAAGCCGCAAATCCCGTTTGCCAGGCAAATTTTTCAAGGATAAAATCCCCACTATTTATAAAATGCGAAGAACTTCCTTTTATTTGCTTTAAAAGGTCTGAGATAGTTTTTTGTGGATTTTGTAAAAATAAAACATGCACATGATCCGGCATTCCATTAATGATTCTAACGGGACATCCTTGTTCAATTAATTCCTCTCGGATATAATCATACAATTTTTCCTCAATTGAATAATCAATTAATTCCTGACGGTTTTTGGTTGCCCAAATTGCATGAATCCATAATTTGGTAAACGAATTCGACATGTAAATTAGCTTAAAATTTCAGCTAATTTACAATTTTATACAACTTATCTGACAAACGAATACGAAATGGAACTTCAAAAGTAACTCGATCTCCAATTTTAGCAGTAGTGGCATCTGCATCGTTGACAATCATTTTATCTAAAACCAATTCCTGATTACCTGTAGTAGGCCCGGAAATTAAGATTTTATCACCAGAATTTAATTCGTGGTTTTCTAAAGTAAAAAGACCAACTTGTGCTTTTACATAATAATGTTCCGCTTTACCAAGAAGTACTTTTTTGACTTTTATTTTTTGGCGAATATCGGCAGGCTTTTGCTTCGCCTGTTCGCTTAAGCTCGGGTCGACTGTAGCCAATGAATTATCTGATAATTCCCCTGAATGTTTGAATTTTAGATTTTCAGATTTTCCTTTTCTAAAAACTTTGTTTCCAACCTGTTTTCCGGTTCTTAAACGAACTTGGTCAACCAAAGGCATGTGTATAACATCAAGACATTCTGTAGAACAGCAGTTTTCCATTGCAGCTTTACATTCGTCACATTGAATAAATAACAAATGACAGCCGTCATTTTCGCAATTGGTGTGATTGTCACAAGGTTTTCCACATTGGTGGCATTGAGAGATAATATCTTCAGTAATTCTTTCGCCAAGACGATTATCAAATACAAAGTTTTTCCCAATAAATTTGCTTTCTAAACCTTCTGCCTCAATTTGTTTGGCGTAATTAATGATTCCGCCTTCTAATTGAAAAACATTTTTAAAGCCCTGGTGTTTAAAATAAGCACTCGCTTTTTCGCAACGAATTCCACCGGTGCAATACATCACCAGATTTTTATCATCTTTATGGTTCTGAAGCTGATCGTTGATTATAGGCAAACTCTCTCTAAACGTTTCAACGTCTGGAGTAATAGCGCCTTTAAAATGTCCTACTTCACTTTCGTAGTGATTTCTAAAATCTACTACAATCGTATTGGGATCATCAAGGATTTCATTAAATTCTTTGGCTTTCAAGTGAACGCCTATATCGGTTACATCAAAAGTTTCGTCGTTCAAACCGTCAGCGACGATTTTATCACGAACTTTAATAGTCAATTTTAAAAACGAATGATCATCGTGTTCTACCGCTTCATTCAATCGTATACCTTTCATGAAATCATAAACTTCAAGAGTAGTTCTAAAAGCCTCCAAATTTTCTTCCGGAATACTCATCTGAGCATTTATTCCTTCGTTGGCAACATAAATTCGGCCTAAAGCATCAAGCTTATTCCAGGCTACAAATAAATCATCGCGAAATTTTTTGGGATCTTGAATTTTGGCATACGCATAGAAAGACAACGTTAGTCGTTGTTTACCGGCATCATCGATCATGATGGCTCTTTCTTCTGCGCTTAAAGTGTTGTACAGTTGCATGCTATAAACAGTTTTTAAGTTTAGAAATTATTTTTTGAGGTGCAAAAGTACGGAAAAAGGTTCGAAGTTGCAAAGGTTCCTAGGCACAAAGGTCCTGAGACGCTAAGTTGCTTAAGGTTCTAAGTTGAAAAACTAAAATTCTTAGTATTTCTGATTTTTAGCCCAGATGGGAGTGGCATCCTTTTGGGCCGGTGTTCGGCACAAAAGATATAACGGACAGCTGGATTAGCTTCAAATAAAAAAGACTGCCTAAATAGACAGTCTTTAATATAACTTAGAACCTCAGCAACTTAATTAACAATACTCGTTAAACGCATCTTGCAAGTTCTCAGCGATTAATTCTGCTGGGCGACCTTCGATGTGGTGACGCTCTAACATGTGAACCAACTCTCCGTTTTTGAACAAAGCCATAGATGGCGATGATGGAGGAAAAGGGAACATATGTTGTCTTGCAGCATCAACAGCTTCTTTGTCAACACCTGCGAAAACCGTGATTAAGTGATCTGGTTTTTTAGCTCCTTCTAAACTCATTTTTGCTCCCGGACGTGCATTTCTTGCAGCACAACCACAAACAGAGTTTACAACAACTAAAGTGGTACCTTCGGCTTTGATAGCATTATCTACAGCGTCAGCACTATGTAAATCTTGAAAACCTGCAGTTGTCAATTCAGCTTGCATTGGTTTTACCATTTCTTCTGGATACATATCTCTTTATTTTTAAATTTTACTTTTGATCTGCAAAGTTACAAAGTTTACTCGCAACTAGTTAATTTCAGGTATAAAGTTTTGTTATAGTTGAATTGATATTTTATGGTATGAGAAATGGCCCGCAGATTTGGCGGATTTTGGCTGATAAATGCAGGTTATTTTAAATTTCTACAAATATTTTAGATAGAAAACACCTTAAATATTCTGCTAAATCTGCCTGAAACAAAAAAAGTATAACCTAGTTTTAATTTATAATTGATGTTATTTCGTAAATTTATTTTGGTAGGGATAGGTTTCGTAGATTGTATTGTCTTCATTGATAGAAAATCCCTTTGCAGCGTCTTCCCGCGCTATTCCTACCAAAGCAATTACTTCTTCTTTAGATTTCCCCTGTTTAAGCAAGCAAAAGGCTTTGTAATATTTAGCATCTGAGAATTCGGGATAAATTTTTATTGCTTTATCAAAAATAGCTATTGCTTCATCCCATTTTTTAAGTTCATATTTAGCAATTCCCTGATAAAAATAAGCAGTTGGATGTTCTAATTTTTGCCTGTTTTTATAAATATCATTTACATAATCATCAAAAAGTTTTTCTGCTTTTGTGTACTCATTCAATTGCAAATAACAAAGTCCCATATAAAAACCATAAGTATGATCCATCCTATAACCGTTTCCATAGAGTTTAATACATTCTTCTAAATCTTTGATAGCATCTTTATAGTTTCTTGAGAAAATACATTTCATAAAACCTCTGTAAGGCAACCATTCTTGTTTGTCGTACAAAACAGCCTTATCCAGATATTGCATTCCAACTTCGTATTTTTTGCATTTAAAATAAGGCATTGCTTTTTGCTGCCATAAATAAGCAACGGTACTGTCTTTTTTAAGACCCTGATCAAGACAATCCTGCCACGCGGTCATTTCAAAAACATAGTTATGTTTCTCTGCACAATTGGTTAGAAATTCTTCAACAATTGCATCGTGGTTTTTGTTTGTAGAAACTTGTCCAAAAGATAAAAGAGTAAAAAAGAGACTAAATCCTAAAGTAATATTTTTCAAAGGTTATTGCTTTTTGTTAAAATTATTTGAAAGAAAAATCACTCTAAATAACGCCTTTATAAATGGCATTTTAGGACACTTTAAAATAACTTTAACATCTTGAGGCAAAGAGGTTTCTTCATCCAGAAATTTAAAAATTAAAGCTGGGTTTCCTTTTTTGAACATGGATGAAAAAATAGCACTTCCTAACTCATTATGACGATACAGAATATCTAAAAGCAATAAATCATAAAACCAAAATTTGTTTTTCTTGTAAAACATTGTCATCGTGAGCGGAATCGAAGGACTTCTATCTATTAGAAAATCAACTAATTTTGAAGATTTTTTATCTGAATTTTTAAAAGTATAACCCGTACTTGCTTTTGTCCATCCGCCGGCAGTTCCTATATTCAGGACTCGTTTTGTATTCTTTTTCCAAAAAGGAAAACACGTCATTGGAATACTCCCTTGCTCCTTCTCAATAATTTGATATTGATCAGCTCCGAGATTTCGCAAGTAAATTTGAATCTCGTTTTCGTATTCTTCTTTTGGCAGAAGATCTTCAGAAAAGAGTGTATATTCTATTAAAGCTTCGGTTTTAGAAATAGGCAAAACATACATAAAACGTGTGTTCCCCCTTTGTTCAACCGAAAAATCCATGAAAGTCGCTTGTTCCGAATTGAAAATTTCCTCTTCGGTTTTTACAAACCAACCTATAAAATGTTGTTGCAAAACCGGATATTTGGTTTGACTTAAAGCAAAAGCTTTGGTGTAAATACTATTGAATAAATAATCGCAGGTATATCTGTTTTCATCTGTACCCACAAAAACATGGGTTTCGAGTTCATTGATATCGGTTACTTTTTCGTTTAAAAAAGTAATGTTTTGATGTTTTGAAATCGCTGTAAAAACAAAATTATAGAAATCTAATCCTCGTATTTGATTGTATTGATAAGGTTTCAACGCTAAATCACGTTTGAAATCTTCATTGGCAAAAAGAGCCAAATCCCATTTTTTAAAGATGATAGAATTCCAAAGCGTTTCATCTTTTGCCCAAAAACACCATGTTCTGTCATTGGTTTTCTTCGAATCTTCGTCTAACAATAAAATTAATTTATCACTGAATTTTCCAGACATTACCATTTTATAAACGGTCATCAAAGCAGATAAACCTGATCCTGTAAAAATGTAGTCGAAGTGTTTGATTTGTGAAGATTGCATTCTCAAAAATAACAAATTTTATTCTTCCAATTTTTCTAAAAGTAGTTTAAAATCCTTTGAATTAAGATAGTTGTTGTATTGTAGGAGAATCTCCTTCTTTTCATTCAAAACACATAAAACCGGATATACGATTTGATTCTTGATCGTTCCTAATTGCAAGGCCAATTCATGAACACCAACATTGTTCCCCGAAGGTTTGTATTTAAAAATCTGATTATTAAAATTAATATCTCGTTTTTCCTCTGCATTCAAATCCACAAAATAAAAATCCGAATTCAGTTTATCAATGATTTCCTGATTTTTGAAAGTCGTTTGTTTCATTCGTTGGCAAAAGTGACACCAATTGGTATGAATAAAAACGATTATTTTCTTCTTTTGAATCTGCTGCAAACTATCCACTTCCTCAAAAGAATGTTGCTTTAACTGGCAAAATCCTGTTGAAGTTATAGCTAAGAAGATTATAAGTAATAGCTTTTTCATTTGTTTTGTTTGTTTTGCCACAGATTGGAAAGATTAAAAATGATTTTATTTTTAATACTGGAAAAAAGTTTGCCACGAATCACACTAATTTACACTAATTAAATTCGTGATAATTCGTGCAATTCGTGGCAAAAAAAACTTCCTTCATTTTAAATGATACAAACTCGACTGTCATCCTGAGCGGAGTCGAAGGCTTGTAAGTTGGAGCGGGCTTCGACTCCGCTCAGCCTGACAGATGTTTATCAACAATTTTAAAAATATGAATCAGCGAAAACCTGTTTAATCCGTCTAATCTGTGTGCCATCATTAATAACTTATCTCAAAGTATATCGCAACCCAAAAAAACCACGAATCTTTTGGTTTTGCCCGTAGACATAAGTTGTATCAAAAGTCAAACCGTACGGATTGTCAGGCGTTACCAAAACTTTTCCGGCTGCATCATATTGTACATTTTTATCGAAAGGATCATTGGTTCTCGAAATCAAAAACGGATTATTTCGTTTTGGCGTGAAGTTCAATAGATTCTTTACTCCGCCATACAATTCAAAATTCTTCCAGCCAAAATATGTAAACTGAATATTCTGAATACTATACCACGGCGAGTTTGGATCTCTTGGATCTAAATCGCTCAATAAAGGCAATTTCATTGGGCTGTATACATTCCCGGTATAATCCAATGATAAATTCCACGGTTCTATCTTATAAGAAATACTCCAGGTTCCCGTGAATTTTTCAGTTAGAAAAGGTCTTTCTGAAATTCCGTCCAGAACATTTTTATTATCTAAAACTGTGGCTCCAAGAATAAATTTTAATCCGTTTGTGAGGTTCAAATCAACGTTAGTACTAATTCCCTGGCTAATGGCATAACCATTGATGTTATCGTAAATGATTTTATTGGGATCCGTTTCATAATCGGATATAATTTTATTGCTGAAGCGTGTATAAAAAACCGTTGTTTCTATTCCTATAAAAGTTCCGTTTGTAAAGTTTATTTTCTGAATGTAATTCAGGTTTGCATTTACAGATCGTTCCGGTTTCAGATCGCTTTTAATCACCACATCCCTGGAACCTGTAAGCGCCGCGTGATCTTCGGTAAATAAATTGACAACACGAAATCCGGTTCCCGCATTCAAACGAAAAATAGTATTGTCATTCGCTTTCCATCGATATGCAACTCTAGGCGTATAAATCGAACCGTGAATCGAATTATAATCATAACGCATTCCTAACAAAACCTGACTTTTTGGAGACAGCGTAATTTCGTCCTGAACAAAAATTCCCGGCAACCACGTACTTTCCGGTTCTTTTGTGGCAGTTGTATTATCGTCGTAATACGAATATCGAGTGGCAATTCCTGCAAGAAAATCATTTCGACCAATTTTTTTATCCCAGGTCAATTGCAGGAAACCTATTTTTTGATTGGCGATATACGATGTTGTTCCGTAACGACTGTCCTGATAATGCACATTTCCGGAGAACGAAAGCATTAGTTTTTCTTCGAATGGCAATTGATAACTTCCTATTAACTCTCCTCTTTTGGTATAAATACTTTCGCCATAAATTTCATCGCCACCTCGGTATTTTTTCTCCCAACGCACGTCGCCTCCCCAACGGTCTTCATACATTCCGCGTGCTGCGATGCTAAACAAACGGTTATTTTCTCTTTGAAAATTCCATTTATTAAAAACCGAAATTCTTTGCGAAAGTGTAACATCAGTAAAACCATCCCTGTCTTTATCGACAACCTGATTGTAATCGAAATAATTGATTCCCAAAAGTGTTGTTGATTTTTTAGTCGGGCTGAATTTCATTCCCAAATCGACATTGGTTTCCAGATACGAAGTCGTAAAAACATCCGCAGAAAACAAAGGCGCGTTGGTTGGGTTCTTGGTAATAATGTTGATCAAACCTCCAACCGCTTCACTTCCATAAAGAGACGATGCCGGGCCTTTTACAATTTCGATTCTTTCGACCAAAGAATTAGGGATTCCGGATAATCCATAAACGGTTGAAAGGCTACTCACGATTGGCATTCCGTCTATCAAAACCAAAGTATACGGACCTTCTAAACCGTTGATATGAATATCTCCCGTGTTGCAAACGCCACAATTGAGCTGTGGCCGAACGCCATTGATGTTTTGAAGTGCTTCATAAATACTTGGCGTTGGATTCTTCTTGAAGAAAACCGGCGAATAAACCTCAACCGGAACAGCACTTTCTAATCTTCTTACCGCTTTTAAAGTCCCCGAAACTACCACTTCGTTCAGTTGATTTTCGTTATCCGTTAATTCAAAGTCATAGGACTGAATAGAATCTTCAATAACTTCTATTTTCTTCCTTATTGTCTGGAAACCTATTTGAGAAACTTGTAACGTATAACTGCCAACTGCAACATTTTCTAATTTATAAAACCCTAAACTATCGGTAACCGTTTTATGTTTTGTTCCTGTTAACTGAACATTTACCAACTGTAATTTATGCCGCTCGCCTGAGATAAATCCTGAAATATTAGAAGTTTCCTGAGCGAACGAAATTTGCAAACCAAATAAAAGCAATATCAAAAATAGTTTTTTCATTCTTATAAAATTAAATTTAGACAAAACTAAAAATTAAATTTGACAAATAATGTTTCTAAAGTAAAAAACTTTTAAATGTGTTTTAATTCAATACTTTGGAGTTATTTTTAACATATAAAAACATAGGTTTTATAGTTTCTTTTTCAAGCAGTAAAAGAAAGCTCGCTTTCTTCGCATAGTCTATGTGAATTAATGCAAAGTTGAAATGCCTTTTTAAGCGGTTGCAATAGCTATGTTATCAAAGGTTTAATGTGCCGTTAGGCACTAAATATTGGTAGTCATTAATTCACAATTAGTTTAGCGTGCCGTAGGTACGCAACAGCTATCGTTTTGTTGCGTACCTACGGCACGCTTCAATTATATTTCAATTCCTGTTTTCTACCGGTATTTAGTGCCTAACGGCACAAAAAAAAGAAATTTCAAACATTGATTTATATAGTTTCTTTATGTTTTAAAAACCGAACGTTCTTTGCATAGCCCCTAGCTCCAGCTAGGGGAACAAGATTGAATAAAAAAAGACTTTAGCCAAATTTTAGAGGCTTAGCTAGAGCTTTTTTTGTTTTCGTTTACATTCAATCAGGTTTAAGTTAAATAAATTCTTCGTCAATAATTTCTCTATTGATCATCGCTCCTGCAAAAGATCCTGAAGAAACCGCCATTGCAACAGACCGTGCCTGAATGTGACAATCTCCACTCGCAAAAACTCCTGCAATTGTCGTTTTCTGAAAAGGATCTACTTTCAATAAACCTTGTTCTGTCAATTCACAGCCTAAAGATTCCGGTAAAGAACAATGCTGCTCAAAAGGTGCTCTGAAATAAATCGCTTTTACGGATACTTTTGATTGATTTTTAAAGACAATATGCTGAACATTTCCGTTTTCGTGTTCCAAAGCCTCGATTTCATGTTCGATAATTTCAACTTTATGTTTCTTCAGCATTTGAGTTTGCTCTAAAGTCAATTTCGATTTCCCATTGGTAATCAATCTTAAATCTTTTGTCCAGTTCGAAATCATTTTAGCATAATCAAAAGCCATATCACCATTGGCTACGATGGCAGTTTTTTCTTTTTTTACTTCATAACCGTGACAATACGGACAATGCAAAACCGAAATTCCCCAACATTCTGCAAAACCAGGAATTTGTGGCAGTAAATCTTTTACGCCTGTTGCAAACAATACTTTTTTAGATGTAAAAATCTTTCCCGACTGAGTTTCTATTTCAAAACCAGATTCTGTTTTAATGGCGCTAATGGCAAGTCCGTTATAAAATTGAACCGTTTCATAAAAGTCTACCTGGGTTTTGGCTTTCGCCGAAATTATAGCTGGTTTCTCTCCATCGTGCGTGATAAAATTATGCGAATGTGGTGTTTGTCTGTTGCAAGGCAAACCACTATCGATCACTAAAACGTGTCGTAAAGAACGCCCCAAGCTCATTGCCGCCGAAAGTCCGCTATAGCTACCTCCGATAATTATAACGTCGTATTTATTATTGTATATCATAGTTTTAAGTTTTTTACTAATTTCTCGGAATTGGAAAAGGATCTTTTGTAGAGAAGAAACCGTCATGATAATCTACAATTTCATCTTCGGTGCAAAGACAGTTATTAAGTTCTTTGATAATTTCAGTTTCATTGATCTTTTGGCCAATAAAAACAATTTCGTTGAGTCTGTCCCCAAATTTAGAAGTCCAGCGTTCTTCTATAATATCCTGAAATTCAACAAAATTGTTAAAAGTCATTCTTTCGCTGAGCGGCATACTTGCCCACCAAACTCCGGCACCTTCGGCTTTCATAGATCCGCCCGCCTGACTCCAGTTAATGGCCTGCTCCGGTCTTGATGCCATCCATAATAATCCTTTGCTTCGAATAATGTTGGACGGAAAATGAAAAGTAATGAAATTCCATAATCGATTGGGATGAAAAGGTTTTGAATCCCGAAACACAAAAGAATTGATTCCGTATTCTTCGGTTTCGGGCGTATGAATTCCTTCTAATTCTCTAATCCAACCTGCGGAATTTTCAGCATCTTCATAATTGAATAATCCAGTATTTATAATTTCATTTGGATTCACTTTCCCTAAAACCGAAGTAATTATTCTCGCCACTGGATTGAGTTTTTGAATCGAAGCTTTCAGTATTTCCAATGATTCAGAACTGATTAGATCTGTTTTATTCAAAATAATCACGTTAGCAAACTCTACCTGATCGACCAAAAGATTCACAATTGTTCGATTATCATTTTCAATATCAGATAAATTTTGCTCCTGTAATGTTTTGGCAGAACCAAAATCTTTAAAGAAATTAAAACTATCCACCACCGTAACCATCGTATCGATATAACTAAATCTCGATAAATCGATATTCTCATCTTCATTCACAAAAGAAAAAGTCTGTGCAACGGGAATAGGCTCGCTAATTCCAGTACTTTCTATAAGCAAATAATCAAATCTGTTTTCTTTGGCTAATTTTTCGACTTCAATCATTAAATCTTCCCGTAAGGTGCAGCAAATACAGCCATTGGTCATTTCTACTAATTTCTCTTCGGTCCTTGATAAAGTATGTTCATTTTTCACGAGCCGCACATCAATATTTACTTCGCTCATATCATTGACAATGACAGCAACTTTTAATCCGTCTTTGTTATGAAGAATATGATTGAGGAGCGTTGTTTTTCCGGCACCCAGAAATCCGCTTAGTACCGTTACGGGTAATTTTTTCATTGTTACGATTGTTTATGATTTTTATAATTTAAAAAATGCCCGATGATCATTCCGATACCTCCAATAAAGATCAGATCAAGATGAATCTCCAGAAAAAGTTCGCTTAAAACGCTAATCCAGATCAATGCCATAGAAATAACAAGGATTGTAGATATTAAAAGACTGGATTTATTTATAATTTTGAAAATGGCAAAAAGTCCCATCACCGCAAATATCAAATCGATAAAAGGATTGTGGCTTAAACCTATTGGCAAAATTGTTAAAAGCGGAAAAACCAGACAATGAACCAAACAAATGGTTGCACTTGAGATTCCTAAAATATCGTAAAAAGGTGTGGTAAATTTCTTCATTTTCAGTACATTTGCTTAATGCAATTTTGTTGCAAATATATCAATTATTTTTAATTGCAACATTGTTGCGATAATATTTTTAATTCCATAAAAATGAAAACAACAAGAAATACAGTAGCAAAGACGGCCGTTTTAGAGATATTTGGTAAATCTAAAACCGCGCTCTCGCACGCCGAAATTCAGAAACAAACGGGAGATTTATGCGATCGTGTTACCATTTACAGAATCTTAGAACGATTAGTAAATGACGATATCGTTCATAAAATCGTGAATCTTGACGGAACGGTTAAGTATGCAAAATGCCATCATCATGCACAACGTGTGCACATTCATAATCATGCTCATTTTAGTTGTGAGAAGTGTTTGGAAATAACTTGCCTTGAAAATGTAAAGCCGAGTTATATTATTCCGCACAATTACAAAGTCAATGATATAAACTTTACGTTGTCAGGATTATGCCCAAATTGTTTGAATTCTAACATTTAAGTTTTAGACTTGTCTAAAAATATTGTTGAGCGAATATAATTTTTCTATATATTTGTTCAAACAACATTTTTACAATGGGTAAATCTTTAGAAGAAGTTCACCAATCGGTCGCAACACAAAATAAAAAAACAGGTTTCAGAAAAATATTAGCCTTTTTAGGCCCGGCATATTTAGTAAGTGTTGGATATATGGACCCGGGAAACTGGGCAACAGATATTGCCGGTGGTAGCCAGTTTGGGTATTCTTTGCTTTGGGTTTTGTTAATGAGCAACTTAATGGCTTTGTTGCTTCAAAGCTTAAGCGCACGTTTAGGAATTGTGACACAACGTGACTTAGCGCAGGCATCAAGAGAAACCTATTCGAAATTCATCAACTATATTTTATACTTTCTGGCTGAAATTGCCATTGCGGCTTGTGATCTTGCTGAAGTTTTAGGAATGGCAATCGGGATCAATCTCCTTTTTGATATTCCGTTGATCGAAGGCGTTTTAATTACCGTTTTAGATACCTTCTTATTATTGTTCTTAATCAATAAAGGGATCCGTAAAATGGAGGCTTTTATTATTGTATTAGTCGCCATTATTGGTTTCTCGTTCATTTTCGAAATGATTTTTGCAGAACCTGAATTAGATAAAGTACTCTACGGACTTATTCCTTCAATGCCCAATTCTGCCGCTTTATACATTGCTATCGGGATTATTGGAGCAACCGTCATGCCTCACAACTTATACCTGCATTCCTCTTTAGTTCAAACCCGAAAATTCGACAGAACTCCGGCGGGAATAAAACAAGCGTTGAAATATAATCTTATTGATTCAACCATTGCCCTTAACCTGGCCTTTTTTGTAAATGCTGCCATTTTAATTTTAGCCGCAGCTACATTTTATAAAAATGGAATGTTTGAAGTTGCCGAAATTCAGGATGCACACCAATTTCTCGAACCTTTATTAGGAACCAAATGGGCGCCCATTTTATTTGCCGTTGCTTTGATTGCTGCAGGACAAAGCTCGACCGTTACGGGAACTTTAGCAGGTCAGATCGTAATGGAAGGTTATTTGAATTTAAGAATTCAGCCTTGGGTTCGACGCATTATAACCCGTTTGATTGCGATTGTTCCGGCTGTTGTCGTGATCTTAATTTATGGAGATAGCGTAACGGGAAAACTATTGATTCTGAGCCAGGTAATTTTGAGTTTGCAATTAGGTTTTGCAATTATTCCCTTGATTCATTTTGTGAGTGATAAATCTAAAATGAAGGGTTTTCACATTTCACGAACTACACAAATAGCTGCCTGGATTATTGCTTTGATTATTGTTTCGCTGAATGCAAAATTGGTTTACGACGAAATTAGTTCATGGATTGAAGCTGCAAGTCATCCAATAATTCTTTGGTTAACGGTTGTTCCGCTTGCTTTTGGATTTTTAGGCTTATTACTTTATATTGTTTTCAAACCTTTTATAGCAAGAGCAAAATCAAATATTGATAATCATTCACCTCATCATTTAAAATTAGTGTATGCGCCTAAAGAAATTTATAGCAAGAAAAACATAGCGATTTCTGTAGACTTTTCTAAAGCAGATGAAGCTGCACTAAATAATGCCTTCGAATTGGGCGGAATCGACGCGCAATACACCTTAATTCACATTGTAGAAACCGTTGGTGCATTAATGTATGGGCAACATGTTGACGATCACGAGACGACTATCGACGAAAAATTATTATTAGAATATAAAGAAATGCTTTCGCAGAAGGGATTCAGGATCGAAACTGAACTTGGTTTTGGAAAACCTAACACGGTGATTCCGAAGATTATTAATACCGGAAATTTTGACATTCTAGTTATGGGAACCCACGGCCACACTGGATTAAAAGATATTTTATTTGGCACAACGGTAGACAAATTGAGACATAAAATTTCAATACCTTTGTTGATTGTTAAAAAATAGTGCCTAAGGTTCTGAGTTGCTAAGTTTCTGAGGTTTTTCCTTTGAGGCTTTTAACTTAGAACCTTAGCAACTCAGAACCTTAGAACCTTGCAAAAAATGACTTTTTCAGAAGAAAATTATCTAAAATCGATTTATCATCTTACAACTTCTAATGATTCAGAAGTAAGTACGAACGCTATTGCTGAAATGATGGAGACTAAAGCTTCATCGGTTACGGATATGCTCAAAAAGCTGGCGGATAAAGATTTGGTGAATTATAAAAAGTACCAGGGCGTTTCTTTGACCGAAAACGGAAAGTTAGCAGCCAAAATGATTGTTCGAAAACATCGTTTGTGGGAAGTTTTTTTAGTGGATAAATTAAATTTCTCTTGGGACGAAGTTCATGATATTGCTGAGCAACTGGAACACATCAAATCCGAACAATTGATTAATCGTCTGGATGATTTTCTGGGAAATCCTACCGAAGATCCGCATGGTGATCCGATTCCCGACGCTCATGGAAGAATTGTTAAGATCGAGAAATACTTACTTTCTGAATTAACAGACAATCAAACCGGAGTTTGTGTGGGGGTTAAAGATACTTCATCTGAATTTTTGAAATATCTGGACAAACAAGAAATTGCTCTCGGTTCGCAAATTCAACTTTTGTCTAAAGAATCGTTCGACTTATCTGTTAAGATTAAAATTGATGGTCGTGAATTGTCTATTTCGAATAAAATAGCTTCGAATTTGTTTGTGAAGCTGGTTTAGGGTTATTTCACAGAGATTCACGGAGAATTGCACGAAGGTTCACGAAGATTTTTTATAAAGTTCCGGAGGAACGAACTATTTTGTAGCAACGGATTTTAATCCGTTGATGATGACGAATTCAGGAAACGAGGGCTTCTTCCGAAACTTCGGGATCGTTCAGCCTGACACACACCGAATGTCCTAGCCCCGATAGAAGTGAAAATCCTTTTGTGCCGGGGTTCGGCACAAAAGATTATAACGGATAGCGGGATTAGCTCCTAGAAATCCTAAAAGCCATTATTAAACAATTCCTTTCTCGATCATTTCTAACATTACCGGCGACGCATTTTTAAATGTTGGTTCTTGCTCAATAATACTTCCTGCATTTTTCTTATTCACTTTGAAAGTTATATCATTATCTGTAGTAAATAACAAAGCAGTTAAAAACGGATTTTTGATGTAAGTTCCCAACATCAATAAAGCTTCGTCTAAAGCATGAATACTTTCGATTTCTTCGGTTTTGTAGCGCGTTGTTAATGCGATTGAATAGGTGTTATCTTCGTTTATCGCTAAACGGAAATAGATGTTTTTGATTTCGGTATCACCGATGGTTTTTGCCAGAGTTAGTTTGGCAAAAGTACCGGCTTGAATGCTTTCTTTGACGCGTTCGCAAAAAAGAGCAAATATTGATTCGTAGGACATATTGTTTGTGTTATTATTTAACCGCAAAGTTCGCAAAGATTTACGCAATGTTCGCTAAGTTTTTTAATTTCCTTGTGTCCTTTGCGTAAATCTTTGCGAACTTTGCGGTTAAGAAAATTATTTCCCTGTAAATTCAGCTTTACGTTTTTCTAAGAATGCTGTTGTTCCCTCTTTAAAATCCTGAGTTCCGAAACATTTTCCGAATGATTTTATTTCGGTATCGAAACCATCTTTACCGTCTTTATAATTGGCATTGATCGCTTTTATCGCTTTAGTAATTGCAAAAGGAGCATTTTTAATGATTTTTTGTGCAATTCCAGTAGTAAAATCTAAAAGTTCCGCCTGAGGTACAACGTGATTTACTAAGCCGTATTGTTTGGCTTCTTCGGCCGAAATCATTGCTGCAGTCATGATCATTTCCATCGCACGTCCTTTACCTACTAATTGTGGTAAACGCTGTGTTCCTCCGTAACCCGGAATTAATCCTAAACTAACTTCCGGCAATCCCATTTTTGCATTCTCTGAAGCGACTCTAAAATGACATGCCATAGACAATTCTAAACCACCGCCAAGAGCAAAACCATTTACTGCAGCAATTACGGGTTTCTTTAAATTTTCGATAAAATCAAACAACTTTTCTTGTCCTTCGGCTGCTAATTGTGCGCCTTCGACAATCGTATAATTGGCAAATTCTGAAATATCGGCTCCGGCAACAAATGCTTTTTCGCCACTTCCGGTAATTATGATTACCCGAACATCATCATTTTTGCCTAATAATTTTATTGCTTTACCTAGATCGCTAATCGTAGCTTTGTTTAAAGCGTTTAGTTTTGTAGGTCTGTTAATGGTTACGGTCGCAATTTTTTCTTCAATCGAGATTAAAAGATTTTCGTAGTTCATGACGCTGATTTTATGAGTTTGTGATAGGTAAAGAAACGGTAAATGTAGTTCCTTTTCCGTATGTTGATTCAAAGGTAATTGTTCCTTTGTAATTTTCGATAATGTTTTTTATAATTCCGAGTCCTAGTCCCATTCCGCTGGTTTTGGTGGTAAATTTTGGCTCGAAGATTCTACTGGTATCTTGTTTCTGGATTCCGATTCCGTTGTCTTTTACGGCAATTTCAACATTATTGTCTCTACGCTTTACAGTAACTACAATAGATTTATGAAACTGACTTTCGGGAATCGCCTGCGTTGCATTTTTAACGAGATTCGTAATGACACGGATCAATTGCGTACGATCCATTTTTGAGATAATCTCTTCTTCTTCGCTTTCGAAAACAATATAATCTTCGTTGAAAATATCTAATGAAAGCTCTACAACCTCGACCACATTTAAGGTTTCGTTTTGTTGCGCCGGCATCGAAGCAAAATTCGAAAATGCCGAAGCTACCGCCGTCATCGTATCTATTTGTTGGATTAAAGTTTCAGAATAATCGTTTAATTTCTGTTTTACATCCGGAGCTGTTGGATCAAACTTACGTTGAAAACTCTGAACGGTCAAACGCATCGGCGTAAGCGGGTTTTTAATTTCGTGCGCTACTTGCTTTGCCATCTCACGCCACGCTTCTTCACGCTCGCTTTGGGCAAGTTTTATGGCACTGGTTTCGAGTTTTTCAACCATTCCGTTATAAGCCTTTATCAAGAAGTTAACTTCTTTGCTATTGGCTTCTAACACAATTTTCTCATTTTTCTGATCCAGATTGGTTTCTTCTAAACGATCTGAAATCGTTTTCAGCGATTTCGTGATATAAGTCGAAAGGAAATAGGCCAATGCAAAAGCGACAACCAACATAAACGAATACACTTGACTTAAACGAATCAAAAAAGTATTCAACTCGTTATCATAATAACCGTCGTCTTCTAAATAAGGAAGATTTAAAATACCTAGCGGTTTAAATTTTTCGTCTTTGATCAAACTATATGATGAACGATTTTTGACTCCGTCGATGGTTTTAATGTCTACAAAACGCTTTTCGATGGATGAACGTACTAATTTCAGGATATAATCCGGAACAGGAGGCGCTACTTTATCAACCGCAAATGATTCTTTTGATGATTTTAGTAGTTTTCCGTCAAGGCTGTAAATATTGATTTCGATTTTGTGAATCTGGGCCAGTTCGTGGATTTTATCTTTAAAAATAAGATCCAGATTTCCTGTTTTTAAAGGATAGGTCGTCGTAGAAAGCACATAATTGATGTGTTCTTTTACGGCATTTTCTTTGCGCTCGAGACGTTCCTGATGGTATTCTTTGGCTTCATTCTTAAACTGAATAATCGAAATAGAAGCCAATAAAAAAGATGCGACAACAATCAATACAATCATCGAAAGGAAAATCCTGACACGAAGAGAAAGCATCGACATTTTGAAGTTGTTCAGCATATTTTTTTAATTGTTAATTATAAATTATTAATTATGAACTATTAGTGCGTTTAAAATTCACCATTAACAATTTATAATTAACAATTTAAACTATTTTTTCTCTCTTATTCTTTTGTAAAATCGGAAACCAAGCATTATGATAATTGAGAATAAAAAGATTCCAATTACGCCGAAAATCCAGTTGATGGCACTTTTTACAATTATTAAAAAAACTACTGCAAATAGTATAATTGTTGCACCTTCATTCCATAAACGCATAAAATTGTTGGAATATTTTACCTCATCATTTTGTAATTGCTTAAAAATCTGATGGCATTTTGCATGATATAAATACAATGCAAAAACGAAACCAAATTTAACCTGCATATAATCCAAATATATTAATCCTGGATTGAGATACAATAAACTAAACGCAAAAAGACTCGCCAGAACTGCTGAAGGCCACGTAATAATGTACCACAAACGGTAGGTCATTATTTTGTATTGCGCTTGTAAAATTTCCTTTTCAGGCGATGGTTTTTCATTCGCTTCTATTTGATACACAAACAAACGCACAATATAAAACAAACCTGCAAACCAGGTTATTACAAAAATAAGATGTAATGATTTTAAGTAGTTATAGTATTCCATTATTATTTGTTTCAAGTTTCAAGTTTAAGGTTTTTTTAAAGTTGATCATAACTTGAAACCTTAAACTTGAAGCAAATATTATTTAGCCCACTCGTTAATCCAATTCCCAACAGTTTCACACCATTCGTCATCGTCATTCAAACATGGGATCGCTAAGAAATTTCCACCTCCGTTTTTCTCGAAGTCTTCTTTGGCACGCATTGCAATTTCTTCTAATGTTTCTAAACAGTCTGAAACGAAAGCTGGTGTTACAACTGCAAGATTTTTGATTCCTTTTCCTGGCATTTTATCGATTTCAACATCTGTGTAAGGTTCTAACCATTTGTCACCTGCTAAACGTGACTGAAAAGTCAGGCTGTATTTATCTGCCGGAAGTCCTAATAATTTCACGACTTGTCTGGTAGTTTCATAACATTGATGGCGGTAACAGAAATCGTGTGCCGGCGAAGGCGTATTACAACAAGAACCATCGATTTTACAATGCGATTTTGTCACATCGGTTTTACGAATGTGACGTTCCGGGATTCCGTGGTACGAGAATAATAGATGATCGTAATCAAAACCAACTAAATGTTTCTGAATCGAATCGGCTAAATTCTTGATGTAATCTGGTTTATTATAAAACGCAGGAACATCGGTAAATGTCATTTGCGGAAATTTCTTTTTACGGATTTCTTCGGCTTTCACTAAAATCGTCAAAGTCGAAGCCATGGCATATTGCGGATATAAAGGGAAAAGCAATACTTCTGTAACTCCTTTATCATGCAATTCCTGAAGTCCTTTTTCGATGGTCATACTTCCGTAACGCATAGAAAGCGCTACCGGTACATTCACTAAAGGCTGTACTTTTTTCTGCATTCTTTCTGAAAGCACAACTAAAGGAGAGCCTTCATCCCACCAGATTTTTTTGTAAGCATGAGCTGATTCTTCGGGTCTTTTTCTTAAAATAATTCCACGAACTAATAAAGCTCTTAATAAATACGGAACATCGATCACGTATTTATCCATTAAAAATTCATCTAAATACGGTTTTACATCTTTTGGTTCCGGACTTTCCGGAGATCCTAAGTTTACTAATAATACGCCTTTCATTTATTCTTTGCTTTACGCTTTAAGCTTTAGGCTTTAAGCATTTGTTTAAATTTTCGTCAAAAGTAGAACTTGCCACTTCTTAGAAATATGATAATTATTCTTTTTTATTTATGTACTGATATATAAAATTGATGCTTTTAAACATTTTAGTTTTTATATTTTTGAAATAGCTTTTCCAATGATTTATATTCTTCCTCTGTTCCAAAGTTTTCCATCTGAATTTCCCTTTTAGAACTAACTATATAAAACTGTCGACAGGAAAGGCATATTTTCGCTATCCCTGAGATTTCTTTATTCTTTTTAAAAACCAAAACATCTCTATATTGAGGTGCGCAGGCATATGCATTTTCAAACATATTTAAAGAGGATTTCTCTAAAAAAATATCATCTCTTAAATACTGAATGTCTTTTTTGGATAACTCAAATTTAGAAAACCCATTAGAATTAATTGTTTTGTAAAAAATAGCATTATTTACTTTCTCAGGATAATTTTCAAAAAAGATTTTATCAAAAATACCATTATCAATGCTATTACTATTGTTCTCTCCCATTTCCTCTTCTTTACTTTTATTCAATGAATAATATTCAACACTGTCAAAATCAAAAAACATTTTTTCTTCTTTTGATTTGCAAGAGATAATTAAGAAAACCAATAAAATTATTGAATACCTTCTTACCATTCTAAACATTCGTATTAATCGACATCAAATATTTCTTAGGCGTTGTGGCAAACTTTTTCTTGAAAGCCGCTATAAAGTGACTTCCGGTGCTGTAGCCAATTTTCAATCCTACTTCGTTTACATTATAAGAACCGCTGTCGAGTAGTTTTCGGGCGAAATCCATTTTATAATCGAATAGAAATCCGTAAACCGTATCGCCATAAATTTGCTTGAAACCCATTTTAAGTTTCTTCAAATTCAAACCAATTTCATCTGCCAACTCCTGTAATCCAGGTGGTTCAGCCATATTGGCGATGATGATTTCTTTGGCTTTTCGGATTTTCAAAACATTATCTTCATCAATCAAGAACGGACATTGTTCTGCGTTTGGATCTTCAGTTCTATTAAAGTATAAACTCAGCAATTCGTATCCTTTTCCTTTATAATAAAGGTTTTTTATTGATGGATGTAGGTTATAATGAAACAGCTGACTCAACACAATAGCCATAGAAGGACTAATATTTCCTTCGTTATAATACTTTTTGTCCTTATTATCAGGACTTAAAAAAGTAATATAATCTGCTTCTGCAGAAAACAACGCGTGAAATTTCTTAATTGAGACAATTACTGAGATTACCCAGGAATTTGGAGCTAACTCTAAATTGAGTGGTAGTTCTTTCTGCGGATTGTATAAAAGGAGCGATTTTTCTTCTTTTAGATCTAAAGCATAACTGCCTTGATTGAATAAGAATTTGGCATTCCCTTTTATCCCGAAATGAAACTGTATCAGGCCACTACCTACTTCATGTTGTCCGAAAAAGGGCTCTAAACTGTCGTTTTGAAAACGGATAAGCGTAAAGTCGTCTTCAATTTTAATAATTTCCTGAGAACTCATAGCGATGTTTTTTTAAAATAAAAATCAAGATAATCACCTGAGCTTATTTAGAATCACTCTAAACAAAACGTTTCTAACCAATTGATTTTGCTACAAAAATACTTCTTTTTGCATAAAAACAGCTCTTTAGAAACAAAAAAACATGTAGCGATACAAAAAGTACTTTGAGCGTTACTTTTATAAACACTATAATCATAATTTTGTTGACACTTTTATGAAAGTGAATTTATGGAAAACAATAACGTACCGAAACATCTTTATTTTTACTCAGTTGGTCTGAGTTATAAAAAAGCCGATGCTGAGGTAAGAGGTAAATTTAGTTTGGATGCAATTGCAAAAACGCGTTTGCTGGAACAGGCTAAGGAAGAAGGAATAGAAAGTTTAATTGTGACTTCGACCTGCAACAGAACCGAGATTTATGGTTTTGCAGAACATCCTTTTCAATTAATAAAACTAATTTGTGATAACAGCAACGGTTCAGTCGATGCTTTTCAGAAAGTTGGTTTTGTCTACAAAAATCAAGAAGCTATAAGTCATATGTTTCGCGTAGGAACTGGTTTAGACAGTCAGATCTTAGGCGATTTTGAGATTATTTCACAAATAAAAACCAGTTTTGCCCATTCAAAGTCTATGGGATTAGCAAATGCTTTCCTAGAAAGATTGGTTAATGCGGTGATTCAGGCAAGCAAAAAGATCAAAAATGAAACTGAAATTAGCTCAGGCGCAACTTCGGTTTCTTTTGCATCCGTACGATACATTATCAAAAATGTAGAAGATATTGGCAATAAAAATATTTTACTTTTCGGAACAGGAAAAATCGGAAGAAATACTTGCGAGAATCTTGTCAAACATACCAAAAACGAACACATCACTTTAATCAACAGAACTAAGGACAAAGCGGAGAAATTGGCCGGAAAACTTAATTTGATTGTTAAAGATTATTCGGAGTTACACTTAGAACTTCAAAATGCTGATGTTGTTGTTGTCGCTACGGGCGCTCAAAACCCAACAGTTGACAAAGCAATTTTAAATCTAAAGAAACCTTTATTGATTTTAGATTTATCAATCCCGAAAAACGTTCATGAAAATGTGGAGGAATTAGAAGGTGTAACCTTGATTCACATGGATTATTTGTCGCAACTGACAGATGAGACTCTTGAGAACAGAAAATTACACATTCCGGCTGCCGAAGCTATTATCGAGGAAGTAAAAGAGGAATTTGTAACATGGACTAAAGGACGCAAGTTTGCTCCAACCATTAATGCTTTAAAAGAAAAACTGAATGCTATTAAAGTTTCAGAGTTAGATTTTCAAAGCCGAAAAATTGCAGATTTTAATGAAGCTCAAGCTGAAATCATCAGCAACAGAATCATCCAAAAAATCACTACACATTTCGCAAATCACTTAAAAGACGACGACACCATGGTTGATGAAAGTATCGAATGGATCGAAAAAGTCTTTAAAATAAAAGCATCTTAAATAAAATTTAAACCATATAAGTTAAATAAGTTCATTTAATAGCAAACAGTTAATTATTTTTCAACCCAACTGCTTAAATTATCTTACATAACTTATATGGTGAAATTCAACAAAATGGCTGAAAAAACAATCAGAATTGGAACTCGCGATAGCGAATTGGCACTTTGGCAAGCGCATACTGTCGAAAAAAGACTAAACGATCTAGGTTATAAAACTTCGATTGTTGCTGTAAAATCTACAGGCGATATTATTCTCGACAAACCTCTTTACGAACTTGGAATCACCGGAATCTTCACTAAAACTTTGGATATTGCTATGATCAACGGCGATATTGATATTGCTGTGCATTCTATGAAAGATGTGCCAACGGCTTTACCAAAAGGCATTGTTCAGGCGGCAGTTTTGGAGAGAGCGAATGTTTTGGACATTTTAATTCATAAAGGAAATCCTGATTTTGCCAATCCAAGTACTATTGCAACCGGAAGTTTACGACGCCAGGCACAATGGTTTAACAAATACCCTAATCATACTGTTGTTGATTTACGCGGAAACATAAACACGCGTATGCAAAAATTACAAGACAATAACTGGGACGGAGCTGTTTTTGCTGCTGCAGGTCTGGAGCGCATTAACCTGAAACCAGGAAATTTCATCAATCTAGATTGGATGGTTCCCGCACCTGCACAAGGCGCAATGCTTGTTGTGGCAATGGAAAACGACAATTACACACTTGATGCACTTTCGCAATTAAACCATATCGAAACTGAAATCTGTACCTATATCGAACGTCAGTTTCTAAGAACTCTTGAAGGTGGCTGTACCGCACCAATTGGAGCTTTAGTAAACTATAATGAAGAGGAAGATGCTTTGCATTTTCAAGGTGTTTTACTTTCTATTGACGGAAAACAAAAACTTGAAATTGACAAAACAGTAGATATCTCAGAATGGAAAAAACTGGGATTCTTCGCCGCACAGGAAATTTTAAACAATGGCGGAGCAGAATTGATGGCATCTATTAAAGAATCACTAAAAAAATAATGAGTAAATCAATTCAAATATTATCTACAAAAAAGCTATCGGGCGAACAGAAACAAGCATTGGTAAAAGCCAATATTGAAGTAATTGAATCTGATTTTATTCAAACACAAAACAAGCCTTTCGAGCTTAAAGACATTAACGAGAATCTGATTTTCACGAGTCAGAATGCGGTTCATAGTGTTTTAGCAGATCCAAAATCAGAAGAACTGAAAAGCAAGAATGTATTTTGTGTGGGCCTAAAAACTAAAATCCTTTTATCTGAAAGCGGATTTAATGTTGTGGCTTACACTGGATATGCTGCTGATTTAGCTGAAATTATCACTTTGATTTATCGCAATGAAAGTTATACTTTCTTTAGCGGAAATATTAGAAGAGAAACTTTACCACAAGCTCTAAAAGAAGCCGACGTGAAATTCAACGAAATTCAGGTTTATGATACGTCATTAACGCCACAGAAAGTAAAGAATACCGTTGATGGCATCTTATTTTTTAGTCCTTCCGGCGTTGAAAGTTATTTGAAAGACAATACTATTAAGAAAGAAAAGTGCTTCTGTATTGGAGAAACCACTGCGGAAGCTTTAGATAAAATAACAAAAAATATCGTCATTGCTGATCAGCCAACGGTTGAAGATGTGATCGAGGATGTAATTCTTGAATACAGCAATAAGCTTTAAGCCTTAGGCAATAAGCAAAAAAATTATAGTTAAACATAGCTTAAAGCCTAAAGCTTAAAGCCTAAAGCAATAAAAACAATGTTAAAAAACGACCTATTTTTAAAAGCATTAAAAGGAGAAACTGTTCAACGTCCGCCAGTATGGATGATGCGTCAAGCCGGAAGATATTTACCGGAATTTATCGCTTTGCGTGATAAATATGATTTCTTTACAAGATGTCAAACTCCTGAATTAGCTGCCGAAATTACTGTTCAGCCTATTCGCAGAATTGCACCTGATGCAGCGATTTTATTCTCGGATATTCTTGTAATTCCGCAAGCAATGGGAATCGAAGTTTTAATGAAAGAAAATTTTGGTCCGTTTTTACCAAACCCAATTCGTTCATTGGCTGATGTTCACCGCGTTTACGTTCCGGACATTCAGGAAAGTTTAGGTTATGTAATGGATGCGATCAAATTGACTAAAGAAATGCTGAACGACGAAGTGCCATTAATTGGTTTCGCTGGTTCTCCTTGGACAATCTTCTGTTATGCGGTTGAAGGAAAAGGTTCTAAGAGTTTTGATACCGCAAAAGGTTTCGCTTTCTCAAACCCTGCTGCAGCTCATACTTTATTACAAAAAATTACAGATACTACTATTTTATACTTAAAAGAAAAAGTAAAAGCGGGAGTTGATGCCGTTCAGATTTTTGATTCTTGGGGAGGAATGCTTTCTCCGGTTGATTATCAGGAGTTTTCATGGAAATACATCAACCAAATCGTTGAAGCTTTGGCAGATCATGCTCCGGTTATCGTTTTCGGAAAAGGATGTTGGTTTGCTCTTGGCGAAATGGGTAAAAGTAGAGCTTCGGCATTGGGTGTAGACTGGACATGTTCACCAAGAAATGCTCGTTATTTGTCTGGTGGAAATATTACTTTACAAGGAAATTTTGATCCTTCAAGATTGCTTTCTCCAATTCCAACAATCAAAAAAATGGTTCACGAAATGATCGACGAGTTCGGAAAAGATAAATATATTGTAAATTTAGGTCACGGAATTTTACCAAATATCCCCGTAGACCATGCTAAAGCGTTTATTGACGCGGTTAAGGAATACGGGAACTAACTAGTTTCCAGTCTCGGTTTTCATTCTCAGTTAAATCTGAAAAACTGAGACTGGAAGCTTAAAAAACCACCTGTTAGATGTTTGCAAACATAAACTTCACTAAAAACTCGCCATTTTCTTTTGTAGAATATGGATTTCAGGCGTATTATGCGACTATTTTTTTGATGGTTTGGATGCATCCGGAACAACATCCGGTAAGTCTTATAAATGATTTAGCTATTTTAATGGCTTTTGAATTTATTATGGTTCATTCCGGAGTTTTTATGGCGGTTATGCCTAAAAAATTATCTCTTTTTGTATTTTTTCCTATGTATGGATTATTTGCATTAGCTTTTAATCATTCTGTAATCAATACAAATATTTTATATATTTATTTGTTAACGGTTTTAAACCGAATGCGATTTGCTTTTTCAGATGTGAGTCTGGAAATCAGAGCGATGCAAATAGGTAAATCTGTTACAAAAGCAATATTTTATTTCTTTCTAATCTTTGCTGTATCATTTGGAAATGGGTTAATTCCAAAATTAGGATTAACAGATGATTTTTTAGAAAAATCTCATTATTTTGATACTATCAAAGCGGGGGGATTATTTACAGAGAAGCCTTATGTACCTATATGTATGGGCTTTATATATTATTCATTACCGGTTTTATATTTTGTTTATCGGATTATAAAAAAGATTGGCAATAGAAATAATGATCTTTTTCAGGATAGCAAATTAAGATTTAGCAGAACAACATACGATCAGAATTTTAAATCGGATAAAAAACAATAAATCATGCTCAACAAAGGTCTAAGAGATAAAGAAAGTATCAGAATAGAGAATACTCTACGAACTTTGCATGCTTTAATTTTTGTCCCTAAATTTTGGAATGCAGAAGATACAGCTCTTATAGATGAGCAATTAAAAAGCTTTGGTTTAAGTTTACAAAGAACAATCGAAATACCAGAAGAAGAACTGATAATTCTGTTACAGCAATGCCACTTAGATTGGAATCAGCAGGAAGAATTTGCGGATATATTAATTGGTCTATCCCAAGAAAAACAATTTGATTTTTCAGGTAAGGCACTTGCCATTTACCAATATATTCAAAAGGAAAGCAAGGTTTTTTCATTTGGTATAAATACCAAAATTACTTCAGTTAAAAACAAGTAAAGATGAGTTTTACCGATTGGAAAACAGAAACGATAAACGATATTCTTCCTGAGGAATTTTATAACCTCATCGAAAAGAATAGCAATCATATTGGAAAAACTTTTCCGGTGACTTTGGCCAATTCTGATTCATTAAAAAAAGCAGAAGATTTTCTTGCTGTAAGCCTTGAAAAAGAAAAAAATAACGAAGGTTTTTATTTTTACGCAAGAGACATTAAAACCAATGCTTTAATTGGTTATTTGTGTGTAAAAACAATTGATTACCGCATTTCAAAATGTGAATTAGGTTATTTTGTTGACGAAGATTATCAAGGAAAAGGGATTACATCAAATATGGTTTTGAAAGCACTTGAATTTTGTTTCAACGAATTGAAGATGAACAAGGTTTTTATCTGTACTTCAGAAATTAATTTAGCAAGCCAACGAATTGCATTAAAACATAATTTTAAACAAGAAGGCATTTTGCGCGAAGAATTTAAAAGCAGCGACGGAACATTAGAAGATGTCGTTTATTTTGGCCTTCTCAAATCAGAATATTATAGCAATGAAAGATAAACTAAAAAAAAATTAATGTCTTCTTTTGATAAATTTTTAACTGTTATCTTAGACTTTAACTTTGAAAGATTGAAACCAATATATCAAGGTTTTATTGTAATGCTCTTTTTTTCAATATTTTTTTGTACCTGTTCATATTTTTCAAACGATGCAAAAATTTGTAAAGACGCGTACAAAGATATGTTTGATGAAAAATTTTCAGGATTAATTATAAAAAAACACTTAAATAAAGATAATAGAATGTCTCCCACTTTTAAACTAAAAGACTTCAGCGAAGTATTTGGTTATTCAACACTTTGGGAAAAAGCTGAAGTAGGCGATTCATTAGCAAAAAAAGCAAGTTCAAGATTTGTAAAAATTTTAAAAAAAGACACTACAATAGTATTAGATATGAATGTTGCATTCAGATATCATGATACTTTCCCAGAAAATAAAGAATAAAAACATGAAAGATAAATTTTACGCATACATACAAAAATTACAAGACCAGATTTGTGCCGGATTAGAAGCTGTTGACGGAACTACAAAATTCCGTGAAGACCTTTGGAAACGCCCTGAAGGCGGTGGGGGAAGAACGCGCGTAATTGAAAACGGAAATGTTTTCGAAAAAGGCGGTGTAAACATTTCTGCCGTTCACGGAAAATTACCGGAAGCCATGCAAAAAATGTTTGGCGTTGGCGAAGCTGATTTTTTTGCATGCGGATTAAGTTTGGTTTTGCATCCTAAAAACCCAATGGCTCCTACAGTTCATGCCAATTGGAGATATTTCGAGATGTACGACGAATCCGGAAAAGTAATCGAACAATGGTTTGGCGGCGGACAGGATTTAACGCCTTATTATTTATTTGAAGAAGATGCAAAACACTTTCATCAAACGTGTAAAACGGCTTGCGACAAACACAATCCCGAGTTTTATCCAAAATATAAAAAACAATGTGATGCTTATTTCTGGAATGCTCATAGAAACGAAGCCCGCGGAATTGGCGGATTGTTCTTTGATTATTGCAAAGCAAATGAGCAAATGTCAATGGAAGATTGGTACAACTTTGTAACCGAAGTTGCTAATAGTTTCCTTGAAGCGTATGTGCCAATTGTTGAAAGAAGAAAAAATCTGGAATATTCTCCAGAAAACAGAACATGGCAGGAAATTCGTCGTGGTCGTTATGTTGAATTTAACTTAGTTCATGACAAAGGCACTTTATTCGGATTAAAGACGAATGGAAGAATCGAAAGTATTTTGATGAGTTTGCCGCCTCATGTACAATGGGTTTACGATCATCATGCAGAAACCGGAAGTATCGAAGAGAAATTAGTTAATGTATTAGAAAATCCTATAGACTGGATTTAATACAATTATCCCAAATTTTTATTTACTGCATAAGAACTTCATTTTAAAATCGTAATTTAGAGATGTTTTTTTAATTACAATTTCAAAATGAGGTTAAATCTGGTTTATATAGTATTTTTTGGAAGTGTTTTTGGGTGTTTTGCCCAAAAAGATACGCTACAGAATCCTTATTTTAAATCTTACGATGATAAGGTTACAGCTAGTATTTATTATCTTGATACCTCTAACAATTTTGAGATTGGTTTTAATTCCGAAGGCCAAAAGAAATACGTGGACCTTAATCCGAACCGACGCGAACAATTAGGCGTTGGTTTAAGTTACAAATTTATTGATATCAGTTTTGGTTTTGCGCCAAAATTCTTTAGCGAAAACAAAGACAACTCAGACTCTAAACTTTTTAGTTTCAACACCCGTTTTTACTATAAAAAATGGATGCAGTCTTTTACTTATATCCACCAAAAAGGATTTTATATCAGTGAAGGTGCGGTAAACGTTTTTTTACCTAAAATGCATACGACAAAAATTGGCGGAACAACTTCATACATTTTCAACGATAATTTCTCTTATAAAACGTTGGTCAGTCAAAACGAATGGCAAACGAAGAGTTCCGGAAGTTTTATTCCGAGTTTTTCTTTTTATTACACTAATATTAATTTAAACACTGAACCGGATTCTTCAAACGGTGATATTTATGTTTTTTCACTGGCTCCCTCCTATTTTTACAATTTTGTGATCAGTGACCGCGTTTTAATTGGCGCCGGAATTGCTGTTGGAGCAGGAATTAATGATGTCGACGGAGATGTTTCGGCATTGTACCAATTAGACTTCAATTTAAAGCTTGCTTACAATAGAGATCGTTTCTTTGCTTTTGCGAGTTTAAACACGCTTAATTTCCTTCAAAACGAATCGGCAGAAGCCCGACTGAATGACAATATATCAACCTTGAAATTTAATATTGGATATCGATTTGATCCTCCAAACAAAGTGAAAGAAGTTTATGAGAAGGTAAATCAAAAAACTGGCTTGTAAATATTTAATTAATCTAATGCCGATAGTTATCGGAACTAAAACATAAATAGTATGGAAAATAGAGAAAGATACATCGCACAATTACATCGTATGCACTCGGGGAAAGGTTTTATCGCTGCATTAGATCAAAGCGGCGGAAGTACTCCAAAAGCGTTAGCGCAATATGGCGTACAAGAAAGCAGTTATTCAAATGATGATGAAATGTACACTCTTGTGCATGAAATGAGAACCCGAATTATTAAAAGTCCTGCATTTGACCGTGAGTATATTTTGGGCGCTATTTTGTTTGAGAACACAATGGACCGCAAAATTGACGGAGAATGGACGGCTGATTATTTGTGGGAAAAGAAAAACATCGTTCCTTTTCTAAAAGTCGACAAAGGACTTGCCGATCTTGCAAATGGTGTTCAGTTGATGAAACCTATTGCTAATCTGGACGAATTGTTGACACGTGCTGTAGCAAGAAATGTTTTTGGTACCAAAATGCGTTCTGTTATCAAAGAAGCCAATGCAGCAGGAATTCGCGAAGTCGTTGAACAGCAATTTGCAGTAGGTTTGCAGGTTTTCGAAAAAGGACTTATTCCGATTATTGAACCTGAAGTGGATATTTATAGTGCTGATAAGGAAAAATCAGAAGAAATTCTAAGAGAAGAAATCATAAAACAACTTGCTTTGCTTGGTAAAGATGTAAAGGTGATGCTGAAATTGTCGATTCCAACTGTAAATGATTTTTACAAAGAACTCATGTCAGATCCTCATGTTGTACGTGTTGTGGCATTGTCTGGCGGATATGGCCAGGATGAAGCTAATTTTAAACTTTCGCAAAACCACGGATTAATTGCCAGTTTCTCCAGAGCATTGTCTGAAGGGCTTTTTGCTAATCAGTCTGATGATGAGTTTAACTCTAAACTGGATAAAACTATTAAAGAGATTTATACAGCTTCTATTACTTAAATTAATGATGAATCCCATAAAAAAATCCCCAAGATCTTCTCTTGGGGATTTTCGCTTTATACCTTTTTACAGATTATTTGCTTAATTCTTCAGCTAAATCCAAGGTTTGTAGAATAATATTTTTATCTGATTTTGCTGCGTTTAATTTAAACCCGAAAACCAATTTATTATCAATCAGCTTTTTAGGCGATTCAATTGTGATATCATTAAACTGCTGAGTTATTCTTTTTATTTTATTCAACTGAGTTTTTCTAGTTTCACCGGTACTGTTATAAACATTCGCTAATCCGGCAAGATTCAGTTTTCCGGAGATATAATTTTTCTTTAAGGCATTTTTTGCTTCTTTAGCAAAAGATCCTTTTCCTGTATTAAAATAATCAAGCGTATTCGCAACTACAACAACATCTTTGTCTTTTTTAATAAAAAGTGTGCCATATTCTTCAGTTCCGGCTATTTGATAATAGTCGCCTTTTTGAACTAATAATTTCTTGCGAACTCCCAACTGGATGAGTTTATCACCAAATGTAGGATGCGTAGACGTAAAAACGACTGAAAATAAAGGAATACTCTTTTTTATTTTTTGCTCGGTTACCGTTTCTTCATAATTTTCGTCATAGCCGTACGATTTTGTTGTAACCTCAACTTCTTTCATGTTATAGAAAAACATACTTAAATCCCCATCAAAAAGCGTTGCTGTGGCTTCTTCATCAATTATTGTCGAAATCAAATCAGTCACAAGGGTTATATCTTCTTTAAGGAGCTTTGGACTTTGAAATAATTCAGCCGTTAGTGACGGGAAATTTTCAATGACCGCTTTGCTATTGAGATGATATGACATATATCCCAATGGTTTTTCATCCGGAAAATAATTAAAGATGTTTTTATTTATTTTTCTATTCGTCATTTTTTCGACAATTGAAGCCATTGGTTGCGAATATTCAACTACTTCTTCGATACGTGCATTATCGTTGTCAAAATAAAAATCAAGGTTTATTCCTTTTACCAGCTTCCCAAAATTATTTTGCATGGGTAGAAATTTGTTATAACTGCTAAGCTGCGATAAAGCGCCATACGAAGAATTTAGAGTAGACATTGCCGAACTGTAATTTAACCATGACGAAATATCTGCCGCTGCATTTATTTTATCTGAATTTGGGGCAATAAAACCATTTTCGAATAATGATTTAATAAAAAGATGTTGTTGCTCTGCCTGCAAATAATCAAAATCTGCTTTGGCTTTCTCATAATCCGCATTAGACGTTCCGGTATACTCCTCTTCGTCTTCTTCTTCAGCATCATCGCTTTCTGTTACTTTTTTATCATTTGATTCTACTGATCCCACAGCAATTTCTTCATAAGGTTCGTCAACTGAGACAGAATCTACTGCAGTAGTATCCCATTTGTATCTGTCTGAGACATACTTTTTGGTAAATTCTACAATTACCAGATAATTATCGTTCCAGGCAAATGATATTTTTTGATCTTTTTTAGTATAAACAACATATTTACCGAAATCCTGAATTATGGGAGGTCCAACTGAATCTGTATGCTGATGAATAAAAAACTGTTTAACAGCTTCTTTATTTTTTATGGGAATAGTAACCTGATAATATGGGATACTATCTGTGAAGTTTCCGTGAATGGTTGACTTTTGATCTGTTTGAAAGAGGGATGCATATTGCGCCAAATCAAGATTGGATGGGCCGTCTTTGTATTTGCTTATAAGCGGATGATTCAGAATATCAGCAATATTTACTTTTTTAGAAAGCTGGTTTCCGTTAAACTGCACAAAATAATCGTATTGTTTTTGATTGGTTTGACCAAAAGTCAAATGCATGGCGAATAATAAAATGAAAGTATAAAACTTCTTCATAAATCAGGGTGTTAATTGGATTGTATTGTTCATTAATGCCGATTTTTTAAGCACACTGTACATGCTTTGCTTTAAAAATACGGTCTTTTTGTTTTGTGAAATTTTACTGTTCGGATTTTGCACGGACTGTACGTCTTTATCGAAAGTATAAATGGCAATAATATTAGCGGCTTCAAGATCTTGTTTTTTCTTAGGATCTTTTATCAGCTTTTCGGGAATTGGATACGAGGCAATTCTTTCGAAGTTTTTAGCAGTACTTGCAAAATGAATCTGATCGCTTTGATTGTTTATTGTATTGACAACGGCGTTGAGTGCTTTGATACTGGCATAATTGAGTTTGATGATGAAAACGTAATTTTCAAAATCAGTCTTTGTCGTCACGTTTGTAATACCGTCAATTTTTAAAGCTTTTACTTTGAAATCTTCGAGTTTTTTAGAAATTTCCTGTTCGTTCGGGATTTTTACACCATCGACTTCTTCAAGCCAAATCGCTGATTTTGTTTTGAACCACGATTTCGAAAAGTCAACCATCAGTGTATACTCGCCACTCTGATCATCGTGATGTTTGATTCGTTCTGTTATTTCGAAACAACTTGTCAAAAGTAAACAACAGCATAATGCGAGAATTTTCTTCATTGGGCAAATTTAATTTTATTTTTTAAAAACCATAGTAGAATCCACCTCAATTTAATTATTAAAAAATAAGATTTTTCCTGAATTTGCAAAGCTAGCGCGAAATTTAATATTTGCAAATTTTTAGATAATATTAACGGATTCTACTATTTGCTAATCGCCTTATTCTGTTGATTTTTCTTTAACTTTGCAACACTTATAAAAAAAGTAAAGAATCTTCAAAAAAAGAAAAAACAACAGCATTTTAGAAACAAAGATTAATCAATCTGTATTTAGGAAAAATCAGATTAATCTGAAGTCTAAAATCTAAAATCTAGAATTATGTTCCCATTACAAAGAAACCGCCGTTTAAGAACTAATGAATCTATTCGTTCTTTAGTTCGTGAAACAAGTTTGAGCCCACAAGATTTTATGCTTCCAATGTTTGTTGCCGAAGGAAAAGATGTAAAAGTCGCTATTCCGTCAATGCCGGGAATTTACAGACATTCCTTAGACAACACCATCAAAGAAGTAAAAGAAGCTTGGGATTTAGGAATCAAAGCGGTAAATATTTATGTAAAAGTAAGCGACAGTCTTAAAGATAATAAAGGTGTTGAAGCCTGGAATAAAGATGGTTTGATGCAACAGACTATTCGTGCTATTAAAGATGCTGTTCCGGAAATGATTGTTATGCCGGATGTAGCTTTAGATCCTTACTCGATTTATGGTCATGACGGAATTATCGAAAACGGTCAGTTAATTAATGATGCTACTGTTGATGCTTTGACCAGAATGAGTTTAAGTCATGCTGAAGCAGGAGCTGATTTTGTTGCGCCAAGTGATATGATGGACGGACGTGTTCTGGCGATCAGAAAAGCGCTGGAAGAAAACGGACATCACAATGTGGGAATCATGAGTTATAGCGCTAAATATGCTTCGGCATTTTATGGCCCTTTTCGTGATGCTTTGGATTCTGCTCCGGTAGATTCTCAAAATATCCCAAAAGATAAAAAGACATACCAAATGGATTATGCGAACCGAATTGAAGGAATTCGAGAAGCTTTATTGGATGTTGAAGAAGGTGCTGATATCGTTATGGTAAAACCGGGAATTGCTTATTTAGACATTGTTCGCGAGATAAAAGATACTGTTCATGTGCCTGTTGCAGTTTATCAGGTATCTGGTGAGTACGCTATGGTAAAGGCCGCAGCAGAAAGAGGATGGTTAGATCATGACAAAATTATGATAGAGCAACTTTATTGCATTAAGCGCGCAGGTGCCAGTATTATCTCTACTTATTTTGCTAAGGAAGCTGCTTTACTTTTAAATAAATAATCATGAAAAAAGTATTATTCTTATCCGCCGTTTTAGCTTTGGCTTCTTGTAAAAAAGAAGCAACAGAGCATCCTGTTGAAAATGGAACAGAAAATTATACCGAAGGACATTCGGCAGAAGCCAAAACTCCGGAAGCCTTAGGAAAACAAATTTTTGAAGGACAAGGAAATTGCGCTTCCTGTCATCAGGCTGATCAAAAAATAATTGGCCCAAGTATTAAGGAAATTGCTAAAATTTATAAAGACAAAAAAGGTGATATTGTAACTTTCCTGAAAGGAAATGCAGATCCAATCGTTGATCCGGATCAATTTGCAGTTATGAAAACTAATTTTCCGATCACGAAAGCCATGTCTGACGAAGAATTAAAAGCAATTGAATCGTATATCTACAGTCATTTAAACTAATTTTATAATTCCTGCTGACATACTGTTGTCATTGGATCATTTTAAATTTGCGGCTTAACCAAAATGAAGTAAAATGAAAATTCAAAAATTCAGTGTAATTGGTATTCCGGTAAGAACTACAAATGAAAACGGTAAATCAGCAGAAGATATTCCTGCGCTTTGGAACAAATTTATCTCTGAAGAAATTCAGTATAAAATTCCGGGTAAAATTTCAGAAGAGCTCTTTTGCATTTATACAGATTATGAAAAAGATCACACCCAGCCATACACCACTATTTTAGGATGTAAAGTTGAAAGTTTAGATTTCATACCTGAAAACATGATTGGCAAAATAATTGAGTCAGCAGAATATGAAGAACTTATTGCTAAAGGAAATTTGTCTGAAGGAGTTGTTTATAATAAATGGCTCGAAATCTGGAACTCAGATTTAGATCGCAGTTTTACAGCAGATTTTGAAGTTTACGGAGAGAAAACCCAAGACCCAAAAAATGCAGAAGTTGCTATTTATATCGCAATTCAATAACACATAAAAACAAAAACGGCGCTAAAATTAGCGCCGTTTTTTTATGGTTTGATATTACCAGATTTTAACTCTCTTATCAGGTTCAACATACATTGCATCTCCTTTTTTGATTCCAAAAGCTTGATAAAAAGCATCTACGTTCTGGATTGGCACAACTGCTCTGTACATTCCAGGTGAATGTGGATCCGTTTTAACCTGGCTTTTTATAGCCTCATCTCTCGATTTAGTTCTCCAGACAGTAGCCCATGAAATAAAGAAGCGTTGTTCCGGCGTAAATCCGTCGATTAATCCCGGATTACCATTTGCTTTCAAATACAACTGTAATCCATCGTAAGCAGCGTTAATTCCACCTAAATCACCAATGTTTTCACCCAAAGTAAATTTACCATCTACGTGTATTCCAGGCAAAGGCTCCAAAGCACTATATTGATCAGCAAGTTTAGTACCAAGCGCTGTAAACTGTTTCAAATCATCAGCAGTCCACCAGTCAACAAGATTTCCATCAGCATTGTAGCGTGCACCAGAATCATCAAATCCGTGAGAAATCTCATGTCCTATAACAGCTCCAATTCCACCATAATTAACCGCTTCATCAGCTTGATAATTGTAGAAAGGAGGTTGTAAAATTGCTGCCGGGAAAACAATCTCGTTATAAGACGGATTGAAATAAGCATTTACAGTTTGTGGAGACATTCCCCATTCTGTTTTATCAACCGGTTTGCCCAATTTAGCAAGATTTTCGGCATAAGCCCATTTTGAGATATTCTTAGAATTCTCAAAATAAGTTCCACCTTCGTTAACATTTTTAAGTTCTAGTTTAGAATAGTCTTTCCATTTATCAGGATATCCAATTTTAATGGTCAGTTTCTTCAATTTTTCAATTGCTTTTACTTTAGTCTCTGCAGACATCCAAGGCAATGCATTGATTCTATTTTCGTAAGCTAACATTACATTAGCGATCATATTCTTTGCTTTGTCTTTTGCTTCAGCAGGAAATAATTTCTCTACGTACAATTTTCCTAAAGCTTCTCCGGTTGGACCGTTGATTACCTGCAAGGCTACTTCTTCACGAGGACGTTGTTTTAACGCTCCTGTCAATGTTTTTCCGTAGAAATCGAAATTAGCATTTTCGATATCAGTAGTCAAAGTTGAAGCCGTTCTGTTCAATATAGACCATTTCAAATACTCTTTCCATGCTTGTACTTTCTTTTCAGAAAATGTTTTTTCTAAAGCAATCATATAACGTGGCTGCGCTACATTTACGGTATCTAATTTTGTCATTCCGATTCCGGCGAAATATTTATCCCATTGAATCGAAGGTGTATTCTTTTTTAAATCAGCAACAGCAGTTGGATTATATTGTTTTCTACGGTCTCTGCGTTCAACACGATCCAATCTTGGAGCAGACAATTCAACTTCAAGCGCTAAGATTTGTTTAGCACTTTCTTTTGCTTTTGCCGGAGATTCTCCAATAAACTGTAACATTCTTGCAACGTGTACTTCGTATTTTTCACGTTTTTCTTTTGAGTCTTTATCATCAGCGTTGTAATAATCTTTATCTGATAATCCTAAACCTCCAGGGGTTACATTTACAGAGTTTTTATTACTGTTTTTTGCATCAGCGCCAACATAAACACCAAAGAAACCAATACCGCCCTGAGGTTGCATTTCGACAAAGAAATTTTGAAGATCGGTAACATTTTTAATTGCATCAATTTTCTTCAAATACGGCTGAAGTTCTGTAATACCTCTTTTGTTACGCCCTACAGTATCCATAATCGTATTGAACAAAGCAATTGCTTTACCCTGGTCTGTATTCGACTTGTACTTAGGATCTTTTGATGCTTCTTTTAAGATGGCAAGTGCATCATTATCTGTCTTCTGACGTAGTTCATTAAAACTTCCCCAGGAATTTCTGTCACTTGGAATTTCGGTTTTGTCTAACCATGCTCCATTTACATAACGGAAAAAATCCTGTCCCGGACTTACTTTCGTATCCATATTAGCAAGATTAATACCCGGTTCTTTTGGTTTTGCATTTTGTGCTTCGATTGTTACGCAACAAAGCATTGCTGAAAATGCACAAAACATAGATTTGTTAAGCTGTTTTATCATTTTTATTTATAGTATTAGTATATATACAAACATATTGTTATTATTTTGAATTCTATGTTAAAATTCCTCACTAATTAATTTCGTGATTTCTGAGATAATCTTTAATTAAAAAAACAGTAAATCATCCTTCGGTTAGGTAAATAAAAAACGGCGCATCATCAGCGCCGTTTTCTTATTTGAACAGATTACCAGATTTTAACTCTTTTCTCTGGACTCACATACATTTTGTCTCCTTTTTTAATGCCAAAAGCATCGTAAAAAGCATCTACATTCTGAATTGGCACAACTGCTCTGTACATTCCAGGTGAATGCGGATCTGTTTTTACCTGATTCTTTAATGCTTCATCTCTGGTTTTAGTTCTCCATACGGTTGCCCATGAAATAAAGAAACGCTGTTCAGGCGTAAATCCGTCAATTAATCCAGGACTTCCATGTGCTTTTAAGTACAATTGCAAACCATCATAAGCTGCATTGATTCCGCCCAGATCGCCAATATTTTCACCTAAAGTAAATTTACCATCTACATGAATTCCCGGCAAAGGCTCTAAAGCACTATATTGATCTGCCAAAGCGGTACCAAGTACTGTAAATTGTTTTAAATCTTCCGGAGTCCACCAGTCTACTAAATTTCCTTCGGCATTGTAACGTGCTCCTGAATCATCAAAACCATGAGAAATTTCATGACCAATTACAGCTCCAATTCCGCCATAATTTACAGCTTCATCCGCCTGATAATTGTAAAACGGAGGTTGTAAAATTGCCGCTGGAAATACAATCTCATTATAAGATGGATTGTAATAAGCATTTACAGTTTGTGGTGACATTCCCCATTCTGTTTTATCAACTGGCTTGTGTAATTTTTCGATTCCCTTGTTAAATTCCCATTTGTCTAAATTGCGGGAATTTTCAAAATAAGTTCCTCCATCAGCAACACTTTTAATTTCAAGTGCTGAATAATCTTTCCATTTGTCCGGATAGCCAACTTTAATACTGATTTTCTTTAACTTATCAATCGCTTTTACTTTTGTAGCTGCAGACATCCAGGTCAAATTATTAATACGATTTTGGTACGCCAGAATGATATTATGAATCATATCGGTTGCTTTCGTTTTTGCTTCAGCAGGAAATACTTTTTCTACGTATAATTTTCCAAGTGCTTCACCAATACTTGTATTTACAACCCTCAATGCTTTTTCTTCGCGAGGCAATTGTTTTATAGCACCTTTTAATGTTTTACTGTAAAAATCAAAACTAACTGTTTCGATGTCTGTAGATAATTTTGTCGAAAATGAATTTAACAAATCCCATTTCAGATATTCTTTCCACTGTGCAACCTTATTTTCAGTAAAAACAGTTTGCAAAGCTTTCATATACTTTGGTTCCATAACCACTACTGTATCTAACTTTGCCAAACCAATACCGGTAAAATAAGCATCCCACTTAATAGCCGGCGTTAACTTTTGAAGTTGAGCTACCGTTATTGGGTTGTATTGCAAACGACTGTCTCTGCTTTCTACACGATCTAATCTTGGTTTTGATAATTGTGTTTCTAAGGCTAAAATACCTTCAGCACTTTGCTTTGCTTTGGCAGGAGATTCACCAATAAACTGCATCATTTTTGCCACATGTAGCACATATTTTGCACGTTTCTCTTTAGAATCCTTATCCTCAGATACATAATAATCCTTGTCCGGTAATCCCAATTGGCTTACTCCAAGGCTTACTGAATTTTTAGAACTGTTTTTTTCATCAGCTCCAATATATATTCCGAAAAAAAGAACATTCTTTTCTTTTTGCATTTCAGTCAGATACTTTTGAAGATCACTGATGTTCTTAATAGCATCGATCTTTTTAAAATAAGGCTGCAAAGGAGTTATTCCAACTTTATTTCTTCCTACTGTATCTAATATAGTTGAGAATAAATTAACTGCTTTTCCCTGATCTGTATCCGATTTGTATTTTGGATTTTGGGACGCTTCTTTCAAAACAGACATCGCATCTTTGTCTGTTTTCTTGATCAGCTCATTAAAACTTCCCCATGTTGTACGATCACTTGGAATTTGAGTCTGATCCAGCCAGGTTCCGTTTACATACTGGAAAAAATCCTGACCTGGGCTAATTTTTGTATTCATGTACGACACATTAATACCGGGTTCTTTTGGAGTTGCATTTTGAGCTTCAACAACTGTAAATGAAGCCATTGCAAAAAATGCGCAGAACAAAGGTCTGCTAAGATTTTTTTTCATTTAAATTTAAGTTTTTTGGTCTTTACTACAAACGTATTCCTAATATTCGAAATCCTATGTTAAAATTTTTGAAATAATCACATCAAAAACGAATTATCATAACATTTTAATGATTATGATCGAATATTTTCATGTATATAAAACCGGTTTTTAAATGAATATTAGAATAGTTTTTGGAATATTTGTTACAAAGAATTTAAATAAAAGTGAGAGCAAAAATACAAAGTGCCGTTTCAGGAAGAATAGATGCAATTGGATTACCAATATTGGCGCTATGTTGGGTGAGTTTCTTTTGGGGCACAACCTGGCTGGCTTCTAAAGAAGGGGTTAGATATATGCCGGCTTTGCAATTGGTAACCATTCGTCAATTTTTGGCCGGGATTTTATATGTAGGTTATTTTTTTATAAAAAAGGAACCGTGGCCAAAAGGAAAAGAATGGCGAACAATATTGGTTTTAGCAATTTTAAATTTTATGCTTAGTAATGGCTTAAGTACCTGGGGCGTTAAATATATGAGCAGTGGATTAGGCGCTATAATTACTGCGCTTTTTCCCATCTTTATCATTATTATTAATTTTTTTAACGGTTATAAAATTGCACGTGTGGCTTTGCTTGGAATTTTAGTTAGTTTTGGAGGTATTTGTATTCTCTTTATCGATTATATTGCTGATATATTAAAACCAGAATTTCAATTCGGGATTCTTTTAATGACTGTAGCTACTATCTCATGGGCTTTTGGAATTTTACAAACAAAGAAAAAAGCAGCAAGTTTTAACCCTTATTTTAGTTTAGGATTACAGATGCTGATCTCGAGTGTCTTTTTATTTGGAATTACTGAAGCAACAGGAAATAATATTCCACTTGCTGAAATCCCACTGCCTTCATGGTGGGCAATTGCTTATTTAGTTATTATTGGTTCGGTTTTAACTTTTATCGCTTTTATCTATTCATTAAAAAATCTTCCAACAGAAATTAGCAGTATTTATGTTTACATCAATCCAATTGTGGCTATGGTTTTAGGATCTTTTATTTTTGAAGAAATACTTACAAAGGCAGTTGCAATTGGCGCAGGTGTTACATTAACAGGTGTTTATTTGGTAAATAAATCTATTAGAAAAAATAAAGTTTAAAAGTTTTTGCCACGAATTTCACTAATTATCGCTAATTAATTCAAGTTGCTAGTTTTTAACAATTCAGTAAATGAGCTGGTTAAGATATGAAAGTATAATCCCTACGGGATATTTTTATCTGGTAACTGTCTGGTTATCAATATTTAAATCCTAACGGATTATATACGATCAATCCTGTTTACAAGATTCCTTTTTCATAGTAGATAAATACCGCAAAATTATATCTCGTAGAGATTACATATTGGTAACAAATAATTGGAAGAACAATATTGTCCCTTAGGGACTACACATGATTAAGTTGCAACTTGAATTAATTATTGTTTTGTCTTAAAATTTATATATCAGCATTTATAAACATCGTCTTAAGCCAATCTGATTCGTGACAATTCGTGAAATTCATGGCAAAAACTTTTTTCTCAATTTGTTATCCTGTTAAAAATAAGAGTTAGTTACCTTTTTAAAATGTGCTTTTTGTATTTTTGCGCCAAATTGTTTTTATGAAATCCTTTCTATATAAATACCGCAAATTTTTTATTGTTCTTATTGTATTTTCAGCTGTAACCATATCCTTATTTTATTCGGCTTTAAAGCCACAAAAAACATTGCCAATTTTCAATCCTGCTGATGTAAATCCTGAAATGGTCGACAGTACGGTGCAATACAAAAGTAAGTACCACACTATTGCTGACTTTAAGTTTGTCAACCAAAACGGAGATACGATTACCCAAAAGAATTATGAAGGTAAAATTTATGTAGCTGACTTTTTCTTTACGACTTGCGGCTCAATTTGTCCAAAAATGACAACAAATCTTGAAGAGGTTCAAAAAGCTATTTTGAACAATCCGAAGGTAATGTTACTTTCGCACACTGTTTTTCCTGAAGTAGACAGTATTCCGGTCCTTAAAGAATATGCCATAAAACATCATGTTGTTGACAGTAAATGGAACTTAGTTACGGGAGATAAAAAAGAAATTTATACAATGGCCAGAAAATCATATCTGGCGGTAAAACTAGGTCGCCCTGATCAATTGTATGATATGGTACATACAGAGAATTTTGTTTTGGTTGATCAAAAACGACGTGTTCGCGGTTTTTATGACGGAACGAATAAAGAAGAAATTAAACGTCTTTTAGAAGACATCGATTTCCTATGTAAAGAGTAAAATGCCTTATTTTTAGAAACATTTAGCATTTAGAAAAGTGTTAAATGCCTTTGAATAAAGAATAATTGCCTACTTTTGCAATCTAAATTCAATCTAAATAAGCTTTGCAAAATACTATCCACACTCTAAAAAAAGGCGAGAAAGCCATTATCAAAGATTTTGATATCGATCTTATTCCTCTAAAATTATTAGAAATGGGCTGCTTGCCGGGCAACTTAGTCGAATTGCTTCAAATTGCTCCTTTTGGAGATCCATTGTATTTGGATATTAATGGTTCACACGTGGCCATTCGTGTTGAAACTGCTCGTGAAATTGAAGTTGAACTTATCAAAAACAATTTGTAATGAGCATTCAAAATATCAATGTTGCCCTTATCGGGAATCCAAATACTGGAAAAACCTCTGTTTTTAATCAGCTTACAGGTCTAAACCAACAAGTAGGGAATTATCCCGGAATTACTGTCGAAAAGAAAATCGGATTCTGTAAATTACCTCACAACAGCAAAGCCAACATTCTGGATTTACCAGGAACTTATAGTCTGAACGCAAGTTCTATGGACGAGAGTGTGGTAATCGAACTTTTACTGAATAAAAACGACAAATTATATCCTGATGTAGCGGTAGTAGTAACAGATGTTGAAAATCTGAAAAGAAATCTACTGATTTACACTCAAATAAAAGATCTTGAAATCCCTACGATTCTTGTTATAAACATGTCAGACCGTATGGAAAGTAAAGGAATTACTTTGGATATTCCTTATTTAGAAGAAAAACTAAAAACTAAAATTGCTTTAGTAAGTTCCCGCAAAGGTCATGGGATCGAGGAGCTAAAAGAATTAATTGTTTCTTATAAAACGATTCCTCACGAACCTTGTTTGAATGCATCGGTTATCGATGAAGACTATTTTGTGAGTTTACAAAAAGCATTTCCAAATCAATTATTATATAAATTATGGTTGGTGATTACTCAGGATGTGAACTTTTTGAATTTAGACCGAAATGAAATCAGAAGTACTTTTACTAAATCGCATTCAGAATTAAAGCGTTTACAACAAAAGGAAACGATAAAACGTTATCAATTTATAAACGATATTTTGAAACAGGGTTTACAAGTTGATGCTTCGATGGCAAACGACATCAGGGCTAAACTTGATCGTGTTTTAACGCACAAAGTTTGGGGTTATGTTATTTTCTTAGCCATCTTGTTTTTGATTTTCCAGTCGATTTTCAGCTGGTCAACTATTCCAATGGATTTCATCGACAGCACTTTTGCTTCTTTAAGCAGTTGGGTTGCTCAGGAATTGCCAAGCGGAATTCTTACTGATTTACTTTCGCAAGGAATTGTACCGGGAATTGGCGGGGTTATTATATTCATACCACAAATTGCTTTTCTGTTTTTATTTATTTCCATTCTCGAAGAAAGTGGTTATATGAGCCGTGTTGTCTTTTTGATGGATAAAATAATGCGCAAGTTTGGGCTTTCCGGAAAAAGTGTCGTGCCTTTAATTTCAGGAACTGCCTGTGCCATTCCGGCAATTATGGCAACTAGAAATATCGAAAACTGGAAAGAGCGTCTGATTACTATTTTGGTAACTCCGTTTACTACTTGTTCTGCGAGATTACCTGTTTATACTATTATTATTTCATTGGTAATACCGGACGAACGTCTTTTTGGCTTTCTAAATGTGCAGGGTTTGGCTTTGATGTTGTTGTATTTACTAGGTTTTGGAACAGCGATTCTTTCTGCTTATATCTTAAATAAAATATTAAAAATAAGTGCTAAAACGTATTTCGTTGTTGAAATGCCAAGTTATAAATTACCTCTTTTCAAGAACGTTGCTATTAATGTTGTCGAGAAAACAAAAGCATTCGTTGTTGGTGCTGGTAAAATTATCTTAGCAATATCTGTTATTCTATGGTTTTTAGCGTCATACGGACCAGGAAAAAATTTTAACGAAGCTGAAGAAATCGTAAAAGAAAGATTTGTAAATACGCCGCTTGACGAAACTGAATTTGAAAATGAAGTAGCTTCTCAGAAATTAGAGAATTCCTATATCGGAATTATGGGTAAAGCAATTGAACCGGCTATTTCTCCTTTGGGTTATGACTGGAAGATAGGAATTGCCATCATCAGTTCGTTTGCTGCCCGTGAAGTTTTCGTGGGAACACTAGCCACTATTTACAGTGTTGGAGACAGTGAAAACGAAACAACAATTAAAACTAAAATGCAAAATGAAATAAATCCGGAAACGGGTCAGAAAATCTTCAATTTTGCTTCTGGAATTTCATTATTACTCTTTTACGCATTCGCTATGCAATGTGCAAGTACGCTTGCAATCACAAAAAAGGAGACAAACTCCTGGAAATGGCCTGCAATGCAGCTATTCTTAATGAGTGGTCTTGCTTATTTTGTTGCGCTTTTTGCGTATCAACTTTTAAAATAAACGATCATGGTACAAGAAATTATTGCCTTTGTCATACTATTTATCGCCGTTGGCTTTTTGATTAGAAAGTTCTTTTGGAAATCTAAAAAGAAAAAAGACTGTGGTGACGGGAACTGTGGATGTTCATAAAAGAAGGTTCAAAGTTACACAATCCCGATAGCTTTCGGGATCGCAAAGCTTTTTTGCAATATCTGCAAGTCCTGCTGCGCGAAAAGTTTACAAAGTTATATCTAGAAATAGAATTCAAAAACTAAATACATAATAAAAATGGCTTCATAATCTGAAGCCATTTTTTATTGCTAAAACTCTAACTAAAACTGACACCAACTCTATTATTTCAATCATTATTGATCCGTAAATTTAATAGTAAAAATATTTATAAAAAATGCTGGCGGAAGTTTAAAAGTTGCTACTTTCGATTCGTTTAATAAACCGAAACAAAGACTAACAATTAAAACTCGCTCAGATGGCAAAAAACTTTAGATCAAGATTTTTAAAATTAAGTAAATGGTCCGCCGGACTTTTTATTTTATTATTTGCATTCAGAATTCTGTATGGTTACGTAGCAGCTGATTCAACTTCACGCAATGATTACAGCGATAATTTTTTTGGAAGTATTGACAATCTCCGAAAAAATTACGCTTCAGAAAAAATTGCAATGAAGGGTGATAATATTCAGGCTCCATCGAATATGGCGTCGAGCCAAAAATTTGAAAAGACGGCTTCGATTAAAGCAAAAACATCTGAATTTGATAAAGATGAAAGTCTTATCAAGGCAAAAACAAAATCATACAATGCCATTATTCAATACGAACAAAACCTGGGACAAAAAGGCAACAGGCAAATTCACCTTCTTATTGGAATAAATCCGGCAAAATTCGAGGATTTTTATCTTGAACTTCAAAAAATCGGGGTGCTTAAAGACACTGAAATCACTAAAGTTGACAAAACAAATGAGTACCGCCAACTAAACGCTAAAAAGATTTCGATTGAAAAAATGCTTCAATCGCTGACTGAATTAAAATCTAAAGGCGGACAAATTGCAGATTTCATTTCCCTGAACGATAAAATTTTAGAAGTCGAAGAGCAATTGCAGGGATTGGGAGTTGAACTTGGAAATTTTAATACCGAAAATGAATTCTGTACTGTACGATTTTCGATGTACGAGGGAGCAACAGAAAAAAGTATCAGCTTTATGCACAGAACTAAAGTGGCTCTTGAATGGACAATAAAATATTTTGCAATAATTGCCATTACATCTCTTTTCATTCTAATAGCCATCTTTGTTTTACTTACCATAATTGATAAACTAAAAATTATAACTACTTTAAACAATAAGTTAAACGAATAATAATAAAAAATGGCTTCGTAATTTGAAGCCATTTTCCATTACTGAAAACTGAGACTGAGACTGAAAAACTTATTTAACCCCTTCCCACTCAGCATAAAACTGCGCCAGGAACAACTCCATGAAACGATGTCTTTCGGCAGCGATTTGTTTTCCGGTTTCGGTATTCATTTTATCTTTTAAGAGTAACAGCTTTTCGTAAAAATGATTTATTGTTGGCGCATTATTCTTTTTGTATTCTTCTTTTGTCATATTGGTGACTGGCGCAATTTCCGGATTATATAAGGTTCTGTTTTTAAATCCGCCATAATTGAACGCTCTTGCTACTCCAATCGCTCCTATTGCATCTAAACGGTCCGCATCCTGAACGATATCTAATTCTACAGAGGCAAACTTCTTTTCGAAATTTCCGCCCTTATATGAGATGTTTTCGATAATATTAACCACATGCTGAATAATGGCTGTCGAAACACTTTCAGATTCCAGAAACAAACGTGCCGTTTTTGGTCCAATAGTTTCATCTCCGTTATGAAATTTGCTATCTGCAATATCGTGGAGCAAAGCTCCTAACTGAACCACTAGTAAATCACAATCCGTATCTTTTGCGATTAAAAGTGCATTTTTATACACGCGCTCAATATGAAACCAATCGTGTCCGCCTTCGGCGTCATTTAGTTTTTCTTTTACGAAGGCAATTGTTTTGTTTATTAAATCAGAATTACTCATAATGTATGTATTTGTCTGCGTGATTAATAGCACACGGATCTTGCGGATTAAACGGATTTGCGCAGATTATTTTAATCTCTTCTTTCGGAAATCCTTATGGAATAAAAAATGTTGATTGTCAAAGTTTTTCAACCTCAACAATCAACAATATGTTTTTAAATGGTAATATCAAATATCAATTGCAAAAATCAATTTTAAATCTAAAATCAGAAATCTGTAATCTAAAATTTTTACAATCTCGCTGGTTCTACCCATTTAAAGATATGTGATTCTTGCGGAATTACTAATCTCTCCGAAATTCTTGCCATACGACCTGGTAATTTCATCAAATAATCACGTGCTTTTTCGGCATCGTCTGTTAGACCTGACATTTTATCAATTTCCCATTTATCCATTAATTTCTGCATAATATCTACATAATCGTTTGCAGTGTAAACTCCAATACGTTGTGCAGAATCAGAAAACTGTTCGAAAGCTGAACTTATCTTTTGCCCTGATTCTCTTAAAAAGTGAGCCGGCATAACGATTTTTTGTTTCATCATGTATTGAAACGCTAACATCATTTCGCTTGGATCAACCGCAAAAATACGGGTAACAAATTCGCTATACGCATGATGATGACGCATTTCGTCACCAGCAATCATTTTACACATTTTAGACAACTTGTTATCACCAAATTTCTTAGCCATTTGGGCTACTCTATTGTGCGAAACATAAGTTGCTAATTCCTGGAAACTAGTGTATACAAAGTTTTTGTATGGGTCAGATCCAGTTCCAATATCAAAACCGTCGTTGATCAGGTGCTGTGTTGTCATTTCGATTTCACGCATGTTCACACGACCGGACAAATACAGGTATTTATTCAATAAATCACCGTGGCGGTTTTCTTCACCTGTCCATTGTCTGATCCATTTAGACCATCCGTTTCCACCGTTTTCTATCTGATTTATTCCTTCCACATCCATTAACCACGACTCATAAGTTGGCAAAGCCTCTTCAGTGATTGTGTCACCTACAAGCGTTACCCAGAAATCATATGGCAATTCTTTGGCAATTTCACGTAACTCTTTTACCTCCTCAAAGAAATTTTCTCCTTCAGAATTAGGCAAAAAGTCTGACGGCTGCCAAATTTTTTCCACTGGAATTAAATACTGTTCAACGAAGCTATCCACGTTTTTTTCCAAAAACTGCATTACTTCTAATCTAATGTTTTTTATAGACATTACTTATTTTAGATTGGGATTTCTGTTTTAGTTAAATTTCTGAAACAAAAAATCTATTTATACTCGTTTACTCCTTCTACAACTGCCTTCTCTGTCATCGCCATTAAATCAGCAAAGTCATAGTCTTTTACGGCCAAAGCCTTATGCACGGTAAAGGTAAGATGATTTCCTAAACCTACAGGAAAAAGGCCAAATTTTACCATTTTCCATGAATTATTGATACTTACCGGTACTATATACGCAGAAGGCGCATATTTACACAGAATTTTTACACCATTTTGAGCGAACTCTTTAGGTTTTCCTGTTTTACTACGCGTTCCCTCAGGAAAAATAACGGCAGACCTTTTGTATTTTTCAATATATTCAGACAAACCTTTAATTGCCGGAATAGCTTGTTTTGGGTCTTTACGGTCGATTAGCACTGATCCTCCGTGACGCAAATTATAAGACACACTAGGAATTCCCTTACCTAACTCTTTCTTGCTTACAAATTTACAATGAAAACGTCTAAAATACCAAATCATTGCAATGATATCATACATACTTTGGTGATTGGAAACAAAAATAATAGGAACTCCTGTTGGAATTGTTTCTCTATTTTCGACCTTATAGGTTGTTCCTACCAGATTTGTACATCTTAAAAGGCAGAAATTTAAATAATCAACACTTTTTTTATGAGCCTGATAGCCAAAAACATTTAGGCAAATCCACTGTATTGGATGAAATACAAGCAAACACGAACTAAAAATTAGATAGTAGATTACAGATATTGGATAGGAAATTATTTTTTGCATGCTTAAAAAATTAATGCCCAAAAGTAATAAATATATTTTTAGCCGTATAAAAATCGAAAACAATAACCATTTTATTGTTTAATTGTACCTTTGCACTATAAAATTGCAAATTTTTTCTGAATTAAATGAACTTTACGTACCCAAAAAAAGAACGCTTAAAGAGCAAAACGACAATTGATTTACTGTTTTCTGATGGAAAATCAGTTTCTAAATATCCATTACGTTTGGTTTACCGTCAAGCGGAAGCTGATGCTGATGAAAAAATCAAAATGGGCGTATCGGTTTCTAAGAAATATTTTAAAAAAGCCGTTGATCGCAATTATTTCAAGCGTGTTTTAAGAGAAACGTACCGATTGAATAAACATTTACTCTTAGACAATATTCAGCAACCGTATTCTATAATGTTTTTTTATCAGACGAAAGAAAAATTATCGTACGAAGAAATCAATACCAAAACAATTCAGTTGTTTGAAAAATTCCTTCTGCAGGTAAACAAACCTGTTGATTCTGAAAATAAAAATGATTTGTAATCCTTCGGCCTCAACTTTCTTATCAAATTAGACTTAGGAATATAAAAAAATTGTAGTTTTAGATTTAATTTGAAATTGATATGAGATATATTTTCTTTTTCTTTTTTGTCCTTTTGACCCTTTCAGGTTGTAATAAACACGAAGAACCATCTTCTAATTTGATTGTTAGTTCATTTAAGCTTCCTCCAAAAAATGAATCTGCCGCCAGTTCAGATGCAAAAGATGAAATGGCTGCTCCCGCTTCTCCTGAAATTCCACAAAAAATTATTAAAGAGGCTTCTCTTCGATTTGAAACCGATAATTTAGAAGATACTTTCAATAGAATTCAAAGTGCTGTTACTTTAAATAAAGCAACGATTCAGAATGATTCTGAAGGTAAAGATTACAACAACATCTATAGAAATCTAACTATTCGTGTTCCAAGTCAAAACTTCGATGCTTTTATAAATGCTATTTCAAAAGGTGTTTCTTATTTTGAAAGAAAAGATATTTCTTCTCAAAATGTTACTGAACAATACATTGACCTTACTTCGAGATTAAATACGAAACGAAAACTTGAAGAACGCTATCTTCAGATTCTTCAAAAAGCAACCAAAATTAGTGAGATCTTAGAAATTGAAAAACAAATTTCGACAATCCGTGAAGAGATTGAGGCTAAACAAGGACAACTGAAATATCTGGAAAGCCGCGTTTCTGAAAGCACTGTTACCATCGAATTCTACAAAACTATTGCTCAAAAAGAAGGTGTTAAAACCTCGTACGGATCAAAAATCTGGGCGGCGATTCAATCCGGATTTTATAGTCTGTCAGAATTTTTAATATCGATCATTAGTGTTTGGCCATTTATTATAGTATTTTGCATATTCGCCTATTTTATTAGAAAGAGATTTAAAAGAAAAAAAAAATAATCATGTATCCTTATTTCAAAAAGAAATTCATCATACCAACTGTTGCGGCAGGGTTTTTATTTATTGGAACCAGTTTCAAAGACGACTTTTTTGAGATTGCGAAACAAATCGAAATCTTTACTACATTGTTCAAAGCGGTTAATACCAATTACGTCGACGAGACAAATCCCGGCGATTTGATGGATAAAGCCATAAAAAGCATGTTGGGAAGTTTAGATCCTTATACAGTTTATTTTAATGAACAGGATGTTGTTAATTTTAAGATTAATAATACGGGAGAATATACCGGAATTGGCGCTCTGATATCCAGAAAGAAAGATCGCTTAGTGGTTCGTGAACCTTATAAAAATTATCCTGCTGATAAAGCCGGACTTAAAGCGGGTGATGAAATTATTCAGATTGGTGATGTTTTAATCGCTGATTTTAAGGATGATGCTTCTCAATTGCTGAAAGGAACTAAAAACACTAAAATTCAGGTCAAATACCTTCGTCAGGGAAAACCTTTTACAACAACACTGATTTTGGATGAAGTTGATATAAAATCGGTTCCGTTCTTTGGAAAAATCGACGATAAAACAGGTTATATTGTTTTGGCACATTTTAGTCGAAAAGCTTCCAATGAAGTAAAAGACGCACTTGAAAAATTAAAAGCTGACGGCGCCACACAAATCGTGCTTGATTTAAGAGGAAACCCTGGTGGCTTACTTAATGAAGCCATTGATATTTGTAATTTATTTGTTCCGAAGAATGAGGTAATTGTAACTACAAAATCAAGAATTGAGAAACATAACAATACTTATAAGACGACTAAAGAACCTGTGGATACCCAAATTCCGCTGGCGATTTTAGTAAACGGAAGAAGCGCTTCTGCTTCTGAAATAGTTTCTGGAGCTTTGCAGGATTTAGATCGCGCGGTGGTTTTAGGAAGCCGCAGTTTTGGTAAAGGTTTGGTTCAACGTTCTGTTGATCTAACTTACGGAACGCAGCTAAAAGTTACTATTTCCCGTTATTATACTCCTTCAGGTCGTTGTATTCAGGCATTAGATTATGCACACAAAGATAAAAACGGTGTGGCTCAAAAAACGGATGCTAAAAACTTCAATGCTTTTAAGACCAGAAAAGGAAGAACGGTTTATGACGGCGGCGGTGTTTTGCCGGATATCGAATTAGACGAAGCGAAAACAAGTCCAATTACGACTGCGTTATTAAAAAATGACGGAATCTTTGATTACGCTACAACGTATTATTATAAAAACCAGAATCTGGGAGATAAGATCCCAACAGTCTCTGACGCTGATTATGCAAGTTTTAAGCAGTACTTAAAAACCAATAAAATAAGTTTTGATACGGAAACCGAAGTTGCCCTGAAAAACACTTTGGCTGCTGCTAAAAACGAAAAAATTGACGAAACTATCGCTCCGGAATATCAGCAATTATTAGCTGCTTTGGAAAAAAGTGAAACTACTTTACTGGATAAAAACCAAAAGGAAATTAGAAATCTGATTCAGGAAGAATTAATCAAGAGATACCAATATCAGGAAGGTTTATATCAATTTTACATTAAAAACAATTCGGAGATTAAGAAAGCCGTTAATGTTTTAAATAATCAGACGGAGTATAAGTCGATTTTGAAGATGTAAATTAAAAAACATAATAAACAAAAAAGCCTTTATTGACTAAACGTTAATATAGGCTTTTTTGTTTTTCAACCGCTTAGATTCAGGATCTATTAATCTAGCTAATAATAAATCATGCTCTTACCATCTCGATATGCGGAATATCGTCCTCCAGATACATTTCGCTGGTCTGAACAAATCCATGGCTTTCGTAGAATTTCTTTAAGTATAATTGAGCACCAATGGTAATTTTATCATTATTGAAGTTCGATTTTATGGCTGCTATGGCTTCGCGCATTAAATCGTGTCCCCATTTTCTATCGCGAAAATTGGCATCTACTACAACTCTGCCTATTGAAGCATTATCAAAACTAATTCCGGCATCGAATAAGCGCACATATGCGACTGTTTTACCATCATATTCGCCAATTAGGTGCAATGCTTTCTTATCCTTTCCATCAAGGTCTAAATAAACGCAATTTTGCTCGACTACAAAGATCTCACTTCTTAGTTGGAGTAAATTATATAACTCATGAACCGTTAAAGCCTCAAACGGCTTTATTTTCCATTTTAATTCCATTCTCTGTTTATTCCTTATTTTTTATTTCTATTCTCTATCTTCTATTTTCTATTCTCCATCTTCTTTTCTCTTTTCTCTATTCTCTTTTCTCCATTTCAAAATGATTTTAAGCCAATTAGAATTTTATCGTTTATCAATTTTGACTGATTTTATAATGGCTTCCAGATCGAACATTAAGTCTCTTTCCTGATTGGATGGGGAATAACAAAATCCTTCGATAACTAAAATTCGATTGTATTTTTCGTCTACAATTGCATAATTGATAAATGGGCCAGACATAAAATCATTTTTTAACTCCCAGTTTCCTCTGGTTTCATATGCTTTTTTTTCATCTAAAGTAATGGTCGAAAAATAAGGCGCATAAGCTTCACCGGTAATCATTTTTGTATTTGGTTCACGTCCTTTGATATAACTTCCCACAGAATCACGCATTTTGATAATATTACCAACAACATTTGAGCTCTTTTTAAAATTACGTAAGGGTATCTGGTAAATAAGCAAACTTGTATTGCCACTGATTATATCTTTTTTTAACCAGATGAAGTTCTTTTTATGCAACATGTATTCGTAACCTGTTGGAATCTGGATGTCGATATGGAATTTGTTTTTTATGATCGTAGGGTTTAATAGCGATTTGCTATTGTCTTCCTGGACTTTTTGAATCTCTGCGTCACGAATCATTTTGATTATTTGCGCAGAGTTTAGTTCGATGCTGCAAATAATATCATCGACAGATTTGCCGTAGATACGAAATGTATTGTGTGGTAATGATTTACTGTGGGTGATTTCGAATTTATCTGTATTGGCTTTTTTAACTACTATAATGCTTCGGCTATCGGTCACGAAACCTTCGAGTAAACGCGCCGGATATTGATTTATGGTAAATAATGGTTCTTCCTGGGTGAGTCCCAGAACTGGTGAAGCAAATTTATTTCGGATACTATCGCCTACTTCTCCATACCACAATTGATCGTCTATAATGATAGAGATCGAGTTGGTTTTGCCGGATACTGGCTGGGATTGCTTTTCGTTCCTGAAACACGAAATGACCATAAACGGAATTAACAGCAATAAAAAATGGGTTTTATTCATTTTCTTAATTTATGAAATAAAACCCAAATTTATGTAAGATTTTTTATTATCCGTTTATTTTAAGTTTCATTCCTGGTTTAATTTCTCCGTCTTTAATGTTATTCCATTTTTTAATATCTGAAATGGTAACTCCAGGATATTTTTTAGAAATACTATACAACGAATCTCCTTTTTTAACGTAATAATCTTCTGCAAGGTCTTTGGCTGAAGTCGCTTTTTTCCTGAATGAATCAATCGAAGAACTGGAAGCTATTGCAGTAGTTACTGCACTTTCTTCAATAATTTCAGGAACTGCTTTGGCAACTACCAATGTTTTACCTAAACCAATATTATTTGAAGTCAGACTATTTAGTTCTTTTAGATCAGCAATAGTCGTACCGAATTTTTTAGCAATGCTTCCTAAATTATCTCCGGCCGCAACAACATATTCTTGCGAGTGTGTATTGTTTTTGTCTTTGTCATCAACTGCAGCAATTGCTTCTTCTGATTTTTTCTCGATTGCAAGTGTTGCTTTTATCTCTTTTGGATTTTTAACAACTGCATCAATATCTGATTTAATCTTTAGGCTTCTTCCAAGTGCAACGGAATTTGTTTTAAGGTTATTCCATTTTTTCAAATCGATAATATTCACATTATACTTTGCTGCGATGGTACCTAAATTATCACCCTTTCTAACTTTGTACCATTTTAAATCTGTATCGATTGTTCTCTCTGGTCTTGCATGTGCTTTAGGGGCAACTTTTAAAGCCAATTGAGCCGGTAACGTTTTATTTTGTGATTGATAGGCTACGTAGTCGTAAATTTTATCCTCATTGGAAACAAACGTTGCAATTTTATCTTTGGGTAAACGCAAATAATGCGGTTCTCCCTGATAAAATGGTACTACATTTAATTTATATGAAGGATTTAAAAGTTGTATCTGAGATTGTGGCATGTCTAACAAATCTGCAATTTGTTTGAATGACATTTGATTTTTAATCTGAACTGTATCTGTTTCAAAGTTTTTAACTACGGCTCTCTGCGGATTGATTCCGTGTTCTTTATGGTATTCAAAAAGATACATTGTAGCTAGAAAAGCGGGAACATAACCTTGGGTTTCTTTTGGAAGATGGTTACGAATGTCCCAGTAACTTGTTTTTCCTCCGGAACGACGAATTGCTTTGGTAACATTTCCGGGTCCTGAATTGTATGAAGCGAGAACAAGCTCCCAATCTCCAAAAATGTTATACATTTTTGTCATGTATTCAGATGCTGCGGCTGTAGCTTTAAGAGGATCGCTGCGTTCATCAATGTACGAATCTATTTTCAGGGCATATTGTTTACCTGTTCCGTACATGAATTGCCAAATTCCGGTGGCGCCCATTTTAGAAACTGCTTTAGGATTTAAAGCAGATTCTACAACGGCTAAATATTTAATTTCTAAAGGTACGTTCTGTCTGGCAAAAGCATCTTCAAAAATTGGGAAATAATATTCTGATAAAGCCATTAATCGGGAAAACGATTTTTTACGATTCTTAAGAAATGACTTTATTATATTTTCTAAACCTTGATTGTATTCAATATTAAATGGTGATTTGCCATTCATTGCCTTCAAACGCTGTTTCAACAATTCTGTTGGCAATTCTTCATCAACTGTAACATCTGTGTTGATGGTTTGAATGTCTTTTGTTAAGTCATCATAAATATCTAAACTTACTAATTCATTCATCCAAAGACTGTCAACTCTGGTTGCCATTTCGTCTTTTTTGAATGAGTTCTTAACAGAATCTAAATAGGATATCTTTACAATTGGCTTAATTTCAACATCTGTTTTTGCAACATCCTGCGCAAAAATTGACATAGAAAAAAACACCGAAACTACTATTGATATTTTTTTTACAATCATATAACATTTTTTTAAAATTCTATAATTCAAAGCATTACAGAAACCTTACTTTTGCAAACTTAACCAGTTTATGCATGTAAACTATCTAAAAAAATGTTAATTGTGATAATTTAGTCCAAAATCGCAGCGATTCCAGGCAAAACTTTTCCTTCTAACATTTCAAGCATAGCCCCACCACCAGTGGATACATAACTCATTTTATCTTCGAATCCGAATTGTTTTACTGCAGCAACTGAATCTCCACCACCTACTAATGAAAAAGCTCCTTTTTCTGTAGCTTCAGCAATATAATCACCTAAAGCAATTGTTCCTTTAGAGAATGATTCCATTTCGAAAACTCCTAATGGACCGTTCCACAAAATAGTTTTTGACTCTAAAATTACTTTTTTGAAGTTCTCTAAAGATTTAGGACCTGCATCAAGACCTTGCCATCCATCAGGAATTTCTCTTACATCTACTACTTTTGTATTTGCTGTGTTTGAGAAATCATCTGCAGCAATAACATCAACAGGAATATGAATCTGAACTCCTTTTTCTTTAGCTAGTCTTAAAATTTCAAGTGCTAATTCTTGTTTGTCATCTTCACAAATAGAATCACCAATTTTACCACCTTGTGCTTTAATGAATGTAAAAGTCATTCCGCCGCCAATGATCATGTGATCTACTTTGTCTAAGATATTTTCGATAACGGTGATTTTAGAAGATACTTTAGATCCTCCAAGAACTGCTGTTACCGGTTTTTCGCTATTTTTAAGTACTTTGTTTAAACTTTCTATTTCTTTTGCTAACAATGTTCCAAAACATTTTTCTGTTGGAAAGAATTGAGCAATAATAGTTGTTGAAGCGTGCGCTCTGTGTGCAGTTCCAAAAGCATCATTTACATAAATGTCTCCTAGTGATGCCAATTCTTTTGCAAAAGCAACATCTCCAGCTTCTTCTTCTGCGTGAAAACGTAAATTTTCAAGCAATAAAACTTCTCCTGGTTTTAAATCTTTGGCTGCAGCCTGAGCTACTTCTCCAACACAGTTTTCGGCAAACTTAACCTCAACTCCTAAAATTTCAGAAGCTGTTTTCAAAATATGTTTCAAAGAATATTTTTCTTCAACACCTTTTGGTCTTCCTAAATGCGACATCAAAATTACACTTCCGCCTTGTGCTAAAATAGCATCAATAGTTGGTTTTGCAGCTTCGATACGTGTAGCATCAGTTACATTAAAATTTTCATCCAGTGGTACATTAAAGTCAACACGGATAATTGCTTTTTTATTTTTAAAATCGAAATTGTTTAAAGTTTTCATTAGATAATTTTTTAGTTTTTTTGAAAGAAAAACAAAGATATAACTTTTAAAGTACTAATAAATTTGATAAATAATAAAAATAACCTACCTATAACAACGAAAACGATGTAAATGATAAAAAAAAACAAATTATATATTAAATACGCTTAAAAAGCTTAATTAATCACGAATCGGACTTTGTGTACAAGGACAGTTACTAATTGCCTGTAAGAAATCGAAACCTATTGTTATGGAGTGTGTTCCTGTGTTATAGTTTCCGAGCTGGTTGAACATTACCTGATAAGAATATCCAAAATAAAATTTAGATTTCATGAAACCTACCATTGGCCCTACTGATAAAGGCTTTGGGAACTGATCGTTTAGGAAACGATATGAAACTCCTACCCAATAATAGTCTTCGTAACGGTTGTAACGTCTGTATTTGAAGTTGAAATCGGTTGTAGAACGTCCGTCACTTGCAAAATACTGGTAGTAAACTGATGGTTCGTATTCGATGCGGCTGTTTTCTCCGTCCTTAAAAACATAACCGGTATACACTTGATAGTTCGAAAGCAGATTAGGCTCAACTCCTCTGTATTTATCGGTATTTTTCTTTAGTATATTATTGACATTCAAACTGGCATAAAATCCTTTGTTACGATACAAAAGACTGACATCGAAGTTGTTGTTTGCATTATAACGATTATCTGTTACGGAAGGATCTATAACGGGATGTTCTATTGTGGTATCAAACTCATTCGTGTTAATTCGGAAAGTATTAAAGTTATACGAAATTCCGAATGATAAATATTGCTTTGAATAATAATCTAAAATAATATGATGCGCGAAAGAGACTTTTGCTCCTGTTTGGCGTGTATAACCATTTCTGTCATTATAAAGTGAGATACCTACTCCGGAACGATCCAGAACTCTAAAATCTGCATAAAGCGATTGGTTATCCGGTGCATCTTTAATACCCACCCATTGTGTAAGACCGTTGGCTCTAATTCTAAGGTTATCTCCAATACCGGCAAAAGCGGGCGAAATAACAAAAGGATTGTCTGCTAAATATTGCGTAAAAACTGGTAGGTTTAACTCTTGGCTGTAACTTGTTGTTACAGCCATGAGTACTAAAGATAAAATAAACTTTTTCATTGTAATTAATTTTTTAGATAACATCATCAGGGGCTCTTATTTTGTTATCTGTATAAAGTGAAATGTCCTACAAACTCTCTGTCATCTTTCGGGTCATTCAATTTAAGAACATACCAGTAATCTCCTGAAGGTAAATCAGCACCATTGTATCTACCATCCCATTTTTGACCGTAGTGGTACTTAACAATTACACGACCGTATCTGTCAAAGATTGAGAACTCAAGGTTGTTGTAAATATTCGTACAACCAGGACCCCATGTGGTATTAGTAACACCGGCTGGAGTAAAGTAATTATCAAGACATACATCTATATAAACTGCAGGTACTGTTATTGTTGCAGTACATCCGTTTTTGTCTCTTACTACAACCACATAATCTCCAGATTTGTAGATTTTGTATCTGTTTGAAGAGGTAAACGGTTCTCCGTTGAAGCTGTATTCGTAAGCAGGAGCTCCACCACCGGCAGTAACTGAAATGATATTCATTTCTGGTTTTCCTCCAGACACTGCAAGTGTCAACGGATCGTATGCTTTGATGTCAAAACTAGCCGTTGGTATCTCACATCCGTTTGTATGTCTTGCTGTTATAGTATGTCTACCCGGTGCTACATTTGTAAAAATGTTACCTGGCTGATATGTTCCAGTTGCATCAAGTGAATAATCAATTTGCGTAAGATCTGTATTGCTATTATCAACTGTAACAGTTACCATGTTTGTTTGTCCATTGTTTACACAATCGTAATTTACCTCTACAGTTGGATTAAGAATAACTGGTAATGGCATGTTGATTTCTACCTCAGTACTACATCCACTGGCATCAATGATGTAAACAATATGTTTACCTCCTGATAATCCAGTATAATCTGCCTCTCCATCGACAGGAAGGAAAGGTCCTTTGTCATTATCAAGACTTGCTGTATAAGGAGCTGTTCCTCCCGTAATCTGAATAGCAAATGCACCATTTTTATCTCCCACGCATACTTCCGGAATCATAGAATTTGGAATTTCAGATCCTAAAAGCGGAGCTGGTTCTTTTACTTCTATGTCTTTAAGGAATACATAACATTCGTTTTCGTCCTGAACTAATACATCATAGAAACCAGGTTTCAGGTTTTCGAATACGTTTTTATCAAAGAACTGTCTAAATTCAGGTTCAATCGCATATTTATATTTTCCTACTCCGCCATTTGCGTTTACAGTAATTGTACCGTTATTATAACCGTTACAAGTTAAAGGAGTTGCTATAGCATCAGCCATTAATGAAGTATCCGGTTCTGTTAACTGGAACAATGTTGACACTGTACTACAATCTAAGCTTGTAATTTTTACGATATAATTTCCAATTGGCAATTCTGTAAACATACCTGGAATACCCTGTGCCGGAGCCGGAGTAATATCAATTCCTGCAGCATTTTGTAAAGTATAGACATAGTTTCCTAATCCTCCTTTTGCTGACACGGTGATAGAGCCTGTAGCACCACCTTTACATTTAATATCAATTTCGCTTGAGCGTTCGAATTCTAATTCAGGAACTGGTGAGAACGCACTAAAGTTCGACACATAACTACGACAATTATTAGCATCTTTTACAAAGTATTTGTATTCAGTTTTTGTAGTTGTTACGGGTAACGTAATATCTACAAAAGAGCTAAATGGTCCTGTATAATTACTTCCATCGGCACTATAATAGTATTGACCCGTTCCTCCAGTAGCTGTTAACCTAACAACCGGTACTTGTGTACAACTTTCGGTTCTTTGTATTGTTAAACTTGCTTTTACAATTTCTGGTTGATTAATTGTCACTTTATTAGAATCATTTGTACAATTCCAGGTGTCATTTGCGGTAACATAATATGTTCCTGCTTTTAGACCTGTAAACTCTTTTGCTCCTTGTGATTGCTCAACTGTAACACTTCCGTCAGTCAATACTCCGTGCAGCGTATAAGTATAGTTTCCTGAACCTCCGGTAACTGTATTAATTGTTACTACTCCATCTTCATTGTCGAAACAAGTAAGCATTAATGTAGCGCTAATTGTTATAGCAATTGGCATAGGATTATTTAAAACTACGGGTACAAAATCTTCACAACCACCAAAATCTTTAACATAAACCTGATAAGTTCCATTTGTTAAGCCTGTGAAATCAGGAGAAAGACCATACGGTTTAATAATATCCGTACCAGATCTTAATTCGTATACATAATCACTTGGCCATCCGCCTGTTGCTGTTACCGAAATCTTACCATCACCTAATAAACAAGTGATTTCAGAATGCTTTTCAGTAATGTCTAATGCAGCTGTTGGCTGATCTATTTTAAAGTTTTTCGAAACACTACAAAATGGTGTTCCTGTTAACGTAGCAGTAATTTTGTAAGTACCTGCAGTCAAATTAGAAATCTTAACCGGTCCTGCAGTAGGAGAATTTCCTCTTTGTACTTCAATTCCTGCAGCATCAAACACTTTATAGTCAAATGGTCCGGCTTCATCAGGATTAAGTGGTGTTGTTGTAACTAATCTATCGACAATAGTAACATTGGCACTACCATTATTACCCGCAAAACAGGTTACATTAACAATTTTATCAATAGTAAGATCGAATGTATTTGGATCATTTACGTAATGATAGGTCTTCACACCACATTTTGTATCTAAATTCGTTACCGTTACTAAATAATTCGCTACCGGCAAATCAATAAATTTACCGTCTGTACTAATTTTTTTAGGATATAAAATTCCCGTTGTACCATCAGTAGCATTTACATCAACTAAAGTATATTCTAAATTAGTTGGTGCTGTTGCTCCGGTATGACTCACAGAAACCTGAATTTCCTGCAAATTATTACATGTTATTGCTTTGGTTACATCGACCGTTATAAGATCTAAACCAATAAATGGTTTAATTTCTACTGTAGCCGGTGCTGTACCAATACATCCCTTACTATCATAAACATTAATAGTATAACTACCTCCAGCTAAATCATACTCTGTGTAAAACGGATCAGATCCTTTGTATACAGGCGTTGGAGTTCCTACTTTAATAAATTCAAAAGTTTTGTAATCATTTGAACCTCCTGTAATACCAGCAACATTTACCGTAATGGTAGCAAAATTAGTATCATTAGTACCTGCAGTACAACCAAACGGAACTACTGTTGGCACTGGTACAGTTATAATAGCCGGTGTACCAACAATAGTATTAGCCAAATCAAAACAACCTCGACCAGAGGTAACTGTAATAGTATAAGGACCAGCTGCTAAATCTTTAAAGACATTAGATTCCTGAGATGTAAGTCCTCCGTCGATACTATACATGTATTTTGGGTTATCGTTTACACCTGCAGATGGCGCAGTCATAGTTGCCGTTATTGTTCCGTCAGTAGATCCAAAACAAGTTACTGGTGTTGGAGTTAACGCAAATCCAGTAATTGGAGTAGCATTTTCTATAATCTCCGTAATCATTTTTTTACATCCTGTAACTCTGTCTCTAACATAAAATTTATAAGTATTAGGCAGCAATAAAGTGAACGTTGGTGATGGTCCGTAAGTAACATCATCCTTGCTATATTCATAGTCAGTACTTCCGCCTTGGGCTTCTACAGTAATTTCTCCATCAGGATTGTTACAAGTTGACACTTTCTTAGCTTTCACTTTAAGTGATAACTCCTCTAAAATTGTTACTTTGAACGGAACGTCATTTGTACATCCGTTTTTATCTCTTACCGTAACAAAATATTCTCCTGCTGCATCTACTGTAAATGTACCAGTTGGTTGAAAACCATTCCCAATACTATATTCAGCACCACCTGCAGTTGTTGCAGTAACTATGAAAGTATATGTTCCTGTTGAACTCGGACATTGACTGAATGCATTTACGGCAAGATCATAAGGACTTAAATCCTCTGCAATTGTAACATCTAATTTGATGGCACAATCATTTTTATCTTTAACCCATACATCCCATTCTGTACTGGTTGCAGGATCGAGTATTGCAACACTATCCGGACCGTATTTACCTAATGGTGATTCATTATCCTTAACGAATGCGTAACTGTTTCCTCCACTTCCTCCGAAAATAGAATTTAAATCGATCGAAACTCTTGAACCTGCATTAAAACAATTTTTATTAACATTTGTTACTGTAAATCCGGTTAATGCATCTGGCTCTGTAATAGTTACAGGATCAGTTGTAAAATCGCAACCAGGATAAGCTGTTTCTTTTACAAAAACAGTATAGGTTCCTGCTGGTAATAAATCAGGAAGTACAAATGAACTTGTTGTTGCACTGGTTCCTACTCCTGAAACCGGTGGAGTTAAAGAAACTCCTCCTTTAAGAATCTCATATGTATAAGGTCCTGCGTAATCAACAACATTAATTTCTATTTGTCCTGTTGCGTTTGTATTACAATCTACCATTGCAAAGGCAGTAGCAGCTACATTTATTTTGTTGAATACCGGAACTTCATAAGAAGTTGACATTAAACTACATGTTGTGTTATTGTCAAAAACTTCGAATTTATAAGTAGCGCCTTCTTTTAATGCATTATAAATAAATGTATTACCTGTAACAGTAACCAATCCCCCAGTAGTAACACCATTTTCGTAGGCCTGATAAGTAAACTGAAGTGGCGTATTTGTTCCTCCAGTAATGGTAACTTTCATTTCCTGCTTATTGTTTACACAATCCATTAAGTCACCGTAATCTGCAATAACAGAAATTAATTTAGGGAACGGATCAATTGTGATCTGATCACTAACAATACATCCTTTCGCATCTTTTACATAGTATGTAAGCGTTTTTGCAAATCCGTTATCGATAACTGTAAATGTATTTTCATCCTGCCAGCTTGTACCGTCTGTACTGTACTTGTAATCTTTAATATCCATTGGTATAGCGCCAGCACCTCCGCCCGGAGTAACAGTAACTATTTTGTCATTAAAAGTTGTATCAGTACATTTAAAGTCATCTTGGCTTAATGTTATTGTAACAGGTGTTGGTGCCAAAATCTCCGTTCTTTTCGTAATAGGACAAGTTTTTGCAGATGTAACCGTTACTTCATAAACACCAGCTGTTAATTCCGTGAATAACTTACCATTTTGAGTTTTTGAAGTTCCTAGTGGAGTTGGCGAAATTTTATTCAATGTATAAGTATACGGTATATCAGTATTTGTTGCTCCCATTGTAACAGTAATCGTTCCGTTATCCAGGATTCCTTGAGAACCAGCACAATTTGGTGCAGTATTCGCTAAACTAAAATCAGGATCTAATGGAATTACCAAATCAATTGTTACATCTTTAGTACAACCTGTCTTAATATCTGTAACAGTAACAGTATAATTTCCTGCTGCCTGATCGATGAACTCAGGATTATTTGCTTGAGATGGACTTGTTACTCCTGTTGTATTATTTACTAATGTATATTCAAAATTAGTAGCTGGTTTTCTAAATCCTCCTTTTACATCAACAGTAATAATTCCGTCTGCATTTCTACAAGTTGGTGGAGTTGTAAATGAACCTTCAATTTCTAATGGAGCATAAATATTAATATCTATAACTGTATTACCACAACCATTAGCATCCTTAACGCTTACAGTGTGCTCTCCTGAAGATACATTAGGAATTGTAAATGTTTTTGCAGACTGAGGTTCAAATTCACCACCGTCTAAACTATAACTATGAGTTCCAATACCTGTAGTTGTTAAAGTCACTAAGATACCATATTTACCTTCTGCTGTATTACATTGATCAACTAGAACCGCTGTAATTACCGGTTCCGGATCTTTATCAACTGTAACTGGTTTAACAGCTATACATCCGTATGCATCACGTACGTATACTAAATAGTTTCCTGCTTCAACATTGAAAACACTTGGTTTATGAGAAGCAAGATCAAAAGATGCTGCCGTAGGACGCATATCTAATACATCCTCTCCTATTGCACCTTCATCAATTTTAATTTGATAAAGATAAGGAATGGCAGGTTTAGGATTTATTGGATCCGGATCTGCTTCTAATGTTGTTCCGCCTTGAGCAAATGCCTCTATTTTACCTGCTTTTGTGTTACAATAATTAGCATTATTAGGTGAATTTACATCTAAAGTTAATGGTGTAACCGAACCAGTAATGGTGAATGGAATAGAAGCAATACTACAGCCTTTTAAAACTGGAGTCGTAGTCCTATCTTTTATTTCAGTTATTACAATAATATATTTACCGAATGGAAGTGCTCCAAAATTAGTGATGTCTAAAGTTGAAACCGGTACTGTAGCAGCCGGCACAATACCCGGTTGAGCAGGTCCCATTGGTTGCAATGTTAGCTCATTAAAAATTTGATAATCTACATCTGTAGCTACTGTATATTCACTTGAAATTTTGAATGATACATTTCCATCCGCTGTAGGAGGTGTTGTAAAACAAGTAATATTGTGAGCTTCTACATCTCCTTCAACTTTAAGTTTAGAATTTGTCGGAATTTTGTCTTCTGAAGTTTCAAAATAGTAACAACCAGTACCTGTACCACCATGTGCAGGATCACTATCATAAACTATAAAAGTATATTTTACTCCTGGTGTCAAATTAGTAAATGTTGCTTTTTTATCTCCTGGTGCTCCTGCAATTCCTGGATTGTCTTCTGGCAACCATGCAAAAGAACCAACTGCATCAGGATAATTCGGAACACTTCCATCATAAATAGCGAAGTAAAATGGTCCATTTCCTACAATACGAGTAGGATTAAGAGGATCTGAACCAACAGCAACAACTGCCTTACCTCCTGTTGAACAATCTACTGATGGGTCTGATACTGTTATATCTAAATCATCCGGAGGAGAAGCAACTAAAATGTCTTTTATAATTTTAGAACACCCGTTTGCATCAGTAATTATAATTTCATAATAACCAAAATTAACTATTTCAAAAAATTGTGTTGAACCATCTTTATTATCAAACTTTTGATCATAATTGATTCCTTTTACATTATAAGTGTAATTTTTTGTTCCTCCGTCTACAGTGTTAATAATAATTCTTCCTAATGAAACACCGTTTGCAACACAAGTTATAGGTACTACTTTATAATCTACAACAATTGGATCTGGCTGTTTAATGATGATTTCCGTTTTCTCATCAAAACAACCTTTAGCATCTGTTACTCTAACAGTATAATTTCCTGCCGGTAGTCCAGTAGTCTGTGTCCCATAAGATGTTACAGGTGTAGTACTAGTATTAATAACACTAGTTACGTAAGGTCCTTCTCCAAAATCAGTATCAATTGTCACTGTTATAGAACCAGATGCCTGACCGTTACAGAAAATAGTTGAATTAGGCGTAGCTGTAAACTGAGGATTTGTTTTTGGCTGAACTGTTCTTGTAGCAGTAGTTGTACATCCTTTTGAATCTGTAAATGTAAATACATATACTGTAGCTGTAGTTTTTCCAGCTGGAATACCACTTCCGTCTGTGTAAGTAAATGTTCCATCTGCAGCAGTAATAGTATGTGTCGTTGCCGGAGACTCAGGAGTTCCGTCAATAGATACTGCATAAGTGTACCCTGGAGTTCCTCCAGAAACTTTACCAGTAATTACAACATCTAGTGTGTTACATTTAGGACCAGCAAATAAATTGGTATTTGCCGTTAATTCTGTAGTAACTGTTTGTTCTGCTAAATCTATATAACATCCTGTAGATGTGTCAGTAACTCTAATTTTATATTTACCCGGAGCTAATCCTGTAAATGTTCCATTATTTTGAGGTGTTAAACCATTTATACTGTATACATAATTATCATGTGTATCTGGAGTAACATAAATAGCAGCTTTAGCGGCATCTTTATAACATAAATTTGTTGAAGCAGTTATACTTGCAGTAATTGCAACGATTCCTCCAATTGTGAATGTTCCTGTTTCCTCACAACCTTTTAAATCTTTAACTGCATAATTGTAAAGACCATCTTCTAAATTAGCAAAATAGTTATCGTTTTCCTGAACAATTTTTGCACCTAAAGGTGTTGTTACTGTATATGTATAATTAGTATTCCAACCTCCGGTTACCTTAATAGTCGCTGTTCCTAATTCAGCACAAGTTTTTGGAGTAACTGTAGCAGGAGTCAAAACTAATGGATCTAATGGGCCAGCAACTAGCTGGTCTTTTGAAACTTTACAATTTGTAGTTCCATTTGTTACTTCAATCGAGTGGTTACCTGTATTTAAATTTGAAACAGTAATATCAAAAGTAGTTCCTGTTGGACCTGTTGTTCCAGTTAGAATATTTGTTGCGTCACCATCAATTATGTATGAATAAGGAGTCTCATTACCAAAACCTCCAATTGTAAATGTAACTTTACCGTCAGAATCTTCCTTACAGATTACAGTATTATCAACTGTACTATTAATAGAAATCTCCGGTAGTTTATCAATAGTATACTCTACTTTTTTCGTACAATTGTTTTCGTCTTTTACTTCAAAAGTATATGTACCCGGGGCAAGATCCGTAAATTTTGTTGATCCCGGATATAATGTTTGTGAGGCAGTTGGCAACACAATACGATATTGTAAAGCACCTTTCCCTCCAGTTACACTTTCAATCGTTACATCAACTTTATTTGATGGACATTTCAATGCCGTATTAGAAAAAATCATGGCGGTTGGAGGCGTTAAAGCCTCTATAATTCCTGCTGAAACTGTTAAAGGACATCCTTTACCATCTGTAATATCTACAGTATAAGTTCCCGGAACCGTTAAATCTATAAATTTACCATCAGTATTTGATGCTACTGTAGTTGTTCCTCTTTTTAATACATAAGTATATGAACCATTTCCATCAGTGGCAGTGGCAGTAATTACTGCTTTTGTATCGCAAGTATATTTTGGTGACATAACAGCAGAACCCGCTAAAGCAACTGGAGCTGCAATTGTTACGTCTAATTTACCGATACAGCCTTTGCTGTCTTTTACATAGAAAGTATGAAGCCCTTCAGCTAATCCAGAGAAAATACCTGTAGTGTTTGTAAATGTTGTACCATCATCACTGAATTTATATCCTCCTGAACCCTTTTCTCCTGTTAATACAACAGCTCCGTCAGTCTTACCTTTACAAGAAACATTGGTTTTACTTGTCTCTTTTAATGTAGGATCTGTAATAGGATCTATTTTGACTTTTAATGTTTTAGTACATCCTTGTTTATCTTTAATCTCAAATTCATAATCACCTGAAACACTAGTTGTGTAAGTAAATGATCTTCCTGTATCTGCCGGAGACGGGCCATCCAATGTTCCTCCAGCCGGGCCTGAAACTTTCGTAATTGTAAACGGAAGATATCCGCCTGTTATAGTACCTGTTATTATGGCATCTTTTGTTGTTGGTGAAGAACAGTCTAGTGCCTTAATAGAAGGTGTTACTTTTAATTCTGGTTCAATTGTAATAGAAATTTCAAGTGACGAACATCCATTATCATCTGTTACAATAATTTTATGAAGTCCTACCTCAACATTTTTGAAAATATTAGATTTCTGTCCTGTTCCTTTATCCAAACTATAACTGAATGTACCTGTTCCTCCACTTGCTTTTACTACTAATGTTGCTTTATCAACTGTGTCATAACAATAATCTGTAGCAATATCCAGTTCAGCAGTTAAATCCGGAGATTTATCTACTTTTATTTCCTCTCCGTCCGGGCTAACACAATCTTTATTGTCTTTTACAAATACAAAATAATCGCCTGGCGCAACATCTAAGAATTCTCCACTTTTCTGGAAAATTCTGTAAACACCTCCTGCAACATATCTTAATTCATATTCGTATGTACCTGATCCGCCTTTAGCGCTAGCTGTAATAGTAGCACCTACAGAACATTTTGCAGGAGTTGTTAAAACTGCTGCTGCAATTATTACTTCTGGTGCCTTAATATTTGGCGAAGATGTTTTAACACAAACTGATCCTTCAGCAGTATCATCATAACGCATTCTGACATCATATGTACCTGCACTAAATCCTTTTACTATTAATGGAGATATGGTTGTTTTTGTCCATTTTAAACCACCATCAGTAGAATACTCATAACCATTGGTAGTATTAAAATTTGAAGCTGTAATAGTAACTTCGCCATCAGCCGCTCCTGTAGCGCATGTTACATCCTTATTTGTTGCTGCAGATGCAGTAAAACCTTTTCCTGTGGGTACTGTAAAAGGAATATCTACGGTTGTTTTACAACTTTTTGGTAATTGATACACTCTAATATCATCAATTGCAACGTCGTTACCACTTGTTTCTTTTAAATTAGAACGAACAATAAATCGTAAAGTTGTATTATTTCCCGGATCAAGCGTGATTGCCGTTTTAGGGTATTTTTCCCATTTTTCAGATTTCGGAATTCTTCCTGAAGGAAAAGATGAAATTTCATTTCCGTTCATATCCATCAATCCAACTATTAAATCCGGATCTGCCTGACCGTTGTCCTTATTTAATAAATTAAATGCAAAATACTCGACATTGATAGGCTGATTCGGGATAATATCCTTTATTGTTTTCTCGTACAAAATAGCTGTTACTGGTATTTGGTCTCCAATATTCACTACTAAACATCTTCCCTTTTCTTTTGCAGGTACCGGAGGGGGAGTATGGTCACCAGGTTGCAACCAAGGCCCAAATGGCTGAACAATTCTTGCTGTAACAGAATAATCGCCATCGTTGATTTCTATACTTCCTCTACATTTCGTTGCATCAACCTGTCTTTCGAAGCAATAGTAATCTTTATTAATACCAGGAGATTCAACGTCACCACCATATCCAAAATCTTCCATCAGTAAATTACTGAAAGTAGGAACGGTAACTAATTTATATTCTACACGAACCGAATGATCTCCAGATGCTACATTTGGAAATACGTTTGGCGGATTATTAGTATTAGCAACTTTACTATTATCTAAATAATAATTATACTCAAAATTTCCATTTCCAGGATTCTTTACTGTAACAGTACTTGTAGCACTTCCGTCACAATTAAAATTAACAGGTGTTTTTACTTCAATCTCAGGTTTTACCGGTGGCAGTTCTATTGTAATACCAGACATTGAATATATACATCCATTATCATCTTTTATATATACAGTGTATGTTCCGGGATCTTTATAAGCGTCATTTGTTTTAACCCAGGTTTTCTGATCATCAAAACTATAAGTATACGGTTCTACCCCTCCTTGCGGATTTGTAATACGAATCTTTCCTTCGCCTGCTGCTCCACAACCTGCTAATTCAGAAACTCCGGCAGAAGCAGTTAATTCAGTTGTAGGTTCACTAATTGTAACTTTTACAGCTGGATCTACACATTCAACTTTATCATAAGTATATTTTACAATTACATTATAATCTCCGGCAGCTAAATTTGAAATTGGTGAAATAGTATTAAAGTTAGTACCATCAATACTATACGAAACATCATAGCCAGAATCTGCAGGGGTTACCTCAAATTCTAATTGACCCGTTTTATAACCATAACATTTAATATTAACCGGAGTAATTTTTACAACAGGTTTTGGGGCCATAATCATTGTTACCGGGAGCAACATAACTGAACATCCTTTAGCATCGACAACTTCAATATTGAAGATGCCATCCGCAGGTAATGTTTCTGGTGTAACCACTATTTTAGGATCTGTAACATAATTAGCATTACCATTTATGTAATACATATAATAAGCTGGTGGTCCCGGTCTCGGAGTTCCTCCTTTTACAGTCACTTGAATTTCTCCATTACCACATGCTGAAAGTGTTTTAGTCACTTTTGCTTCAGCTGTAAGACGATAATCAAGAACTTCTATTTCTTTAATTACATTACAGCCATTTTTGGCAGTAGACATAATTACCTCGTACATAAAACCTGGTTCAACACCTTTAAATGTGACAAAATTATCTGTTATAAATCCAGTATTTTGAATTTCAGCTGTCGTTCCTTTTTTTCTAAGAATAAATTTATAATTACCCGGAACATTCGCAATACTAGCAGTTATAGTTCCTAAATCTCCCGTACAAATTGGGTTAGTTTCTTTAAGGTCTGTCTTAAATTCAAGCTCTTCAACATTCACATCTACATAAAACGGACATTTTGAAATTTGACCGTCTATTAATACTGTCTGTCTAATTTGAACTTTATAACTTCCTTTAGGAACATCATTGAAGGTACTTTCGGGTTGATAATCAACTCCATTAAGACTATAAAGATATCCTGAATTTTGAGGCGGATTGGTTACTGTAATACTCCCTTTAGTACCACAAATTATATCTTGCTTTTCGGCTATAGGATCGAGGTTGTTTTGGTAAACATTAAAATAATGAGTAACAAAACAAGTGTTGCCATAATTTACAACCACTCTGAAAACACCCTCTCTGTCAGCAATAAATTTAGTATTATTTTCTACAACTGTGGTCCAATTTTTTGCTCCCTCAAAAGGACAGTTTTCTGGATTAGGCTCTTCTTTTGATGGCACATCTTTTGTTTCCTGCCATGTTACTTTTGTTGCTCCCGTAATTCCTGTATCAATTTCTCTCTTGTCATTAAGACCACATAAGAAGATTTTAGGAAACGGTTTTTTATCCCTGACACAAGCGAAAGCTTCTCCTGTCTCCGGATCAATATTGTCTCCTTTAATAGGATTTTTGATTGTTGCAGCAAGATAATCTGTTACATTAAATGTTTGTTGGATAGGCTCACAATTTTCTGCGCCACTATTGTTAACAGTATATTTTCCAGGTTTGGTAATTGTAACGATTCTATTGTTACCACCAAAAATAAGTCCGTTTGGATCTCTCCATACATAAGTATTATAACCCAAAGCAGCTGTTAAAGTTGTGGTTCCACAAAGAGAAACATCTCTACTGAACAAACATTTATCAATACCTACTAAAAAGTTTGTTGCTGTTGGTTCTCCAACATTACATGCTGAAATCGTAGAATAACTTCCTTCTCCAAATCCGTCTGTAGAGGTGTTTTTTACACCATAATATTTAGAATATGCTGTGTTTTCAATTTTGTTTGCACAGGCGTCAATCAATTCATTACAATCATCGACCACTTTTACTTTAAATTTAATAGTGTAAGGATCCAGAGGTCCATTTGTTACAACCAATGCATCAGGTATTGTAAACACAAGTTTTCTTGCAGCTTCGTCATAAGTTGCAGTAATTCTGGAATCCATCGTCATACTGCTAAGACCACCAAAAATTACATTTTTAGGAAGGATGTCTGTAATGGTAAAGTTTTTAGCACTATCATTTCCTTCGTTCTTAAACTTAATTTCGTATTGAAGCTCCTGACTTAAAGTTACTGGCTGTCCATTAATATTTTTGCCATCCTTGTCCAGTACATTTTTTCTCAGTACTATTTTTGGAGCAATAATTTCTACTGACAACGCATTAAAAAACATGTAATAAGAATCTGACGAAGTACTTATTCTAAGTGTAGCATTTGTCTCATCATTTTGTATAATCTTATTATCCTTGTTGTCTACCTTTACAACACCTGCATCATAACCCAGTGTGTTTATGCTGGAAGGAACCCGTCCGCCAAGAATAACATCTCCATCTGTGATACTACTATTAAAAAAATTAGGTATTGTTTTAGGGCGCTTGCCACCAGTAACCTCAATTGGTCGCGTTAGTGAAGATATTGCACCCCAATCAGAAGATTTTGCGCCTTTAATTTCAAGACCATCTCCTTTTAATCTATTATCTCCCTCCAACGCGCTAAATGCTAATTTTACATTTACATCTCCAAAAGGATTGGTTCTAAAACCAGAAATAGGAATATCTAATGGACCATCAGTAGCCCTAATAATACTAAAACCATCAAAACTGGTAATGTATTTGTTTGGAAGCAAGGGGTCTTTGTAAATAATAAAAATACTCCATCCTGCAGAGTTACCTCCTCTTCCATTATCTAACTTTCCTTCAGAGCATATTACGTCAGCTATAGTATAAACTCCTTGTTTAGCAGTCTTAACTTCGTCTGTAATTTCAACATAACAAGCATATGGTTTAGAAACATATGCATTATCTACACCGGCAGCACCTTCATCCCACATTAAATCACCGGTAAGCTCTTTATATTTTGCTCCTGCTTCTGGTGTTTTTAATTTAACCTTGTTGATGTTTTTTCTGTCAGTACCTTGATAAGTTCCTCCCCAATACAAAGCTGCATAAACAATCTCGTAACAAGTTTCACTCGCTTTTGGAATTGTTAATGTTGCTGAACTGGAATTTTTAGTTGTGTTATCAGTATCGATATCAATATATTTCATATTGAATTCATCGTTTACATAACTGTCATCCCCAATGTCATTATACGGATCTTTAGGAACTTTAGTTGAAGTTTCCCTATTTAGTATATTGTTACCAATAACCAGAATATCTCCATTTAAACTAGTTGCCTTTCTCGGAGTAAACCCCTTTCGTAACTGGGCATGAGAAGAAATACTAAGCAATATAAATACAGCTGCAATAAATACTTTAAAAATAGTAGGTTTTTTCATAATCTTTTTTGTTTACTTACATCTTATTTACTAAGGGGCGTTAGTGAATAAAACAATTAGTATTCTATAACATTTATTATAAGATCCTTCTTAAAAAAGAAAGATCGGCTTTACTCTTAATTTTTATTAATTCTCGACTTTTACGATCGCCATTTTCCCGTTGTATGGCTTGGTTCCTTTTGCTTCTAATGCCTTAGTTGCTTCTGGTAAACCTTCGAATTTCTCGTAATAGATGTAATACTTACTTGTTGTTACGTTGTAAAAGAAATTAACATCTGTTCGTCCTGCAGCAACTGCTTTAGTCAGGAACTGATCGCGTTTTTCGACACTGTTGTGAACAGCAATAATTAGATAATAACCATTATCAGAGTTTTTAATATTCTTGATAATCTGCATATTCGATTGGTCTTCACCAAAATCAAAATCGCTTGCTGTTAATGGTGTACTACTAATTTTAGTCGTTTCTTTTATACGTTTAAGAGCTGCAACGTCCTGCGCATATCTTCCCTGATCATTTTCATAAGCTGCACGTTTGATTCTACGTTTTTTCTCAATTTCAGTTTCTGCTTTAATTCGTTCTAAATTCGAAAGTAAAACAGCACTATCCTGCTCCATTTTTAATTGTGCCGCTTTTAATTGATTGATCTTATCCAGATATGCTTTATTTAAAGCGTCATTTTTATTCGGGAATTTCTTAAGTCTTTCGTTATATAAATTAGTCAACTTAGCGATTTCCTCTTTTTGCATTCTATTTGCATCAGCAAGTTGTGCTTTTAAAGCTTCTAGCTGACTATTTTCTGCTGCAACGCTTTTGAAAGGTTTAGGCTCTTTATAAATTCCTTTTTCACTTAAATCATTCTCTTCTCTTAAGTCATTCAAATCTCTTTGTTTATTGGCCACGGTTGTATTAAACTGTGATAATAAATCTTTTTGATTTTTAGTCGAACTTTCAATAGACAGTGTTAAATCTTCTATCGCTTTAGCAGTATCGTCTTTTGGTGATGAAGCTGCTTTTGCAAGTGCATCTGCGGCTAATTTAGCTTGTAGCGCTTCAGCATCGGCTTTAGCTTTGGCATCACCAAGCAGTTTCGCTTCACGTGCCTCTTCTGCTAATCGCAATTGTCTTATTTCTTCTTCAGCTTTTAGTTTTTCGGTAGCTTCTGCATCGGCTTTTGCTCTTTGGTCTGCCAGTAATTTGGACTGAGCTGCCTGCATATCTGCTTTGGCTTTTGCATCAGCATCTAATTTAGCTTGTGCTTCTGCATCTGCTTTCGCTTTTGCATCGGCAGCTAATTTTGTCTGAAGTGCCTGAGCATCGGCTTTGGCTTTTTTATCAGCATCTAATTTAGCTTGTGCTTCTGCATCGGCTTTCGCTTTTGCATCGGCAGCTAATTTTGCCTGAAGTGCCTGAGCATCGGCTTTTGCTTTTGCATCAACAGCTAATTTTGCTTGCAATGCTTCTGCATCAGCTTTTGCTTTCGCATCAGAAGCTAGTTTTGCTTGTAATACTTGAGCATCAGTTTTGGCTTTTGCATCTGCGGCTAATTTTGCTTGCAATGCTTCTGCATCCGCTTTTGCTTTTGCATCTGCAGCTAATTTTACTTGTAAAGCCTGAGCATCCGCTTTTGCTTTTGCATCTGCGGCTAATTTTGCTTGTAAAGCTTCAGCATCGGCTTTCGCTTTGTTATCAGCAGCTAGTTTAGCTAAACGTGCCTCCTCCGCTTCTTGCAATTGTTTCGCTTCAGCATCGGCCTTTGCTTTTGCAGTTGCTTCCGCATCTGCTTTAACCCTTGCGTCTGCAATTAGTTTTGCTTGTAGAGCTTCCATATCCGCTTTAGCTTTTGCGTCTGCGGCTAGTTTTGCCTGCAAGGCTTCTGCATCAGCTTTAGCTTTGGCGTCGGCAGCTAACCTTGCCTGCAATGCTTCAGCATCGACTTTCGCTTTTGCATCTGCAACGAGTTTTGCCTGTAAAGCTTCTGCATCTGCCTTCGCTTTTGCATCAGCAGCTAATTTTGCTCTAGCAGCAGCTTCAGCATCGGCTTTCGCTTTTGTATCCGCAGCTATTCTTGCTTCTCTTGCTTCAGCATCGGCCTTAGCTTTTGCATCTGCAGCTAATTTTTCTTTTAAGGCAGCATCTTCAGCAGCTTTTGCTTTGGCATCTGCAGCTAATTTTGCTTTTGCAGCAGCATCTATACTGGCTTTAGTTTTTGCAGCAGCAGCAGCAGCAGCTTTAGCTTCGGCAGCTAATCTCGCCTGATAAGCATCTGAATCTGCTTTGGCTTTTGCATCAGCGGCTAAAATCGATTGTAAATCTGCGGCTTCTGCTTTCGCTTTCGCATCTGCTTTACGTTTTGCTTCTGCAGCGTCGGCTTTGGCTTTAGCATCGGCAGCTAATTTTATTTTTAATGCTTCAGCATCAGCGTTCGCTTTATTATCTGCTTCTAATTTTGCTTTAGCAGCAGCTTCGGCATCGGCTTTGGCTTTGGCATCTGCGGCTAGCTTAATTTTCAATGCTTCGGCGTCAGCTTTCGCTTTGTCAGCTGCTAACTCAGCTTGTGTTTTTTGTGGTACTGCAACTGATGTAGTTTTAGCTTTTGCTGCTGCCGCGGCATCAGCTTTAGCTTTATCAGCGGCTAATTTAGTTCTCAATGCTTCAGCATCAGCTTTTGCCTTATCAGCCGCCAATTGTGCCTGAGTTTTTTGAGTTACAACGGCTGGTTTATTTGCAGCAGCGGCTTGCATTCTTGCAGCGGCTGCGGCATCTACTCTTGCTTTATTATCTGCAGCCAATTTTATTCTGCGTGCCTCTGCATCAGCTCTCGCTTTATCTGCAGTCAATTGCGCTTGTGTTTTTTGTTCTGTAGCAACTGCTCTGTTTGTCGTTGCTGTTTGTGCTCTCGTTGCATCAGCCTTGGCTTTTGCATCTGCAGCCAGTTTTATTTTTAAGGCTTCGGCATCTGCTTTGGCTTTATTATCTGCTAATAGTTTTGCTTTTGCAGCAGCTTCAGCATCAGCCTTCACTTTTTCTGCAGCGGCCAGTCTTATTTTAATTGCTTCGGCATCTGCTTTAGCTTTAGCTTCAGCAGCAAGTCTTGCAGTTTCTGTGCCGCTTACTCTTGTTACTGGTGCACTTTTTGGTTTAGCCATTACTGCTTTTGGCTTCGCTGGATCTATCAAAGAACCTTCTTCATCATCACCGTAATAATAATTTTTGCTTTTGAATCTATATGCAATTGTAAATTCGTGAGAACCTCCCATATTAGTAAAGTTGCCCATTCCTCTTTCATAGTTATATTCGATAGCTATACTTGGTGAGATATTAATACCTAAACCTGCAGAAACTCCATATAATGTATTATAACCTGCCTGTGCCCAAACTCCTTGCGGAATAGCAATCATGGCAAGTCCTGAAATAACGGTTTTGTCCTGTTTGATTTCTGTCTTTACAATTCCTGAAAATTTACTTCTGTCAAAAAAACCATAGCTATCAAGGTATCCTGTGTACATAGCATGCAATTCGATGGCTCTTTCAGGATCTTCTTTTACAATTCCGGATCCGAAATTGTAAAGAATTAAGTTGTTTACAGAAACTCCAAAATCAAGAAATGCTGTTCCGTAGTTAATACCAGGATTAACCGTTAATAAAGTGTGTGAAGGATAATCGCCATTTAATAGATTTGCATCATCAGATATAATTTTTCCTTTGTTTAAACCACTTTGGTAAATACCAACGTTCATACCAAAGGTCAAATTACTGTCTTGTTCTAAAACGATATTATGAGCAAAATTTCCTATTCCGCCAAAAACGGTCATTACACCATAATTCTGTTGAAACAGACCAAAGGCAAACGCTTCATTTTCTCTAAAACGACTTGAATAATTGGCTAAATAAGTATTGGGTGCATTCTCAAATTGTACCCATTGTCTTTTATTATAAAAGCTAGCGTAAGGATTTGTTTCGCGAACAAAACTAAACGTAGGATTAATTAAATATCTATTGAACTTTAAAGAATTTCTTATAGGTAATGAAAACGAAACAACTCCATCCTCAGCTGTCTGTGAATAGAGTGTATTTGAAAAACCGTAAAATAAAGTGATGAATAGTAAAATTTTCTTCATATTATCGTATCACAGTTATTGATCCTTTTTTCTCACCTGCGTCGCCTTTAATGACATAGTAATATACCGGATTTACATTTTTAAAATTTATTGAAGTTTGAGGCCAGTCTCCCTGATAATTATTAACATCAAGGACCATATCGCCATTCGAACTTATAATCATAACCTTGGTATTTGCATTTTTGTATTCATCCGGGATATTCCAATACGGACTGGCACCGCTCAGACTAATTATGTTTGGAATAACTGAAGACGGGCCTGCTTTTCCTTTAGCCTGAAAAATAAATTCTTTAGAAGAAATACAACCCGAAGATTGTGAAATTTTTACTTTATAAGTACCAATAGCTGCAACTAAATAAGAATCTGTTGTTGCGCCTGAAATAAGATTATTGTTTAAATACCACTCATAAGTTGGATTTGCAGCATCTGTTGTAACAGTAACGTTTAAAGTTTCTCCTTCATCAAGTTGAAACTCATCTGCTACATCTATACTAGCAGTAAAACCATTGCTTTTAAGATCAATTGATCCTGTTGCTTTACAACCGCCAAAATCGACATCAACGGAATACACTCCTGATTCGTTTGTAGAATAAGTACGATTAGTGGCACCTGTAATTACAGTTCCATCTTTCTTCCAAACGTAACTATTTCCAGAAGTTGCTGTCAAAACAGTACCATTGACACTTGAACAAAATGGATTTCCTAAACTTGAATTGATTGTCACTGCTGACCCGGAGGCTGCTGATGTCACAGTTACACGATTTGAATAGGACTCAGAAGTACAGGTACCGTAATTAGTTTCTACATAATAAATTCCTGGAGAAGTTACAGTATAACTTGGTCCTGAAGCTCCTGCAACAAGAGTGGGAAGTGTAGTTGTACCATTATCTCTGTACCAGTTATAGTTTAGAAATTTATATTTTAATGGTGAATCAGGATTTTTAATTTCATCATCTATAGTCAACACATAACTGCCACCTGTACAAAATGCGGCACTACCACTAAAATTATTTATAGTATATTGTCTGTCATGTGCTCTATAATAAATTGGAAAAGAATTCTTAAATCCAAAAGAAACAAACTTACTACTTGAAAAACCTGTAGTAGAAACTCTAAGACTATAAGTATCAGATCCCGGAAGATCAGTAGGAACTGAAAAAAGTATTCTCTTTTGGTTAGTTGCAGGATCTGCTACTGAAATTGTTTTTGCAGTAATTATATCTACAAAATTGTTAGTCGAAAGCTCAACCACAAAAACTGTTTCAACAGGAAATCCGGCGTAAGTAAATGTTGCATTATATTCGTTACCAGCAGGTCCTGCACAGATTCTGTCAAAATCCAAAACCTGTGGATTTATCGATTTGACCTGTGCATACGTACTTGATTTAGCAAAGAATAAAATGCTAAATAAAATAATAATAAATGTGGTATTTTTTGGGGTAATTTTTTGAATCATATAGTGCGTTTTCGGGCCAGATCTATATTCTCAAAAAACAAAATGTCGATAAACGTTTCAGAAAAATCATATCTATAGTTTTCAATTATATCTTTTGCAAGAAGTGAATATGAAGCCGCTATAGAATTATTTTCTTCACAGTTTGAAGTTACCCGATCATTCTCTCCAGTTGCAATAGGAAGGCTATCCTTGGGGTTGGACAGCCTTGCTAGAAACTGATTAGAATTCTCTAATTTGCTAATAATACTACTATTATCAGCTGTGCCATTCTTTTGGTTATTTGACGCCGTCATACCACAAATAGTGCTAATAGAAACTGTAGGCTTTTCTATTGAACTTTGTGCATATAGACTTAACGCAATAGGTGAAACCAAAAATATAATATTTAAAAAATATTTTTTCGTTGATTGAGCCATTATGTCTTGATCTTTATTTGGTCCGGTTTAAGACGAATACATAAATTGTGTCTGGGGACTTTATTAATAAAATTTACGTTTTGAAATAAAAATCTAAATCTATTATCTGTTTCCGCTTGAAGCAGTGATTTTTCCTAATTGTAGTCTGAAATCTGGTTTTTTTGCATTGAAGATATCAATGAATGTTTCTCTGTTACTGCTTTGAGAATAGACATTGAAGAAAACACTATTTCCATACCAGCTCTCTAAATCTTCGTTGTTAGAATTGTATTCCGTAAAGATATTTCCTTTACATAGGTTAAAATACATTTCTTCAAATTTGATTTTTTTAAGATTGGCATCGTTAATTTCTGTTTTACTGTCTAATAAAACTGCCGGATTAAATCCCGAAATTACACTTCTTTTCATTTCAAGAGAAGCATTTTCAGCAACATAAACTGCTTCTTTTACTAAACCTGCCTGAATATCAGCATTGATGTTTTCACTGTCATTAAGCATTGTAATATTAGTAGCAACAACTAATGTTTGTTTTTTAGTAAAATCAGTTTCGCTTTTCTTTTCGTATGATTTTACTTCCATACAACGAGATCCGTCTTTAGTACTTGAGAAGTAAGAAGATCTAACTGCAAGAGAATTGTAGAAACGACATTGAACTCCTTGCGAAAATTTAAAATCGTCGTTGATAGATTTATAAGAAACAAATTTTGTTGCATTTACATCTCCACCCAAGAAACCAAATGAATCACCACCAGCGTAGCTTACCATAATGTTTTCAAGTATTGTTTTGTTTCCAATACCTGCTAAAGTTAAAGCGTTGAAAGTATCTGATCCCTTAACTCTTTTACCTGCAAATTCGATTCTCACAAATCTTAAGATTCCTGAGTTTGCAGCAATATTATCACCTCCGTAAGTAGTAAGTGACGGGTCAAGATCTAAATTATAAGAACCAATATTTCCAAATTTATTAATTGGAGCATCACCAAGAATTACAACTCCACCCCAGTCTCCAGCTTTTTTCTGGCTGCGGTTTGAAGTAAATACAATAGGGTCAGTCTCTAAACCATCAGCAATAAGTTGTGCACCTTTTGTAACTACCAATGTTCCTTTAGTTTCGAAATCACCAATAATCAAAGTTCCTGGCTCAATTGTTAAAACAGCATTGTTGGTCACATAAACATTACCTTGCAAAACATAAATATTCCTCTTCAGCAATTTTGTATTAACAGAAATATTTCCTGCTAAGATTTGATTTGCTTCTCCATATTCAATTTTGTTAGGCTTAAATTCTGTCCAGTTATTCAACCAGTTGTTGTAGCCCATAATTCCTTTCTCTTGCTGAGCACTCATAGTAGTGACTGTCAAAAGAACGCAGATCATTTGAGTAATTTTTTTCATGATAAGGGGGTATTACGGTTAATAATAAATTTGGGTATGCGTAAAAAACTCATCTCGGGTTTTCTGATTTTGTCAGAACACATCGAGGACGAGTTGCTTTTGTCTCTTCTCAAAATGCCACGTAAAATCAATCCATTTACGTAAACACTTCAAAAAAGGTTTTATAAAATATATTTTTAATTACATTTCGTTCAATTCGTTGAACTCATGTAACGATTTTAATGTGCTTTCGTAAAATAAAATTGCTGCAATTAAGTTTCCTTTATCAGAATACGGCATCATTTTTCTTTGAAACTCTACTGTTGTATCCAAAAATGTATTTGTACCAACAGCCTGAGCATCTAATACTTTTTTGTGTTCGTTATCGTCCGGAATACCTAAGTCTGCCATCGTAACTCCTGGCTTAGTAACCAAAGCAATGTAAGGGAGGGTTTTTACTAAAACTTTAATACGCTCAATGTATAATTCTAAAAGTTCTCCTTTTTGCATACCACTCAATTCTTTTTGATCGTGATATTTACGAATAAGAGCCGTTGTACTAATTATACTTCTAGGAGCATTTTTAGCCTGAGCTGAGATTGCCCCGGTTGTCAATATAAAAAGTGCACTAAATAAAATAATTTTCCCTTTCATAGATTCTTATTAATAGGTTATTGATGAAAACAAAAATATATAAATTAACTCAAATTGCAACTTTATTGATTTCTTTTTTCAAAAAAAAACCTTAAAAAAACCTTAAAAACCAGCGCTATGTCGAGAAAATGTGCGTTTTAACGGCTTTTTTGTTAAAAATCTTAAAATAAAATCCATAAGTTATTACTTACTAAAGATCAAAATTATTATATATTAATAACCAAAATAACCTTACGTTTAGCGTTTTTCTGAAAAAACTATTAACAAAAAACTATTGATATCTACTCGATTTACTCTTGTTATTAACAAAAGTTCGTTGACAAACCACAAAAAATTAAGCAAAAAAACTGTATTCCAACATAAATAAATAGCAGCCAATAAACTTTTTCCCTAAAATTTTTGACTATATCATTTTCTTCTATCTTTGCTTCATGCAATTTTCTCAAATTTTAGGTCAGGATTACATCAAAAGTCACTTGATAAAAAGTGCATCTTCCGGGCGAATTCCACACGCACAATTATTCATTGGGCCGGAAGGAAGTGGCACATTATCAACGGCAATAGCTTATGCGCAATATATTTTGTGTAACAATACAGGAGATGAAAACTCAAACGGAAACGATTCCTGCAATTTGAAGTTTCAAAACCTCTCGCATCCCGATTTACATTTTATTTATCCAACAGTTACAACTGAAGATGTAAAAACAAAACCAAAAAGTTTAGACTTCATTCAGGACTGGCGCACATTTATTCAGGAAATGCCTTATGGAGGTTTATTTGACTGGTACAAAATTTTAGGCGTACAAAACAAACAAGGTGAAATTCGTGTCGAAGATGCAACAGAAGTTTTAAAATCCCTCTCGTTAAAATCATACGAAGGCGGTTATAAAATAATGATAATCTGGATGGCTGATAAAATGAATATCGCCGCCTCAAATAAGCTTTTAAAATTATTAGAAGAACCATCAGATAAAACAATATTTATACTGATTTCTGAAAATGAAGAAGACATAATACAAACGATACGTTCTCGTTGTCAGGTTATTCACTTTAACGGCTTACCCGAAAAAGTAATTGCTGAAGCATTAGTTTCCCAAGAAAATACAGATTCGAATTTAGCTAAAAAAATAGCACATCAGGCACAGGGAAATTTCAGTAAAGCATTACATCTTTTAAAAGAAGACGATTCTGAATATCCTTTTGAACAATGGTTTGTTAATTGGGTTCGTGCCGCTTTTAGAGCCAAAGGAAATGCAGCTGCTATTCAGGACTTAATATCCTGGAGTGAAGAAATTGCAGGTCTGGGCCGTGAAAGCCAGAAAAAATTCATACAATTTTGTATCGAAATGTTTCGCCAGGCACTTTTACTCAATTATGAGGCACCTGCTTTAGTTTATATAGAACCTAAAGTCGAAAAATTTAAACTGGAAAATTTTGCCCCTTTTGTAAACGGCAATAATATTCACGAAATTTTCAAGGAGCTTTCAGATGCCCTGTATCACATTGAAAGAAATGGAAATGCTAAAATAATTTTGACCGATTTATCTATAAAACTGACTCGTTTAATTCATAAAAAATAATTTTCAAATGAATACTAATGTTGCCTCCATTTTACTTTTAGCATTTTTAGCATTAACGTTCTTACAATCAGGATATGAAAAAATCTTTTATTGGAAAGATAATGTTGAATGGCTTAAAGGGCATTTTGCCAAAACGCCTTTAAAAAATCAAGTTCCACTTGCTTTGTTCCATCTTTTAGTTTTAGAATTAATTTCCGGAATTTTGTGCGTGGTTGGCGCAATACAATTATTAACCAACAGTGGCCGTGAATTTGGATTTTACGGAGCAGTTTTCTCTTGTATTTGTTTGTTAATGATGTTATTTGGACAAAGATTAGCTAAGGATTACGACGGCGCAAGAACAATTGTAATTTACTTTATCCCGGCCGTTATGGCGGTTTATTGGCTGAATTAAAAAAATAGGCATTGGCTTTTAATGATTTTTCTAATCAAAATCTTAAAAGCAGGCGAAAAAGAATTTGTTTGCTTTATGCGGACAACGAATTAAAATTTTACTGTGAAAAAAATGAACCCTAAACACCCTTCAGAATCCCTAACTATTTTAACCGATTTAGTTTTACCGAGCGAAACAAATCCTTTGAATAACCTTTTTGGAGGTGAATTATTGGCCCGTATGGATCGCGCAGCAAGTATTGCCGCCCGCAGACATTCACGCCGAATTGTAGTTACAGCATCTGTAAATCACGTTGCTTTTAACAGGGCTATTCCGCTTGGAGCCGTAGTTACGATAGAAGCAAAGGTTTCCAGATCTTTTAAAAGTTCTATGGAAGTTTTTATCGATGTTTGGGTAGAAGACCGTGAATCCGGAAGCAGAACCAAAGCCAACGAAGCCATTTATACTTTTGTTGCCGTTGATGATAGCGGAAGACCTGTTGAAGTTCCGCCAACTGCACCGGAAACTGAGTTGGAAATACAACGATTTGATGCTGCTTTACGTCGTAAACAATTAAGTTTATTACTCGCGGGCAAAATAAAACCATCAGAAGCAACAGAATTAAAGGCTTTGTTTCTATAGTACAATTTGTTACAATTTGAGACAATTAAACTTCAAAAAAAGAACTAATTTTACAAACTTACAAGCCTGATACAAATCTAAATCAGTAAGTTATCATTTCTGGTTTGTTTTTGAGAATAAATTATAAAAATTTACATGAAAGAAAAAGAAAAAAAAGAGATGAGTTCAGAGAAAGAAGCCAAATTAAAAGCGCTACAACTTACGCTTGACAAATTAGATAAGACTTACGGAAAAGGAACTGTAATGAAAATGGGCGACAAAGCCATCGTAGAAGTTGAAACAATTTCTTCAGGTTCTCTTGGTGTTGATTTAGCTCTTGGAGTTAATGGTTACCCAAGAGGAAGAATTATCGAAATATACGGTCCGGAATCTTCTGGAAAGACTACTTTGACATTACATGCAATTGCAGAAGCTCAAAAAGCGGGTGGTATTGCTGCTTTTATAGATGCTGAACATGCTTTTGATAGAAATTATGCCGAAAAATTAGGTGTAGATATCGAAAACTTAATCATATCTCAACCAGACAATGGAGAACAAGCTTTAGAAATTGCTGAGAATTTGATTCGTTCGGGAGCAATTGACATTGTTGTAATTGACTCTGTTGCTGCATTGACTCCAAAAAGTGAAATCGAAGGTGAAATGGGAGATTCAAAAATGGGTCTTCACGCACGTTTAATGTCACAGGCATTAAGAAAACTAACCGGAACTATCAGTAAAACAAATTGTACTGTTTTCTTCATCAACCAGTTGAGAGAGAAAATTGGTGTAATGTTTGGTAATCCTGAAACTACAACGGGTGGTAATGCATTGAAATTCTACGCATCTGTGCGTTTAGATATTCGTCGTTCTTCACAAATTAAAGACGGTGACAATGTTATTGGAAACAGAACTAAAGTAAAAGTGGTTAAAAATAAAGTGGCTCCGCCTTTTAAAACTGCCGAATTCGACATTATGTATGGAGAAGGAGTTTCTAAAACCGGAGAAATTCTTGATTTAGCGGTTGAATTTGAAATCGTTAAAAAAGCAGGATCATGGTTTAGCTACGGAGATACAAAATTAGGACAAGGTCGTGATGCTGTAAAATCTTTAATCAAAGATAATCCGGAATTAGCAGATGAATTAGAACTTAAAATCAAAGCGCATATCAAAGAATTAGCAAACGCTTAAAACTATAATAGCGAGTATTTTACTTGCTTATTGTTCATCAAACCCGATAGATTTTTAGATCTGTCGGGTTTTTTATTTCATAAATAATAATAAAAAAGACGCAACCATTTCAAACTAACTTCATCTACTAAACAGACATTAGATTTGGTATTAGCAATAATGCCATTCTGAAGTTTTTTTTAGGATAAATTTGGTTGTTTATTCACTAGAAATCCGTTAGTTTTTATACTAACGGATTTTTTATTTCATTTTCTTTAAAAAAAAACATTTTTCAGCGCAACCTTTTTGGTTTCTTACTCTCTATTATATTGTGACGTTAACTTGAGTTTTAACCAAACTCTTTATTATCAACCGTTAATATTTTTAACCATGAAAGAAAAAATAGAAGTGTTGTACAGTAAAAACCGTAGAAAAACCAAATTAAAATTTAAAAAAGTATTGCGATTTATTTCAGAAAAAATAATTCACAGATAGTATTTACTGAATAAAAATGGGGGATTTTAATTCAAAAGAAAACCCGACAATTTTTCAAAATTTGTCGGGTTTTTATCTTCTATATTCTTTCCTCTATATTCTTTCTTCAATATTCTTTCTTCTATATTCTTTCTTCTTCTTGAATTCTAATAGTCCTTTATAAATCAGTTGTCTAACTTCATCTCGAAGTGTTTTTCTGTTTTCACTTGTTAATCCGTTTGTTTCTACGAAAGGTAATATTTTCACGCGCATTTTTCCGGGGCTTCCACTCATGAAAGTATAAGAGAATCGTTCTTTATTATCGGCAAAAACAATGGGCACAATTGGAATTTGGTGTTCAATTGCTAATCGAAAAGCACCATCTTTAAATTCATCCAATAAAACAGTTTCGTCATCAGGAACACCTCCTTCTGGAAAAATACAAATACTAAGTCCCTGATTCAATCTGTCTTGTGCTCTTTTGAAAACTTCATTTTTACTTCTTGAAGAGTTTCTATCTACTAAAATACAGGTCCTTTTATAAAAAAATCCGAATAAGGGAATCTTCGAAAGTTCTTTTTTCCCAACAAATACGAAAGGATTTCGAACCACTGCCAACATCAGCATAATATCTGTCATTGAAGTGTGATTTGCCACTATCATATAACTTTTATTCTTGATCAGTTTCTGTTGACGTTCGACTTTATAATAGAAACCCATCCCGAAAAGGATAAATTTAGCCCAAATGCGGGCCATTCTAAAGAAATAGGGATAACCACTCTCTGAAATAATAGAAATCAGTAAAAACGGCAGCATAATCAATATCGGGATGGCCATTAAAACATAAAACCAAACACGCCATAAAACCCAAAAAATAATCTTTATTCCTTTCATGGTTTCAAATGTAAGAAAACAGAAATGAATTATACAAAAAGAATTTATGGTGTAAATAATACAGTACGCTTTTTTTACCGCAAAGTTCATAAAGTTTTTTCGCAAAGGAAAGAAGGAAATGTAAACTGCTAATTGCAAATAATGAGTTCACAAAGCTGTATGCAAATTTTGTTCTAATAAAAAATTTAGCAACTTTGCTTTTATAAAACAATAAAAAAAACAAGAAAATAATTATTAAATTTACTGTTTTTAAAATTTATGACAGAAAACGAAATATCAAATATTATAATTGGACTTGCGATTGAAATTCATAAAATTTTAGGACCCGGCTTACTGGAAAATGCCTATCAAGAATGTTTATTCTATAAAATTAAACAACGTGGGCTTCTAGTTGAAAAAGAAAAGACAATGCCATTAATTTTTGAAGAAGTTCAATTAGATTGTGGCTACAGGATTGATATTCTGGTAGAAAACAAATTTGTCATCGAAATTAAAAGCGTAGAATCTCTTACCGTAAATCACTTAGCACAAACTTTAACGTATTTAAAACTTGGCAATTACAAACTAGGTTTACTCATAAACTTCAACGAAACTCTCTTAAAAAACGGAATTAGAAGGGTTGTCAATAATTTATAAAATCCAGCTTAGTGAACTTCAAAAAACTTTCTCAAAAACTTTGTGAACTTTGCGAAAAAACTTTGTGAACTCTGCGGTAAAAAAACCGATTATTAAAAGAAAAACAATACTCATAATTTTTGAAGTTAAAAAAAATTACACAGTTTGCGGTAAAAAAACGAACTTTGCGTTTAGTAATAAGAAAAAACGAGAATGGCAAAAATACTTACTGGTGTTCAGAGTACTGGAACGCCACACTTAGGCAATTTATTGGGAGCAATTATACCTGCAATCGAATTATCGAATAATCCGGCAAACGAATCTTTTTTGTTTATTGCTGATTTACACTCGATTACACAAATTAAAGATGGTAAAACATTGCGCGAAAACACTTTTAGTGTAGCGGCAGCATGGCTTGCTTTTGGATTAGATATTGATCGCGTTACTTTTTACAGACAATCTGATGTTGTTCAGACAACTGAATTGACCTGGTATTTAAGTTGCTTTTTTCCGTTTCAACGTTTGACTTTGGCCCATTCTTTCAAAGACAAAGCAGATCGTTTAGATGATGTAAATGCTGGTTTGTTCTCTTATCCGATGTTAATGGCAGCGGATATTTTATTATATGATGCTGAATTTGTTCCGGTTGGTAAAGATCAATTGCAGCATCTGGAAATTACTCGCGATGTGGCTTCTCGTTTTAATCATCAAATGGGGGAAACTTTTGTAATACCTGAAGCTAAAATTCAGGAAGACAGCAAATTGATTCCCGGAACAAATGGTGGAAAAATGAGTAAATCAGCAAACAATATTATTAATATTTTCGTTGATGATAAAACGCTTCGTAAACAGGTTATGAGTATCGAAACGGACAGTACGCCGCTTGAAGATCCTAAAAATCCGGATACTTGTAATGCTTTTGCGATCTATTCCTTGTTAGGAAGTGAAACTCAAATTGTAGAAATGAGAGCCAATTATTTGGGTGGAAATTACGGTTACGGTCACGCCAAACAAGCTTTGTTTGAATTGATTACCGAAAAATTTAAAACAGAAAGAGAAAAATACACTTACTACATCAATAATCTTGACGAAGTGGATGCCTTGCTTAAAAAAGGTGCGGCAAAAGCTTCTGTGGTTGCTGACGGCGTTCTGGCAAAAGTTCGTGAAGTACTTGGATTTGGAAAATAATATTTTAAACGCAGTAGGTTTTATCCCAGGTCATCCGGATAAAACCTACTGCGTTTTTATTTAAAAATGAAGTCTTTTTGATTCATCGAAGTAGTGAGAAAAATATTTACAAAATACATGTTTGCTCTCCTAATAACCCTTTTTATGCTGGGCTTTTTATTAGGTTATCTATTTGGAGATGACAAATCGTACACAATAAATAAAACCGTAGGCTGGGCTTATAATTTTTCGAATCAGATAAAACTAACCGCTTTTTTTATACTCTCGCAAAGTGTTTTTATTATTGGCTATTTAGCAGTATTTCTTCTTCACCGAAAGACAAATTATTACATTTCTTTAGTCCATTTTGAGATTACTATAGTAACCATCTACATGATGTCTTTTGAAAAATTAATCGTCCCCTTAATTTTTTGCATCCTTTCTATGATCCTGTTTTGCATAAACGTTTACAAGTCAAATAAATAGAAAACATTAAATCTTTATATCGCTTAAAACAATTTCCCGGGCAATGGTCTTATCAAGCCTTTAAGCTCCATATTCAATAACAAGCCGAGATTCTATAAATAGGAAAATCACATTTTAACGCTATAGTACCGAGTAATTCTTTTCCGTTTTTTAGAAGAAAATCATATACTTTTTGTTCATCAGGTTCAAGCTCTACAAATAACTGTTTCTGGATAGGTTTTGTTTTATTTTCAATATCCCAATTCAATATATAAACCAAATCGGCAGCACTTGTCAGTACATTCGCTTTTTGAGTCTTAATCAGGTTATTACAGCCCTGACTGAACTTGTCTGTAACACGTCCCGGAACTGCAAAAACATCCCGATTATAATCATTGGCCAGGTTTGCGGTAATCAACGAACCACCTCTGTCTGCAGATTCAATTACAATAGTAGCCTCTGTCATGCCTGCAACAATGCGATTTCTACGCACAAAATTTTCCTTATCAGGATTTGATGAACTCCAAAACTCAGTAATAAATCCACCATTTTCTTCCATCTTGGCAACATATTTTTTATGTGTTTTAGGATAAATTTGATTTAAACCATGAGCCAGAACTCCAATGGTCTGCAAATTATAATCCATCGCTAACTGATGTGCCACAATATCTACTCCATAAGCAAAACCACTTACTATAACGGATTAAGCGGCGACAAATCTTCGATTAATTTCTTGCAGAACTCCATTCCGTAAGGTGTAATTTGGCGTGTTCCAACAATACCTATTATTTTTTTGTTTTTTAAATTTATATTTCCTGCAGAAAAAATTAAAACCGGAGAATCAATACAATGTTTCAGTCGTTCCGGGTAATTTTCGTCCTGAAAAAAGAAACTTTTATGTTATTCGATTTGATAAATTCAAGTTCCAGATTTGCTTTCTCAAAAATAGATTTATCCTTGAAATTTTTGAGCAATACAGCTCCAACCCCATCAATTGCAGCAATTTGATTCATTTTAGTTTTAAAAATGGTTTCGGCATTACCACAGTGTGTCAGCAATTTTTTGGCCATAATATCTCCAACACCTTCCACTTTTAATAAGGCTAATAAATAAAATAAATCTTGATCTGACATGGATTGTATACAATTAAATGGCGGCGAAAAATATCTTTATAAAACGAATTTTAATTCTAATTCTAAGAAAGGCAAAGATACAAATTAGAAGTAAATTCTTTCAAAAAATAAAAAATTAAAGATATTATACTACTTTAACCTAAAACAGTTTTTATGATAACTTACTGTTAAATAACGGTTTGTAAAAATACTCGAATTGTTAATAAAAATTGTGAATAAAATTTTGATAACTATATTCGTTGCATAACTTTGTTACTATGAAAATCGAAAACTATATAGCACAGTTATTGTATCGTTATCAGTGTGTAACGGTTCCAGGGTTTGGAGCATTTTTAACAGAAATTCACTCGGCTCAGCTGAATGAAAATACAAATTCGTTTTTTCCACCCAAAAAATCAATCTCTTTTAATAGCCATCTAAAAAATAATGATGGACTATTAGCAAATCATATCGCTAATGCAGAAAAAACATCTTATGGTTTTGCAGTAAGTGCTATTGCTTTTGAAGTGATAAGTTGGAAAAAAACGCTGGAAGAAAATGGCGTTATAAGTCTTAAAAATATTGGAGAAATGCGTCTTAACGCAGAGAAAAATATAATCTTCACTCCTAACGATCAAACAAATTATCTAGCGAGTTCTTTTGGTTTAAGCCCTTTTGTTTCACCAGTTGTGAAAAAAGAACTTTTCGAGAAAAAAATACAGGAAATCCAAGAGAGAGAACCTATCGCTTTATTTGAGGAAGAAGATGGAAAATCATCTAATTCATTCTTAAAATATGCTGCCATTTTCATTCTGGGACTAGGAATTACAGGAAGTATTGGATACCCTTTGTACCAAAATCAAATAGATGCCAAAACACTTATTGTAGAAAGTGCTGTACAGAAAAAAGTACAAAACAAGATACAGGAAGCTACATTTTTTATTCAAAGCCCATTACCGGCCGTAACGCTTTCAATTGATTCTGCAAAAGTAGAAAACGCAGAAGAAAAAGTAATGCCTTACCACATTATGGCAGGAGCTTATAGAAGTGAACAAAATGCAAGAAAAGCTTATAATCAACTTATTAAAGATGGTTTTAGTGCGAGAATGTTAAGCGAAAACAAACACGGCTTATTCCCGGTTCTATACGGAAGTTATGCTACGATGTCTGAGGCACAAAAAGCACAAAAAGATATACAAAAAGGTGAAAATCCAGAAGCCTGGATCCTAATCGAAAATTTATAATTATAAGAAATCCTATTCAAACCGAATAGGATTTTTTTTGTCCTATTTTATCTTTAAAAAAACCTTATCAGGCCAGACCTATACAATTGGCACTCTACTTTTGTTCTATAATTTATAACGAACAAAAAGTCATGAAATACGCCTTAAAATTATTCCTTATCCTATCATTTTTATTACAGTCTCAATTATTCTTTGCCCAAATAGCAAATACAGAAGAGTCTCCGGAAATCATACAGAAAAAAACTGATGATGAATCTCAGAGGGCAACAGATCAATATAGTAGAAAACTGGATAACGATCAATCTCAATTAAAAAAAGAACAAAAAAAAGTAGAAAGAAATCAAAGGGATCTTAAAAATTCACAGGATGATCTTGACTCTACAAACAAAAAAATTGACAAACTGGAAAGTGATAATCAAAAACTTTCATCAAAAATAAATTCAGGTTCCAATTCTCCTGAATACTTGCAAAAACAGCAAATAAAAATAAAAGAGAAAGATCTTGAAATTCAAAAACTTAAGCTCAAGAAAATAGAGCAACAGAAAAAACTTGATAACCTGCAATCTTAGATAAAACAAAAAATCCTATTTGCTTACGAATAGGATTTTTTGTTTAACGTGGAACAATTGTAGCCTCCTGAGAAAGAATAACCTTAGTAGCTTGATAAATTCTTAATCTCGCCGGAGGCGAATTTTCCTCGCCCAAAACTATAATGGCACATTCGTAAAGAAAATTATCTTTTTTGAATTCATACTGATGATTTCCACCTAATCCTTCTACAACTAATTCACCACCATTAATCACTAAATCAGGCTTTTCAGTCATTTCTTTTTGTATCGGCCACGAAGCATAACGATAATTATTATTTCCCAGATTATCGATTCTGATTTTGAATTTAGATGTTTCTAAAATACAAATGGGGCTTTGAAAAAAAGCAATACTTGGATCTAAACTTTTTTTCTGCGCTGCGATCAGTTTATTTTTAAGTTCTGTTTCATATTTTGATTGATAATTTATGGCGGTTAAACGTCCTTCGATATCCAGCCAGATACTGCCATGATTTAGCATTACACCACGCAAGCCCATTTCAATCCAGCTTTTTATGGGAGAAGATTTTATAATTTCATTCTTTAGTGCTGCATCAAAAATCTCAGAATATCGCTTTACAAAATCTGACTTATTTGCAATATCCGGTATTGGATATTCCCGCTTTAGCGGATAAACGACCAAATCGCTGATTGCTTCTTTGTTGTCGTTTTTTATATTTTCAATGAACTTTTTTATAAATTTCTGGTAATCAATTTTCAAATCCTGGGCGGCAACAACACTGCTGCAAAAAATCAATAGTACTAAAAATACATTTGCTCTTTTCATCCTAAAATATTTTTAATTAATTATTAATCTGACAATTACAATCAAATATAAATAATTTATACTCACGTGGAACAAGGTCAGAATGCTTATAAAGCAAAAATCCTATTCGCCGTAACGAATAGGATTTATGTTTAACGTGGAACAATTTTAGCATCCTGATTCAGAATTTCTTTTCCGTTTTGATAAATGGTTAAATTAGCTGGTGCCGAATCTTTTGTACCCAAAACAGTAATATAACACTGGTAAAGAAAATTTCCTTTTTTGAAATCATAATGATTATTTCCGCCAGTTCCGTCCTGAAACCATTTTCCGTTTGTAATGATTAAATCTGGCTTTTCACTCATTGATTGTCTTATAGACCAGGAAGCATATCTGTAATTATCATTTCCCAAATCATCAATTCTTACTCTGAATTTAGAGGTTTCTAAGATAATTTGGGGTTCTTTAAACTTCGCAATTGATGGATGAAGCTTGTTTTTTTCTGAAGCGATCAACTTGTTTTTGAGATCATTTTCGACTTTTGACTGATAATTAATAGAGAAAACCTTTCCGTCAGTATCCATCCACAAAGTACCATTATTAAGCATTATGCCTCTCCACCCTACTTCTGACCAGTCTTTTGCAGGATCCGATTTTGAAATTTCAGTTTTCAGGTTAAGATCAAAAATTTCAGCATATCTTTTTACAAATTCTGTTTTATTTTTAATATCCGGAATTGGATTTTCTCTTCTCAAAGGATATTTAATTGCTTCGGCTACAGCTTCTTTCCTATCGTTTTTGACATTATCAATAAAATTTTTAACGAACTTTTGATATTCAGGTTTCAAGTCCTGCCCTGCAGCATTTTGAATGGTAATACCTATGAACAGGATACATAATAGCTTTCTCATGTTTTCTATTTTACATAACGTAATTTATTCATAACTCAGATTAAATATCTAAATTCCAAAATCTAAACTTAATTGATACTGGCTTTGAACATTTTAAGCTCATCCCAGGTAAATTCTTCTCCGTGTTTTTCTTTTAAACCGTTCAGTGATTCTTCCTGATAAAATTCAAAAGCTTCACGAAGCGCCAGGATTTTATCGTACGGCAAAACATCTGAAATGTCTACTTTCTTAGCCTGAATCAATTTAACTAAATGCATTTCAATAGTTTGTGCCGTTAATTTTCTAATTCTGGCAATATCCTGAATCGAATTTTTCTCCAGCCATAAATCATGCGTTTCTTCTACGGTTGTTTTCTTGTCAGCCTTTGGTACATTTTTATCTAATTTTCGTGCAGTATAGCGCACTACAGGCTCATCAGATTTAAAAATATCAGTATTCGACATATTAAGTTCCTCCCGGATCTTAGCAATCTTATCTAATTTGTAGTTTTTAATCGCTGTAGACGTCAATTTCTCTTTGCAGATGGTTTCACCTGCCACGACAATTTCTATCAGTAATTTAGCCTTCATTAAACGCAAAACTGCTTTGGTTTGCAAATCATCCAAAAAAGCCAGTTCTTCATAGAACTCTTTTACTTTTTTAAATTTCTGAATTTCGGCCATTTTATTCAAAAGATCCGTCACCAGTTTGTCCATTGGCTTAAAAAAATAATCATAAGCCGCCACTACCCTTTCCTGTACAAAAAATAAATCAACAGTTTCTTTATTGAAAATTTTATTGAGCTGATGAACGAATTTTTGCGAAGGATCAATCAACGAATCTATAATTTCTAAACGCTTATGTGCCCATACGGAATGTTTTGATTTTTCTGATGCCACCGCATTTTCATTATAGCTAAAACGATGATTGCGCCATTCCTGAGCCAAATCGGCCCAATTAAAACTGTTAATCAAATAGTTATGAATGAAATTTTTCGTTTCGAAGTGTAACGAATGTTTTAAAACTTCTTCTGTCGCTTTGTTTAAAGCATAATCCATTACATCCTGATCGTTCGAGATACCATTCATTTGTAGCGGAGACAGCAAAATAAGCCCGTTTAAGGAAGTTAAACGCGATAATGCAACATATGCCTGCCCGGGCAAAAAAACTTGCGATACATCGAGCGCCGCTTTCTCAAAAGTTAATCCCTGACTTTTATGCACAGTAATTGCCCACGCCAATTTTAGAGGATAATGAGCAAATGTGCCTAAAACTTCTTCTTCGACTTCCTTCGTGAGATCGTTTACTTTATAACGGATATTTTTCCACTCATATTTCTCCACTTCAATGGTTTTGTTCTCTTCCGGGAAATGAATGAAAATTTCTTCTGGAGAAAGGGATTTTACTACCCCCATCTTTCCGTTGAAATAACGTTTTTCAAAAGATGCATCATTTTTAACGAACATGACCTGAGCACCAATTTTCAACTTTAAATTTTCCTCAACCGGAAATATTTTCTCCGGAAAATCACCCACAATAAACGGTTGATAAGAGAACTCATTTCCTGCTAAATCACCAATTGCCTGTTCATTAATCGAATCGGCTTTTGCATTATGCGTAGTTAATGTAATATAACCCGGATTATTTTTTAAGTCGAAATCAGGCTTAACATATTCGTTTAAAACCTGAATATCCTGGGGCGTGATCTGATTGTTTCGAAGATTATTTAAAACCGATATAAAAGTATCATCGCTTTGGCGATAAATCTTTGATAATTCGATATATAGCGGTGGATATTGTTGAATTACATGCGAATGAAAAAAGAATTTTCCTTTATAATAATTGCGCAAAGTTCGCCATTCTTCATCACGAATTACTGGCGGAAGCTGCAATAAATCACCAATAAAAAGCACCTGAACCCCTCCAAAAGGTTTAGAAATTCTTCGAACTGTCTGCATCATAAAATCGATAGCATCCAGTAAATCAGCGCGTAACATACTCACTTCATCAATAATCAAAAGTTCCATGTTCTTGATAACATTACGCTTGACATTATTCATTTTGAAGTGTCGTCGTAAAGTTTCCTTATTCTCAAATTTCACTGTTTCAGTAAATTGGGAAGCTTCTTCATAAGACGGAATAAAGGCAGAAAATGGCAATTGAAACATCGAGTGTATCGTAACTCCACCAGCATTTAGTGCCGCGATTCCTGTTGGTGCCACAACTACAGTGCTTTTATGCGTTGTAGCAATGATTTCACGCAAAAGCGTAGTTTTCCCGGTTCCTGCTTTACCAGTCAGGAAGATCGATTTTTGCGTTTGATTGATGAATTGTAAGGTGTAAGCAGCTGCTTCTGTAACGTTTTGCATTGGGCGTGTATTGAAAACCTAAAAGTATCGCATTTTTATAAAAGAAAAAACCTAAATCTATACAGATTTAGGTTTTTAAATTTAGTTAGTTAGTTTGGTATTATTTTTTTGCAGCTTCTTCTTTAGCCGGAGCTTTTTCTTCTGTTTTAGGAGCTGTTTTATACTTGTCATTCAAAGCTTTAACGATATCTTTTGTAATATCATATTTCTCTTCAGCGTATAAGATTGAGGCAGCATCACCAGTACCATAGATATAAGAATAACCGTTTTTCTTACCGTAATCTTTGATGAATTTTTTAACTCCACTTACTAGAGAATCCATTTCAACACCGCTTTCTTGTTGCAATTGCTGAGACAAAGCTTGTTGAGCATAACCCAATTGTTGTTCTCTTTTTTGCAACTCAGCTCCTCTTTGTTGAGCCCAAGCCTGACCGTTTGCTTGTGCCTGACTTTGAAAACTGGCAGCGTCTTGTTTAAAGCGTGCAATTTCAGCTTGTAGTTGTCTTCCTTTTTCTTCAGCTTGTCCTTTGTATTTTGCTTCAAGGTCTTTTGCTTCAGTGTACTCTTTCATTAAAACCGAAGTATCTACGTAAGCTGTTTTTACTTCCTTAACTTCTGCAGTTTTACTACATGAAACGGCGAAAATTGAAAGTGCGATAATTACTAATGCTTTTTTCATTTTTTGAATTTCTAATTTTTTAATGTATTGAAGACAAAAATATAAAAAAATAAATAGCATCAACATAAAGTTTAAAAAATGCTAGAATTTTATGATATTGTTTTTATTTATGGAAAGAAAAATGTCAATAATTCTACCCTATCAAAAGTGACTTTCATATCTTTTATTAGAAACATTATCTCAAAAAAGACATAATTACTCCTCACTTATACAAAGAAAACGCCAGAAACGCGCTTAAATTGCGTTTTACTTGTTTTTTAAGACATAAATGTGCGATGAATACTCTTTTGTACTGCTCGCTTTTAAATTTGATTTTAAACCAACAAAAAAAGCACTGATGTAATTCATTTTTCCGGTTTTGTATTTTTCAGATAATAAGCTCACATAAAAAGAATCAAATTTCATGGGAAGTACTTTTTCCAACTTCATATCTACTTTTTCAAAAAGCGATTGAATGGCTTTTTTAGAAAAATGCCAAAAATGAATTGGCACATCAAAAGCTGCCCAAAATTCATTATAATATTTTGCGTCGTAAGATTTGAAATTTGGAACCGCAACAATTAATGTTCCAGTTGGTTTTAATAAACGCTTCAATTCCTGAATTTGTAGTTCTAAATTTGGGACGTGTTCTAAAACATGCCACATTGTAATCACATCAAAAGAATTATTTTGAAGATCACCAATTTCGTTCACAAAAGAAATTCCTTTTTGTATTGCAATATTTTTTGCTCTTTCACTAGGTTCTACTCCAACAGTTTCCCAACCATCATTTTTTGCTGTTAACAAAAAATCTCCCGTTCCGGCACCAATGTCTAAAATTCTTCCTTTTTTAGATTGCTCGTCATTTATTAAATTCAGTTTATTTTTTAAAGCTATATTTTTCACAAAGTGATAAGCTTTTTCAAATAACGAACGTTTGTTATCCGTGTGCGAAATATAATCTTCGCTTTCGTAATATCTTCCCAAATTTTGCAAATCAGGTTGCGGAGATGTAATTAACATGTCTAAAGCTTCGTCATGATACAATTCGAAAATTTCTTTAGATACAGAATGGTCTTTTACAGTAAGAAAATGTTTTTTGTTTAAAACGTCCATTTTTTAATATAGGGGATTTTGGTTTAATTTCATAGCAAACCCTAAAAGCAGAATTTCTGTTTTTAGGGTCTCTTTTAATCTTTAATATTTATTTTTAACGCTTCCAATTTATTTTGACAGCAGATATTTTTTCGTTTTCAATTCTCGTTTCTTTACAAACTATAAAATCATTTTTCATATAAAACAATAACGGAGATTTATATGCCTCCTTATTTTGTTTGATGTCATTTTCGTGATCAACAACCCAACCGTTTAAATTGTCGTTATTCTTTTTTAATGCTTCGATCATCAACCGCCCCTTGCCTTTTCCGTGAAGTTGACTATCAATAATTATTGCAAACCAATTTTCATTATCTCTTAAAAAAGCAAATGCCCAACCTTTAATTTTATTTTGATCATCAATAAACAAATGATGTTTTGCATTCGATAATCCATCTAAATACAAATTAAAATCATTGACTGACTCATATTTCAATTTATCAGGATATTCATTATTCCAAAGTTGCATTAAGGAATTCTTTTGTTCTAATGATAAAACTTTTTCTTGAATAATTCTCATAATTATAAATTATAGCCTTTTGTTTATCTTTTGTCATTCCTAACCAAGAGGATGCGAACGTCATCGAACTACTGAAGCAATTTTCGCTGCAAGATCTACAAATATTAATTCTTTAGATTATGGAGTTACTCACGTAGACTCCTTGTACCTCGTAATTACAAACTATCTCAAAATCTTAATCTAACATATTAAAATTACTATTCTTTTTAAATTTTTCTCAAACTTGTTTCACGTGGAACAATTAAAAATAATCACCACATCTAATTTCAGATATATGAATTAAAAAATAGTTTCACGTGGAACATTTCAATAAACAGTCTCATTATTCAGTATCCAGCATTCACTGATAACTGAAAACTGAGACTGAAAACTTCTTACCTTCCCATATAAATCAATAAAACCGAAATATCACTTGGTGACACTCCGCTTATTCTTGAAGCTTGAGAAATTGTCACAGGACGAATCTTGCTTAATTTTTGTTTGGCTTCAATCGACATTGATTTAATTTTATTATAATCAAAACTTTCAGGAATTTTCACATCTTCTAAACGAGTTAGCTTATCTGCGTTATTTCTTTCCTTTTCGATATAACCAGAATATTTAACCTGGATTTCGGCTTGTTCCAAAATTTCCTGATCAACATCATTAGCTTCTATATATTCCTTTACTTTTTCAAACTTCATCATATCCTCTAAATATATTTGAGGACGTGAGAAAACTTTAAACATTTTATCACCTTGCGTAATCGGAGCAGTTTCTTTAGCTTCTAAAATTGGATTTGTTTCTGCAACCGAAACACTTGTCTCTTTAAAGAAAGCCACCATCTTTTCAGATTCGTTTAATTTCTTCTCCATTCTACGTAAACGAGCTTCAGAAGCCAAACCAATTTCATGTGACATTGGCGTTAATCTGAAATCGGCATTATCCTGACGCAACAATGTTCTATACTCTGCTCTTGATGTAAACATACGATACGGTTCTTCCGTTCCTTTCGTAATCAAGTCATCAATCAAAACTCCAATATAAGCTTCGTCACGTTTTAAAATCAACGGTGCTTTTTCATGTACTTTTAAATGTGCATTTATTCCGGCCATCAATCCTTGCGAAGCTGCTTCTTCATATCCTGTTGTTCCGTTGATTTGTCCGGCAAAATATAAACCTTCAACTAACTTCGTTTCCAAAGTATGCTTCAATTGTGTTGGCGGAAAATAATCATATTCTATTGCATATCCAGGACGGAAGAATTTCACTTTTTCAAATCCTACAACTGAACGCAACGCTTTGAACTGAATATCTTCCGGAAGCGAAGTTGAAAATCCGTTTACATAAACCTCACAAGTATTCCAACCCTCTGGTTCAACAAATAATTGGTGACGTTCTTTATCAGCAAAACGATTTATCTTATCTTCTATCGAAGGGCAATATCTCGGGCCAAGGCTTTTGATTCTTCCGTTGAACATTGGAGAACGATCAAAACCTTCTCTTAAAATATCATGAACATCCAATGAAGTGTAAGTCATGTGGCAAGATCTCTGATGCGTCAACGGAGACGTCAAATCCGAATAAGAAAACTTATCCGGTTTTGCATCTCCCTTTTCTTCGTTCATTTTAGAATAATCTAAAGAACGTCCATCAACTCGTGGTGGCGTTCCAGTTTTCATTCTTCCAGATTCAAATCCTACTTTTACTAAATCTTCAGTAATTCCGGTCGCGGCACTTTCACCAGCTCTTCCTCCTCCGAATTGTTTTTCTCCAATATGAATCAAACCATTCAAAAAAGTTCCATTTGTCAACACCACAGATTTAGATCTGATCTCCACTCCCAACGAAGTTTTGATTCCTTTTATCTTTCCGTCCTCGATAATCAAACCTTTTACCATCTCTTGGTAGAAATCCAAATTTGGAGTTCCCTCCAACATCATTCTCCATTCTTCGGCAAAACGCATTCGATCACTTTGAACTCTCGGAGACCACATTGCCGGCCCCTTTGATTTATTCAACATCTTAAATTGAATTGCAGTTCTATCAGAAACAATTCCTGAGTATCCTCCAAGCGCATCAATCTCGCGCACGATTTGTCCTTTTGCAATTCCACCCATCGCTGGATTACAAGACATCTGTGCAATGTTCTGCAAACTCATTGTAACCAATAAAGTTTTTGATCCTAAATTTGCGGCCGCTGCCGCGGCTTCAGATCCGGCATGACCTGCACCAACTACAATAACATCGTATTCTTCTAAAAACATTTTGCTTTATTATTCTCCGGAAACCGTTTAAGTCAGTTCTCAGAATTATCATTACATTCATTTTTGTTCCACGTGGAACGGTGCACTTGCACCAATAATCAGTTTTTCAAATTCCAAATTCCAATCTTAAAAACCGAAATCTCATATTAAAACACATATACTGTTCCACGTGGAACAGCATTCAATATCAAGTTCTAACTTCAAATCATTCACCAATCTGTTCCACGTGGAACAGATTAAATTAAGTACAACCTGAAATTTCAAACTAAAACTTTTTACGCATTTTTTTATGTTCCACGTGAAACATTCTTTACTTTTCGAATATCACTTCTAATATTTATGTTCCACGTGAAACAATACTAACATATAAGTTTAAATTCTTTAGTCAAAGTTTTTCGCTAAACGTTCCACGTGAAACATTCGTTTTTTAAAATACAGAGCCAAACTTATGTTTCACGTGAAACAATTGGAAATTGGAATTAGTAAATTTTAGCATTTAATACTTTACTATTCCACGTGAAACATAGCTATCTTTTCATCTTCTTTAGAACGCATAAGTTCAGCATCAGCATCACTCTTGTCTTTATATCCACAGTAATGTAATATACCATGAGCAAGAACACGCTTCAATTCTTCTTCAAAAGAAACATTAAAATCTTTTGCATTGTCTTCTACTCTTTCAACAGAAACAAATATATCTCCGTTCAGTTCATTACCAACTGTATAATCAAAGCTGATAATATCTGTTAGTGTATCGTGGTTTAGATATTCTACATTTATCTTGTGAAGATAATCATCATCACAAAAAACATAATTTATCTCTCCTTCGTTTTTACTTTCAGAAACTATTACAGCGCTTAACCAATCTGCAAAGGCTAGTTCGTTCTCTAAAGTAAATTCGGTTTCGTAATTAAAATTGATCATTTTGTATTAAAATATTCTTGAACCTTTTGATTAAAATTCGAGCGCAAAGGTAGTGATTGTCTGTTTAATATCTCTACACTGTTTAAATAATCCAATAACGAAGTTGGTAACGCATTCGTTCTATTAGAAAATTCCGCTTTACTAGTTTCCGATTGTCGTTTTGTATCTTGCCCTTGCTGCTGAACGGCATTGTTCAATTTTAATAATTCCTGTTGAATATTAAGTATACGTTGTAAGTTTTCATTCTTAAAACCTTTATTCAAAAGTTGCTTTTCCGAAGCTTTCATTTGATCAATTACAGATCTACCCTGAGAATCTAAACCTTGTTTTGCTAACTCCTTTTGTAACGCTTCACGAAGTTTGACTTGCTCTTTATATATTTCCATGATAGCTTCAGCATCTCCTTCTCCATCACTTCCGTCTTTTCCATCATTTCCTTTTTCACCGCTTTTACTTCCTTGACCATTTTTACCATCTCCGTTTTTTCCTTTGCCGTCTCTTCCCTGACCTTGCTTTCCTTCACCGGATTTTCCTTGTTGGCCTTCTCCGGGTTTATCGCCGGGTTTGTCTCCTTGTTTGTCCCCAGGCTTATCACCAGATTTCATTCCTTCTTTCATCTTGTCAGCCAAACCTTTTTGTTTTTGAATAATATCCGGCAATTGCATTCCTTGTCCATCTCCTGGTTTTGGTTTTCCTGCTCCTGGTTTAGACATTAACATTTGCATATTATTCAATAAATCACTTAAAAAATCAGCTAATTTATTGGCAGATGAAACCGCATACTGTTGATGCGAAACTCCTTTAGGAACCTGAACATCGCTTAAACTTTCAATCGCTTTATCTACATTATACTGTACATTTCCAATTTCCTTCGTTACATCTTCGGCCACTTTTGGGTTACGTAAAGACAATGCAAACAAACTATCATCGACATGTTTAAACTGTTGTTTCAAATTCTGCTGTACTTTTATGTTCTTAGTATAAGCTGAAGATCCCAACTTCATAGATTTAAATTGTTTCATTACATCTTCTTCCGATAAAGAAAATGCTAAAAGATTATCCAGAACCTGACGAAGCATTGCTACATCTTCTTCCAGTTGTTCTCGTTCTCCACCCTCCATACTTGAATCCATTTGCTCCGCCATACTCTTCATTTTTTTGGCTGCACTTTTCTGTTTTGGCTTAGCCGAAGAGGAATTCTTTTTACTCAACTCTTCAGAAGCTTTCTTCAAATCTTCCTTAACATCTTTCTCTTTTGAAGCATCAGAAGGAATATCTAAAGGAGCTTTTAATGTTTTGTTTTCCTCTTTCAGATCTTTTAAATCTTCCTGGATTTTATCAAAAGCTTTATTGATATCCTCTTGTTTCTCTTGCGTATTTTCTTTGTCTTTATTAGAAAGCTGTTCTTGTTGGTCTGCTAACTTTTTTAATTTATCAGCAACTTGTTCTGCTTTTTTAGAAACATAAAAACGTTTTGTTAATTCAACCAATTGCTCCAGATTACGGGATTGGTTCTTGCTGATCTGTTTGAACTTTTCCATCTTATCAAACAAATCTTCACTATTCAATTTATCGTTTAAGTTCTTCAATTCGTCCATTAACTTCTGATTCTTTTCTAAATCTTTCTCGGCATTGTCTAAACGTTTTTGCAAATCATCAGCAGTTTTGTCTTTCTTCTCAGACTGAAACTTGTCCAAATTCTTATTCATTTTCTCAGCAAATTGTTTCATCAATTCGTCTTGTTGTTTCTGACGTTTGATAAAATCATTTACTTTCTGCTGGTCTTTGAACTCTAAATTATCTTTCTCTTTTCCGGCTTTCTGAATTTTATCCATTTCAGAAAATTGCTTATTTTGATTCTTCAAAGATTTTTCTAAACTATTGATATTTTCATTTTGCTGTTGCAATTCCATATCATGAACTTCATCTGTTGTCGAAACACGATCAGAAAAAACAGAAGACTTTGTGCTCTTAAATCCATGAGGCGCATCGTTATCAAAAACTTCAAAATAGTACTCATAAGAAACTCCTTCCTGAACTGCAAGATTACTTGGAAAATTAAAAACAAACTGATCAAATACTCCAGACTTAACCGGTATTGTTCCACGCTTGGCAGTGCTTGGTTTATCGCGTTCGTAGTAAACCACCTGAAGTTTAGACAAACCATAGTCATCTCCTAACCTACCCAAAACATAATTTTTATCGAGCTTTAAACTGTCCGGTGCAGGACTAACTGTGATAGTTGGATGCTGATCTTTGATCACTGACAACTGATAATCTAGTTTTTCGTAGTTTTTGACCTTATTATTTGAGGTAAGAATTTGATATTCTGTATTTTGACTGATATTTTTAGCCAATTTAAATTCGTTTTCGGATTTATTAAACTTGAAAGTCGAATTATCATCTTTCCATACAATTTCCTGAGTCGATTGTGTATTCATTTTCCAGGTAACCAAAGTTCCTTCCGGTACAATTGCATTTCCTGTTCCCTGAATAATTTCAGATTTCTTTTTTAGATAAGATGGAAAATTCAATACCATTTCGAAGTTGGCAATTGATGGAACTGTAATTACTTTCAACTCATATTCTTCTGATAAAACTGAATTTCCCTCAAAAGAAAATTCAACATTCGATACTGGTTTTTCAATCTTGAATTCAAACTTTCCTGGTTGAGATGACTCCATAAAATAACTTTCGTTACCAATATGAATCATTACATTCTCTGGAACAACATTCCCAACAGATTCCATTTTGACAACAAAATCTTTGTTTTGTTCTGTTTGTAAATTTGAGTTTAGAACCACAAATTTAAAAGGAGCCGGTGGTAAAAAAGTAGCATTAAAATGTACTACTCTATTTAAACTTTGAGAAATAACATTGCTGTTTCCAGAAATATAAAACACGGCAAAAAGCAAAATTGGAATAATTGCCAAAGGTAAATACTTCTTATTGTTTTTAAAATTGATGGCATTCCCAAACGGAATTGGCTGCAATGAATTTGCTTTTTGCTCTATCGAAGCTAACATCAACTCTGAACTTTCTGTTGAATTCTCAGACTCTGACAATTGCAAAAAGTTAGTCAACTTATCACTTACTTCTGTAAAATGGTTTCCAATAATAGTGGAGGCCTGATTATAATCGATTCCTTTTTGAAGTTTGAATAACTTGAAAATTGGGAATAATATAAATCGAAACAAAAGGAAAACCTCTACTCCTATAAATATCCAAAACAACAATGTTCTTCCTAATGGTTTTAGCCAAAGGAAATACTCAATAAAAAGCGTGAATAGAAAATACAACAATCCGAAACCAATAAAAAGAAGTCCCCCTTTTATCAATTCATTAGTATAATATTTCTTTATAAATGCTTCTAGCTTTTGATATATCGCAGATGTTGTTTTCAAGTTGAATCTCTTTTATTTATAACCCATAAAAGTAGTAATTTTAATTAGATAATTATCAATGAGAAAATTAGTCAATTAAGCTATAAGCAAGGCATTATCTAATTAAAACTCATTTTCTAATTCTCTAATTAGAATCGTATCTTTGCATCAAAATTTAAACAAATGTCAAAGCAAGTTCGTGTGCGTTTTGCACCAAGTCCAACAGGACCTTTACATATTGGCGGAGTTCGTACTGCCCTATTTAATTATTTATTTGCCAAAAAAAACAATGGTGTTTTTTATTTAAGAATTGAGGATACCGATCAAACTCGTTTTGTTCCAGGTGCCGAAGCTTATATTATGGAAGCATTAGAATGGTTAGGAATTGCTCCTGATGAAACTGTTGGGAAAAATGAAAAATTTGGTCCGTACAGACAAAGTGATCGTAAGGAATTATACCAAACTTATGCTGATCAATTGATCAATTCAGGTTGGGCATATTATGCTTTTGATACTCCGGAAACTCTTGACGCTTTGAGAAAAGAACAAGAAGCTGAAGGAAAAACATTTATTTACAATCACACGATCCGTGAAAAGCTTGATACTTCTCTGGTAATTTCTGCTGAAGAAGTTGCTAAAAGAATTGCAAATGGAGAACATTATGTGATCCGTTTTAAAACTCCGGTAGATGAAACGTTACATTTAAAAGATATTATTCGTGGTGATGTAAAATTCGAAACCAGTTTACTTGATGATAAAGTATTGTTCAAAAGTGACGGAATGCCAACATACCATTTAGCCAATATTGTTGATGATCATTTGATGGAAACTTCACATGTAATTCGTGGTGAAGAATGGTTGCCATCGATGCCTCTTCACGTTTTACTATACAGAGCTTTTGGCTGGGATGCGCCGGAATTTGCACATTTGCCTTTGATTTTAAAACCCGTTGGAAATGGAAAATTATCTAAAAGAGATGGTGACAAATTAGGATTTCCTGTGTTTCCACTAGAATGGAAAACCGAAGAAGGTGTTTCATCAGGTTACAGAGAGAAAGGATTTTTCCCGGAAGCAGTTATAAACTTCCTTGCCTTGTTAGGTTGGAATGATGGAACGGATAAAGAATTATTTTCATTAGAAGAATTAGTTGAATCTTTTGACTTGAACAGAGTTCATAAATCCGGAGCTAAATTTGATCCTGAGAAAAATAAATGGTTCAATCATCAATATTTAATCAAAAAAAATGATGCTGATTTAGCGAAAGACTTCACTCCTATTTTAGTAGAAAAAGGTGTTGATATTTCTAAATTTGATGTTACAAGAATCGTTTCCTTAATTAAAGAAAGAGCTCATTTTGTTTCTGAATTTTGGGATTTAACAGATTTCTTTTTCCAGGCGCCAACATCTTATGATGAAAAAGCAAGCAAAAACTGGAAGGAAGAAACGCCGGCATTAATGCAGGAATTGATTTCGACTCTTGAATATATCGATGGTTTTGATTCAGCAAATATCGAAGCAATAGTAAAAGATTGGTTGACTAAAAATGAAATAGGAATGGGTAAAGTTATGCAGCCTTTTCGTTTGAGTTTGGTTGGAGCTCTTAAAGGTCCTCACCTATTTGACATTGTTGAAATTATCGGAAAAGAAGAAACTATTTCGAGAATACAGAAAGCAATTGCAACATTATAATTTATCACCATTAAGAGATTAAGAAAAATTAAGGCAAGCTTTATGAACTTAATCTCTTAATGGTAAAATAATTTCAGCGCTAAGAAACATTGATAATATGTTCTTAGCGTTTTTTTTACGCTTAAAAAATTGAATTTGGCAGATTATTCGTAATTTACCAGATCATAAAAACTAAATCAATATCATTATGAATCCAGTACTTATTATCTTTTTAGTTATTGCGCTCTTTATTTTCATGTCGTCATTCTTTACAGTAAAACAACAAAGTTCGGTTGTTATCGAAAGATTTGGAAAATTCCATAGCGTGAGAAATTCAGGTTTACAATTAAAAATTCCTGTAGTTGACAGATTGGCCGGACGTGTGAATCTTAAAATTCAACAGTTAGATGTTATCATCGAAACCAAAACCAAAGACAACGTTTTTATCAAAATGAAAGTTTCGGTACAGTTCAAAGTTATTCAGGAAAAAGTATACGATGCTTTTTATAAACTGGAATATCCACACGATCAGATTACCGCTTATGTTTTTGATGTTGTTCGTGCCGAAGTTCCTAAATTAAAATTGGATGATGTTTTTGAAAGAAAAGACGATATCGCAATTGCCGTAAAAAGAGAATTAAATGAAGCAATGACTACTTATGGTTATGATATTATCAACACTTTGGTAACCGATATTGATCCGGATATTCAGGTAAAAAATGCCATGAACAGAATCAACGCTGCTGACAGAGAAAAAACGGCTGCTGAATTTGAAGCTGAAAGTTCAAGAATCAGAATCGTTGCAAAAGCAAAAGCTGAAGCTGAAAGTAAACGTTTACAAGGTCAAGGTATTGCAGATCAACGTCGTGAAATTGCAAGAGGTTTAGTAGAAAGTGTTGAAGTTTTGAACAGTGTTGGAATCAATTCCCAAGAAGCTTCAGCATTAATTGTAGTTACACAACATTATGACACACTGCAGGCAATTGGTGCAGATGCAAATTCTAACCTAATCTTGTTACCAAACTCTCCTCAAGCCGGAAGTGATATGTTAAACAATATGGTTGCATCGTTCTCAGCATCAAACCAAGTTGGTGAAATGATGAAGAAAAACAATAAAAAATTAGCGAAACCAAAACCTATTGAACCACAACATGGTTATGAAGATGACATCGAACCAGAAACAAAATAAATTATAAAAACAAAAAAGAGGCTTATTTGCCTCTTTTTTTATTGATAAACCAATTGATTACAAAAGGTAAAATGGATTGTAAAATCTGTGGATAAGATTTTGTAAAGTATTCTTTATAAGAAGAAAAAACTCCACCAACAATACTTTGAGGTGTTATAGATTCTTTCGTTTTCTGAAAACTTAAAACTAGTTTTTGGTAATTAATATCTTTTTCGAGTTTCAAAATTTCCAAATCTCTTTCTATTGCCGCGTATGATGAGTATTTTTTAGTTTCCATAATTAATCATTAAAAAATATTTCTGAAAATTTTCCCAATATCGGACCTTCAACAAATTTATCTTTCAAGAAGAAAAGTAAAATTGTAAAGATTAAATAGATCCCTCCTACTGCTAAAAAGCCAAGTGCATTACTTTCGAATAAAGCTCCAAAAGCATATGCTGCAGCAAAAGATCCGAATATCATCACCATACTAAAGCACAATAAAATCAAAGTAAACTTTAAAATTAAAGTCGCTGATTTCATGGTCACTTTAAAAACCCAAAGTTTATAATAAGCCAAATGACTATCAAGATAAACTTTAGCCTGATCTTGAATTTTTTCAGTATTTTCTTTTAATTCTTCAAAAGCCATAATTGTAATTTTAATTAAAAAAAGAAGCACAAAACTCATGATCTAATAATTGCAATATCGATTATCTTTTAAAATAATCTAAACAATCATAAAACCATTTTAAGCTTTGTGCTTCCTGGATTATTATTTTTGAAGTTTAGCGTTTTGAGCTTTCAAATCAGCTAATTTAGTTTCTAAAAAGCTAATTACTTCTTCAGTTTTGTAACTCATATTCGAAAGTAGCTCACCATATGTTCCATCAAGATTTTCTTTTGCATGTGCGAACTTTTCACGCAATACTTCAGAACTTGCAGAAAGTGAATCTTTCAAATTATGTTTCGCATCATCTAAACCTTCCTTCAGCTTAGCGCGAGTTTTTGATCCTTTTTCCGGAGCAAATAAAATTCCGAACGCTGCTCCTACTGCAGCACCAGCTAAAATTGCCGCAACTGTATTTACATTTTTTGACATAACATTAAAATTTAAATGATTACTAAAGGTAGTCTTTTTTTGAATTACAAATTATTGGTTCATTGTAATTTAATAAAAATTAACACTAAATTTAATACACATAAGCTACAGCTTCATATTTACCATCACCTTTTTCAACAATACTAACAAACGGGTATCCGTTTGAAGCAGACTGTGTTTTGATTCTCATTGCAGTCTGGTTTTTATTAGCAATTGGCGGTTCTCCTTTTGTTTTTGTCGAAACCCCAGAAAAATTAGCTACTTGTTTTAAACCTATTGTCTTGTCCTGAGATAAAACTGTTACAAATTTATAATCAGATTTAGAATCTACTATAACTTTATCAGATACATTTTGAGTTTGATTCGATTTTTTATTTGTAATTTTTGAAACAGCATATTTGCTAATTTTATGTTCTTCAGCACTTCCATTCAAAGAATAATAAACCAGATCATTGTCAAGTTTTATAAAATTAACATCAAGTTGTTCACCATTATGTTTTGTAATTTGATGTGTTTGAGAAATTGCAATATTTGCAAATAAAATCGATAGCGTAAAAAATAGAATTTTCATAATATTAAAATTTAAGGATTAAAATTGTTAATGTCAAACAAAAGACAAAATTTCAAATAACCCATAAAATTAATTTCATGAAATTTTTAAATTATGAAATACATTCTGAAAAATACTTTTACGCTATAAGTATTATCAAAGTACAATCACAATTACAATTGACCATAAAATCAATCTTTAGAATTCAGATTTAGAATTGACTCTAAAACCAAAAATCATTCATTTTTGAATTTTAGAAAACTCAGATTCGATTCTCAAGTGAAATTCGAAATTTGACACTTTAGATTTGACCTTTGGATAAAAATAACAACTTTATAAACAATTGTATGTTAACAACCCGTTAAACTAAGAAAAATGAGGTTTAAAACTCAAATAAAGCTCGATTATCAACAATAAATCAAAAGAGGATTAATGACATGAAAGAAATAAAAAAAACACTTTAAAATCAATTTATAGAAGCCGATTTTAATTAATTAAATCTATTAAAATAATATTAATAATAGTTTTATCCAATAATAAACAAAAAGATAAAATATTAAATATCCAATCAATTAAATTGATAATTTAAAATAAGATAAATTTTAGAATATTAAAAGGCAAAAGTAAAAATCAAGAAATAAATTGAAAAATAATTTACATTCAACGTTATAAACAATTCTGTGTTAACAACCCAAAAAACTATACAAAACAGGACTTAAAACTAAAATAAGACCTCCAGTTTAATGATTTTTCATGAGAGGATTAACGAGGTCAAAGATTTTTAAAACTACCTTAAAATTAATTTATGAAGGTTACTTTTGATCTAAAAAATTTATATATTTTATATTTTCAATAGAAAAACCATATAATAAGAAAAGCGCTTATAAAAAGCGCTTTTCAATAGATTCTAGTGATGTTATTTTTTAACCATCTCGGCAAGAATTTCATTTTCTCGCTCCGAAGCATTTTTTGGTGGATTTGAATATAATTTCAAAATTTCGTCTTCAAACTGATTTCTTAAATTTAAATCTTCAATATCTCTTAAATTCAAAAGTGCTTTAGATCGAACATAAGTCGATTCACTTCTAAGTGACATGGTATATAATTTTTTAATATCGTCTTCTTCAAAATCTGTAGATTTCCAGTTAGAATATTTCAAAATAAATTGAGCAAATAACAATGAACCTTTATTATTGTTAATATTCTTCTTTAATGAATTTTGTAATAAAGAAAAACTAGAAACATTTTTGATACTCTCGCCTATTGCACTTTCAATTGCAATACGTTCCGGTTTAGTTTCAACTTTAAAATATTTATTAATGTCTTTTAAAGAATTATTAATGCTGTTTTCTTCTTTTTTACCTTTTTCTTCCCAGGCGTCTTTTAGTCCAACAGTTTTGTTAAATACTAATTTTGAAGCAGTTGAATCTTTATCAACAGTAAAATAACCCAAACGTTGAAACTGAAATTTATCTTCATTTTGAGCTGTTGCTAAACTTGGTTCGACAAATCCAGTAATTACTTCTAATGAATTTGGATTTACAAAATCTAAGAAATTTTTGTCTTTATAACTGTCCGGTGCTTCATCTGTAAACAAACGATCATACATACGAACTTCTGCTTCAATAGCATGAGAAATAGAAACCCAATGCAATGTTCCTGATACTTTTCTTTGGCTTGCTTCTGTCCCACTTCCACTCAAAGAATCAGTATCATAAGTTACGTGAATCTCTGTAATATTCCCTTCAGAATCTTTTATAACACTTTCTCCTTTAATGATATAAGCATTTTTAAGACGTACTTCTTTACCTAAAGTCAAACGGAAAAACTTAGCCGGAGCTTCTTCAAGAAAGTCTTCTCTTTCTATATATAATTCACGAGAAAAAGGTACTTTTCTGAAACCTGCATTTTCATCTTCCTGATTATTTTCGGCTTCTAACCACTCCTCTTTTCCTTCAGGATAATTTGTAATAACCAATTTTACAGGATCTAAAACTGCCATTACACGAGGTGCAATTTTGTTTAAATCTTCACGAATACAAAACTCTAAAACTGATACACTGATCAAATTATCTCGTTTTGCAATTCCGGTTGTATTGGCAAAATTACGCAATGAAGCAGCTGTATAACCACGTCTTCTTAATCCTGAAATTGTAGACATTCTAGGATCATCCCAACCGTTAACATGCTTTTCTTTAACTAGTTGCTGTAATTTTCTTTTACTAACAACGGTATGTGATAAGTTACGTCTTGCAAATTCTCTTTGCTTTGGACGTAGTTTATTTTCTTCTAAAATCTGGTCTAAAAACCAATCGTATAATTCGCGGTGTGGCAAAAATTCAAGTGTACAGAATGAATGTGAAATTCCTTCTAAATAATCACTTTGTCCATGTGCCCAATCATACATTGGATAAATTTTCCAACTATCTCCGGTTCTATGATGTTCTTTGTGTAAAATCCTGTACATGATAGGATCACGCATCAACATATTAGTCGATTTCATGTCTATTTTTGCACGAAGAATATGAGTTCCAGCTGCAAATTCACCGTTTTTCATTCTTTCGAATAAACCTAAATTCTCTTCAACAGAACGATTTCTATACGGACTATCTGTTCCAATTGTAGATGGAGTTCCTTTTTGAATGGCCATATCTTCAGAAGACTGACTATCAACATATGCTTTATCTTTTTTAATTAATAAAACTGCCCAATCATACAATTGTTGAAAATAATCTGAAGCATAACGTTCTTCTGACCAGGTATAACCTAACCATTCAACATCTTTTTTAATGGCGTCTACAAATTCCTGTTCTTCTTTTTCAGGGTTTGTATCATCAAAACGTAAATTCACAGGAGATTGATAATCAATTCCTAAACCAAAATTTAATGCAATAGAACTTGCATGACCAATATGTAAATAACCATTTGGTTCTGGTGGAAAACGAAAATGAAGCTTGCTTTGCGAAAGACCTGATTTAAGATCTTCTTCTATGATTTGTTCAATAAAATTGAGTGATTTTTCTTCTGATGCCATTATTTTATAGTAATTTTAGCAAAGATAAAAAAAAGGTTTCAGGTTTCAGGTTTAAAGTTACTTAACTGGCGTTAAACCTGAAACTTTAAACTTGAAACTAAATTTATTACTATTTTTGCATAAATATTGAAAGTTATGAGACAATTAACTGTTACAATTCCAGACGATTTCTACGAAACTTTTGTTAGTTTTTTTAAACATATTCCAGATGTTTCTATCGACGAAAATACTGCGAATGAAGTTCCGTTATGGCAGCAAGAAATGGTTTTAGAACGCATGAAAAATGCTAAACCAGAAGATTATATTGATGCTGATGTTGCTTTAGAAAATTTAAAAAATAAATATGGTTTTTAAAGTTTTAATAGTAAAAAGAGCCGATTTAGAAATTGAAGAGGCTCTTCAATACTATGAAAATATTAGAAAAGGTTTGGGAGAAAAATTTCTTTTAGATTACAAAGACCATTTGAAAACGCTTTACAAATTTCCTCTTTTTGAGGAAAAATACAATGTTGTTCGTACTTTACCCTTAAAGAAATTTCCTTACACTATTCACTTTACAGTTAATGAATTAGAAAAAATTGTTTCTATTCAAGCCGTAACTTGCAACTATCAAGATCCGAATATTACAAGAATAAAATTATAAAAATGGGAGTTATTAAACTAAAAAACATTCGTACTTTTTCCTACCACGGATGCATGATTGAAGAAGGAAAAATTGGATCTGACTATACAGTTGATCTGAAAATTAAAACCAATTTGCAAAAATCAGCTGACACAGATCATCTTACAGACACGGTTGATTATGTACATTTGAACAAAATTGTGACGGAAGAAATGGCAATTCGTTCGCATTTATTAGAGCATGTTGCCAAAAGAATCAATATTCGCGTACTTGCTGAAATAAAAACTGCAGAAAAAACTACCGTTTGGGTTTCTAAAATAAATCCTCCTATTGGTGGTGATGTTGAATCAGTTACTATAAAAATGACGGAAGTTAGAAAGTAATTCTTTCAAATAAAATATTTATTTTTTAAAATACTTCATTTTAAACTTTTGAAATTTAAAGATTTTAGTTACTTTTGCCATCCGTTCAACTACGGCGTCGTGGCCGAGCGGCTAGGCTGGGCTCTGCAAAAGCTCCTACTCCGGTTCGAATCCGGACGATGCCTCAAAAAGAGATACAGAAATGTATCTCTTTTTTTATGCTTAATTTTTAGAAAAAATTAGATTAAAGATTATGTTCGAATCCGGAAGATGCTCCAAAAACCTCAAAGAAATGTATCGCTTTTTTTATGCTTAATTTTTAGAAAAAATTAGATTAAAGGTTATGTTCGAATCCGAAAGATGCTCCAAAAACTTCAAAGAAATGTATCTCTTTTTTTTATGTTTAATTTTTAGAAAAAATTAGATTAAAGATTACGTTCGAATCCGGAAGATGCTCCAAAAACCTCAAAGAAATGTATCTCTTTTTTTTATGTTTAATTTTTAGAAAAAACTAAATTAAAGGTTATGTTTGAATCCGAAAGATGCTCCAAAAATCTTAAAGAAATGTATCTTTTTTACGTTCGAATTCAGGCTATACCTCAAAAACCTTCACAGACATCTCTTTGTGTCTAACTTTCCACAATCTTGTCATCTCGAGGAACGAGAGATCACACAAGTAACTCTACAAAGATTGGCGATTATGTTTGCGGAGCTTCTAATGCGATCCTTCCTTCGTCAGGATGACAAAAATGAGTACAATATTTGCGTGTAACTATTATACAAAGTGCCGGTGTTTTCATTCGAATACGAAAAACTAAACAAAAATATTGTTATGAAAATAAGTACCCTAGCCCTGATAGAAGTGGAAATCCTTTTGTGGCGGGGTTCGACACAAAAGATTGAAACGGATAGCGGGATTAGCTCTTAAAAAAAAGATTTGACTCTATCACAGAAATCAAAATGACAAAGTTCTACATGAACATTATGAACATAAAAAAACCTCTGAAATTCAGAGGTTTAATTTTATATTTTTGAGTTATTAACAACTACTTCTCGATCTTCTCAAAGGCATGTTTTACCATTTCTTTTTCTTTGGGAAACCAACCCTGAATCATTAGAACGAATCCAAAAACCATTAAAACAATGCTTATAATTTTTTTAATCTTAACAATATTGGTTGGCGTCATTTTAGATTTTAATTGTTTGGCTAATAGTATTTTAATACAATCTACTATTAAATACGTAATAATAACCGCAGTAAAAAAAGTAAACATTCTTGAATTTTGCATTTCTAATTTTGGTCCTACAGAAATAATCACGGCAAGCCAGAAACCTAATACACCAATGTTAATAACGTTCAGTATAAAGCCTTTTATAAACAGACTTCCGTAGTTTCTTTTTATGATATCACGATCTATTGCTTCATCATCAATCTTTTCTTCATTTTTTAATCTCACAAAAGAAATTATACCGTAAGCCAGCATAATAATTCCGCCAAAAATAAAAAGTGCCGGTTTATCCTTTAAACTCTGTATAAGTCTGTAACTTCCTAAATAAGCAATTGCTATAAAAAAAATATCACCTAATACTACACCAAGATCAAAAACTATTGCAGCTCTGAATCCTTTTGTAATACTGGTTTCCAGTAGTATAAAAAATACCGGACCTACCATAAAACTTAAAAAAAGTCCCCATGGCAGTCCAGCTAAAATATCATTTATCATTCAAATACGATTTCTTATTTTACTTCTTCAATTTTACCTCCAAAAACCGTTTTTTGATTAATTTGTTTCGGTTTTCCATAAATGTAAATAGAGCCTCCTGCGCTTACTTTTGCATCTACAAGGGTTGATGCATTCACATCTGCTTTTCCGCCCGCAGAAACGCTTACTTTAGTCTGAGACGTGCTTAATTTACTTGCCAGAAGATATCCTCCTGCTCCAAGACTTGCATCCTGATTAGCGGCTTTACCTGATAATGTAATTTCTCCTCCTGAAACTGAACTTACATTAAGCTTATCAACATCTAAAGGAACATTAATTTTAGCACCTTCCTGAGCACTTACTTTAAACGAAGTAGCTTTAATAGTTTCTTTACTGGTAACTTCTGCGCCTTCATTGGCATCTATAAGTTCTATGTGCTTGTAATAAAGGGTAATATCCAAATCATTACCTGATAATAATTTAGGAAAAGGCATTCTTAGTTTTAATATTCCTTTCTTGTTAACAACTTCAACTTCAGATTCACGCGCTCCTTTAATAACTACTTTATTTTCTGAAGACTGTACTAATTTTACACTTAACTTATCAAATACCTTAACGGTATCAAAATCACCTACTTCTTTGGTAACCTGACCAAAAGACATTTGAACAAATAAAATTGCAACTCCTATAACTAACTTTTTCATACTTTTATTTTTTAATTAAACTTCTATTCCGCTCTTCTTAAAAAATGAAAATCCAGTTGTTTTTTAACTAAATCGGCATTTTTTACTTTTACATAAATTTCATCTCCTAATTGTAAAACACTATTTGAAGTGGCTCCAACTAAAGCATATTGTTTTTCATCGAAAGTATAATAATCATCTTTTATATCTCTGATTCTTACCATTCCTTCGCATTTGTTAGAAACAATTTCAACATAAATTCCCCATTCAGTAACACCTGAAATAACACCCAAGAATTCTTCGTCCTGGTGATCCTGCATGTATTTAACCTGCATGTATTTAATACTATCTCGCTCAGCATTAGTAGCTAAACTTTCCATAGTCGAACAATGCAGACATTTTGCTTCATACACTTCTTCATTTACAGATGCACCGTTATCTAAATAATATTGCAGCAAACGATGTACCATAACATCAGGATAACGACGAATTGGCGAAGTAAAATGACTGTAATAATCAAAAGCTAAACCATAATGACCAATATTTTCTGTCGAATATTTGGCTTTACTCATACTTCTAATGGCAAGAGTATCAATTAAGTTTTGCTCTTTTTTACCATTTGCTTCTTCCATCAAAGCATTCAATGATTTCGAAATATCTCCTTTGTTACGGAAATCTATTTTATAACCAAATTTAGCAATTACGGTTTGCATCGCAATTAATTTGTCTTCGTTTGGTTCATCGTGAATCCTGTAAATAAAAGTTTTCTTTTGTTTACCAATGTATTCAGCCACTTTTCTGTTGGCCAAAAGCATGAATTCTTCAATCAGATGATTGGCATCTTTAGAAACTTTAAAATAAACTCCTTCTGGTTCTCCTTGTTCATCTAAGTTGAATTTTACTTCGACTTTATCAAAAGAAATAGCACCATTTGCCATTCTTTTCTTTCTTAGAATCTTAGCTAATTCATCTAGTTTTAAAGTTGCCTGTGTTATTTCATCAGAAACTACATAAGATTCTCCTGTGATCGAAATATCAAGCGGAATTGTACTATCTTTTGTTTCAATGATATATTGTGCTTCTTCATAAGCAAAACGCTGATCTGAATAAATTACAGTTCTACCAAACCATTGGTTGATAACTTGTGCATTTTCTGAAACTTCAAAAATTGCTGAGAATGTATATTTCTCTTCATTTGGTCGTAACGAACAGGCAAAATTAGATAAAACTTCCGGAAGCATTGGCACTACTCTATCAACTAAATAAACCGAGGTTGCTCGTTGATACGCTTCATCATCCAGAATTGTTCCTTCTTCAAGATAATAAGAAACATCGGCAATGTGAATTCCAATTTCGTAATTTCCGTTTTCTAATTTTTTGAAAGACAAGGCATCATCAAAATCTTTTGCATCTTTTGGATCTATCGTAAACGTAAGAGTATCACGCATATCACGACGTTTTGCAATCTCTGATTCCTGAATAGACGTATCTATTTTTTGTGCAAACACTTCTACTTCTACCGGAAAATCTGATGGTAAACCATATTCAGCAAGAATAGCATGAATCTCTGTATTATGTTCTCCTGGTTTTCCTAAAACCCTGAGCACAGATCCAAACGGACTATCGGCTCTTTTTGGCCAGTCTTCGATGTTAACTAAAACTACGTCACCATTTTCTGCTTCGCCAATTTTATCCTTTGGAATAAAAATATCCGTATACATCTTAGGATTTGCTGTAGATACAAAAGCAAAATTTGCCTGAATATCTATTACTCCTACAAATTCTGTCTTGTTTCTTTCTACAACTTCAATTACTTCACCTTCAGGTCTTTTACCTTTTCTTCGGTTATAAACATAAACTTTGACTTTGTCTTTGTCTAAGGCACGATTCAAATTATTGGTTGGGATAAAAACATCTTCACTAAAATCAGGACAAATAAAATATGCCGTTTTTCTACTGGTCATATCAATTGTTCCTTCATAGTAATCCTGACTTTCGGCTTTTACTAAATATTTACCTGGTTCAGATTCTATAATTTTCTTTGAAGCAGCCAGAATTTTTAAATCTTTTATAATCTGGTTTCTGCTTTTTGTATCATCAAGTTCAAGCTTTGCTCCTATCTGTTTGTAATTAAATGCTTTATTAGGACTTTGCGATAAAATTTTTATTATTTTACTAGAGAGATCTGTCTCCTTTTTTATCGGCTTTCTAATTTTCTTACTCATATATCTTTTCTTAAAAAGTTAAAATTACAAATAAGATATCAGATTATAGATTTTAACAAATAAATTATTAAAAATATAACTTTCAAAAGAAGTGATTTATTGATTTTTAAAAGGTCATTTATAATTTGCCTCTTTAAATTAATGCTGCCTGCAAATTTAAGTAATGCTCATTTCGTATATTTACAAAAAGACCTCATATGGAAAGCTTTAAAACCATTGCAATATTCAATTATCAGCACGAAACAGTCGTTCTGAAGCACTTATTAGAGCAAGAAGACATTCCGTATTATTTTGAGAACGAAATGACCTTATCTGTCGTCCCAATGTACACAACTGCTCTGGGTGGAATCAAACTCAAAGTTCATCCAAACGATTTCGATGAAGTTCAGCAAATTCTGGATAATCTTAATAACCCTTTGAAAATTGTTTAAACCAATCTGTTTTTTCAATTTCAAAAAATTAAATTTCCTTTTTAATTTTCAAAGTTGTCAACATATATTAAATACAACAAAAAGAAAAATTTAAATTAAATTAATTTTTGGTTGTTATTATAGCTTGTTAATATGTGCTATAAATTTATTTTTAAAAGTGTTGAAATGAAGTTTCTCTTAGTTATCGTGAGTTATCAACATACTTAAATTGAGTTAAAGGATTAATTTCTAAGCGTTTTTGTATTTTAATTAACAATGGTTAACAACCAAAAACAGATTCATTTTGTAGATAAGTTCATATGTTGAAATTTGTTGAAAATAGCATTTTTAGTATTGATAACTTTTCCAAAAATTCATCAAACTTTATTAGGTTATTTCATTGCGGTTTTGGATTAGGTTTTTTTTCGACACAACCAAAAAAAACTTCTAATTTTCTATCTCAACTTATTAACAAATAATGTTAACTTAAAGTTAACTGAATATCAATGAATTAGGTTTCGCTATTAACATTATAAAATTTTAACAAAATAACTGATTATTATTTATTGATTATGAGATACTTATAGAGTTATCAATAATGTTAATAAGTGTTAAGATTTTGATATAAAGAGAGTTGTGAAATAAACTTTTTTGCACGATAAATTTAGGAATGTATATCAATTCTTTTAATTGTTTACAACCATCTTTAATTGTTTACAAAAGGAAAAAATTAGTACTAATTAGTTAAATTCATGGCGAACTTTTCTTTTCAAATAGAATTACTTCAAAATTCTTTAAGTAAATTTGCATAACACAACTCAAATACCATTTATAATGAAAATTTCGATAGGGAATGACCACGCAGGACCAGATTATAAAAAAGCAATCGTTGCGATGCTTAAAGCAAAAGGATATGAAGTAACTAATTATGGTACAGATTCTGAAGATTCTGTTGATTATCCAGATTACGGTCATCCGGTTGCGAATGATGTATCTGAAGGAAAAGCTGATTTTGGAATTGTAATCTGCGGAAGCGGAAACGGAATTGCAATGACGGTTAACAAACATCCTAAAGTAAGAGCCGGTTTATGCTGGACTAAGGAAATTGCTTATTTAACCCGTTTACATAACGATGCAAACATTGTGAGCATTCCGGCACGTTTTACTTCTATCCCACAAGCGGTTGAAATTGTCGAAACGTTTTTAACAACTGCTTTTGAAGGTGGAAGACACCAAAATAGAGTAAATAAAATTGCTTGTCAATAAGTCAAAAAAAAATTGCAGTGCGAAGCACCAGTAAAAAATAAATAAACCGGACGGATTTTAATAATTCATCCGGTTTATTTATTTTAAGTGGTTTAAAAACAGTTTGTTATAATGTAATTTTGTAGTTATTAACATTGTTAATAACTGTATTTAACCAATCAATTCGTTAGTAAAAAAGCAATTGTAAAAATATTGACATTATAGATAAATAGAAGTATAGCAATTGCAATTTGAATAAAAACAATAGCCGAAAATTTTAAAATAAAAGAAGGCTTACTTGTTTTATGCCTGAAGAGTAGCATTGCTACTAATAAACCGATTGCTCCGCCAAAAAATGCAATTGTAAATAAGGTGTTTTCCGGAATTCTGCGTTTCTGTTTGATGGCCAAACGTTTATCGTATCCCGCCAGAAAAAATTCAATACTATTTATAACAAAAAACAAAACTAATAAAACTTCCATTGGCTAATAATTAAAAACAAAGATATTATTTTAACAACGTAATGCAGTAAATCTATTTATTTTGGAAAATAAGTTTATTTTTGTTAAAATTTAAACTCCCCAAAGATTATATCAAAAACCTAATGAAAAGAATATTTTATGTGGCACTTTTTTCGTGTCATTTTTTGTGCGCACAAGAAAAATCAAAAGTACTTTATCGTAATGAAATTGTTTCTATATCGAATAAAAGCAAATTAGAAATCGAATCTTTTATCGAAGAACAAAGAGAAATCGCCAAAAGTAAAAACGTAAATGAATACTCGATCAATATTCCGTACGATAATTTTAGTGAAATTTCGAGTATAAAAGGAGCGACGATAAATGCGAAAACAAATAAAAGGAATAAATTATCACAGTACGATATTAGTACAAACGAGTTAAAACAACGTGATATTTTTTACAGCGATAATAAATACAAACACTTTGATTTTAGTTATGTTGAGGACAAATCGAAAATTGAATTCTCTTATAAAATAAAGCAAAACGAACCTAGATTACTGTCGTATTTTGCTTTTCAGCATGAATTGTTGACTGTTGCTTCAAAATTTCAAATAAAATCAGATCCGTCAATAGAAATTGGTTATAAACTTTTTGGGGAGCATCAGGATAAAATTGTTTTCGAAAAAACAAAAGAAGGAAACTTAGATGTTTATACCTGGAAAGTGACAGACATTCCTGCTTTTAAGGAAGAAAACAGAGCACCTAATTTTACCTATTTTCTGCCACACGTTGTTTACTACATAAAAAGTTATACGAAAGATAATAAGAAAGAAGAGCTTTTTCCGGATGTTGAACATCTCTACAAATGGTATTATTCGTTAGTAAAAGATATTAACAAATTAGATCAGACAGCCCTGAAAAGTAAAACTTCAGAATTAATAAAAGACAAAACAAATCCTAAAGATAAGGCAAAAGCAATTTACAATTGGGTTCAGGAAAATATTCATTATGTGGCTTTTGAGTACGAAATGGGAGGTTTTATTCCTAGGGATGCAGCAGCTGTTTTTGATAAAAAATACGGAGATTGTAAAGATATTTCGAACTTATTAAATGAAATGTTCAAAACTGCCGGATTAGAGTCTAATTTGGTTTGGATTGGTACAAGGGACAAACCATATAGTTTTGCCGATGTTCCAACGCCTTTAGTAAGCAATCATATGATAGCAGCTGTAAAAATTGATAAGCAACGTTATTTTGTCGACGGGACTGATTCTTTTTGTCCGTTTACATTTCCATCTGCAATGATTCAGGGCAAGGAAGGACTTATAGGAATATCTGAAAGCGAATTTGTTATAGAAAAAGTTCCTGTAGTAGATAAAAAAGAAAACCGATTTAAAGTTGACCTGAAATTAAAAATCAATGACGGTGCAGTTTCAGGTACTGCCAAAATGCTGCTTTCAGGTTATCAGAAAAGTGATTTTCTAAATGTTTTAGGATCAAATAAACAAAAAGAAGAGGAGATCTTAAAAAGCGGTTTAGCGAGATACAATCAAAAAGTAGAAATAGAAACCGCAGAAGTCAAAAAGCACGAATATGAAAATAAAGATGCCGAGCTTGAATACAAGTTTAAACTTGATTCATGGGTAAAAAAAATAGGGGATAAGATTGTTGTAAAACCTATTTTATTAGCGCCTTTTAAAGAATATATAATCGACGTTAAAGAGAGAAAACTTTCGATTGAAAACGACAATGTGTTTACAAATGAATTTACTTATGTCTATGAAATCCCCGAAAATTATCAGCTTGATTTTATCCCGGAGAACAGTAAGAAGGAAAATGAGGTTTTAAGTTATGACATCTCTTATAAAAAAGATAAAAAAAACCTGATCGTATCTCAAAAAATAGCACTAAAAAAGTTAATTATCGAAACGACTGATTTTGAAAACTGGAACGCATTAGTAAACGAATTAAACAGCCAATACAACCAATCTATCATCCTAATAAAAAAATAATGAAAAAAATATTACTGATTCTACTATTTACTTTTATAATAAAAACACAAGCACAAGAAATTAAAAGCTACACCTGGGATGCAGTTCCTGCCTTTCAAGCCATTCCGGAAGAATATAAAAAACAACCCGCCGTAATTTTATTTGATAAAAGATGGATTCATACCAGAATTAATACCAATTTGTATGGTTTTGCAAAATTTAAAATGGAGCATTTTGCAGTAAAAATAAACGAGTCTTCAGAAATTAGTAAATACAATAAAGTTACTGCAGATGATAATACAACAATTCGTGATACAAAAGATTTTCACGCGAGAGTAATTAAACCTAACGGAGATATTAGGGTTTTATCTGAAAGTCAGATTGTAAACTCTGATTTAAAAAATGTAAAATCGATTGTTTTTGAAGGCGTAGAGAAAGGCGATATTTTAGAGTATTATTTTATTGTAAAAGAAAATCCAACGTCAAACGGAATCGAGATTTACCAGAAAGATGCGCCGGTACTGCATGCTGAGTTCACGCTAACAGAGTCCGGATCTGCTATGTCGAGAGTATATACTTCCGCGGATTTTCATTATAATAAAGTAAAAGGAAAGACTTTTTTTACTGCAGATAATATAGAACCTTTGGTAATCGAAAAAAGCTCGAAGAAATTTAGAAATCTGGTTAAGATACTGTATTTAATTGCGGGATCTCCAGCAGAAATGGAGAGTAAAAAATGGGAAACTTATTTTAAAGGGTTTTTAAGAAATAAGCCATACACTTTTTCTAACGGTGATGTTAAAAAACTTCTTCAAAAATTGGATTTAAAAGACAAAACTGATAATGAAAAAATAACCATTCTCGATGAATATATAAAAACTCACTTTGAAAATTATGAAGAAGGAGAAACAATAAACGTGAAAATTAATATAACAGAAGGAAATTCGAAATTAGCACGTAGAGACTTTATTTTGCTTTATAAATATGCTTTTGACATACTTAAAATTCCATACGAAATAATTGCTGTCGAAGATCGTTTTATAGGAGAGCTAGATGAGGATATTATGACATTTCATGAATTTACAGATATTAATTTTTATCTGAGAGATTTGTATAAATTTATCTCGCCAAGTGTGGGATATCTTCCTTACGGAAAAGCCGGCTACGAGTATCAGGGTACAAGAGCTAAAGGATATAATGTACAAAAGAAAGAGGAAAGTTATGTTTATCCATTGGTAGCTCCTTCAGATTTTACTAAAATAACAACAGAATCAGTCGTAACTCTAAACCCTGATTTAACAAAAGTAAGTATAGATAAAAAATTTTCAAGTACAGGTTACATTGGTCAAATGTTAAGATATAGCTATAATGATTTGTCTAAAAATGAAGAAAAAAAGGACCTTACAGATTTTGTAAAAGAAGTCTCTATTGATGAAGTCGACACTAAGCTTTTAGAGCATAATGTAGAAAATTTAGAATTTAAAAATAATTATACTAATACGCCGTTCGTTATTAATTCGAAGTTAGAGTCTGTTGAGTCATTTACTGAAAAAGCCGGAAATTTACTCTTGATTAATTTAGGAAAGGTAATTGGAAAACAGTCTAATCTTTATCAGGAAAATACCAGAAAAACAGATATTGATTTAAAATACACAAAAGAATACCATCATTCTATTGTCTTTAATATTCCAAAAGGATATCAGGTAGATCACTATAATGATTTAGTTATAGACAGAGAAATGAAATATGATGAAGATAAAAATTGTTGGTTTAAATCGACTGTAAAAGTAGAAGGAAACCAGGTTATCATTACCATTGATGAGAAATATAAAGCAATAACTTATCCAAAGGATATTTATCAGGAATATAGAAAAGTTTATAATGCATCTGCAGATTTTAGTAAAGCTAGTATTGTGTTAAAGCCAATTAAGAAGAAATAAAAATAGGACGGTTGAAAAATTAAAATATTAATTTTGATAATTGTAAAATAATAAAATAGTGAACCATTGCGAACTTTGCGAAACACTTTGCAACTTTTGCGGTTAAAATAATTAAGAATGACTAATATTCAATTCATTGCCAAGACCGTTCAAACAGCAGCGATCAACATTCAAAACACCGTAAAATTATTAGAAGAAGATTGTACGATTCCGTTTATATCCCGTTATAGAAAAGATACAACCGGAAACCTTGATGAAGTGCAGATCGAAAATATTGCAAAGCTTCAAAAAGAATATGAAACGATTGTAAAACGTAAAGAAGCTGTTCTAAAATCTATCGAAGAACAAAAAGCACTTACGCCGGAATTGAAGCAGAAAATTGAGCAAAGTTTTGATTTACAAGAAATAGAAGATTTCTATCTTCCGTATAAAAAGAAGAAAAAAACAAAGGCCGATGTTGCGCGAGAGTTTGGTTTAGAACCTTTGGCAAAAATTATTATGTCGCAGAATGATGTTGATGTCGATTTTATTTCGACGCAATATCTTAATGATAATGTAATTAATGAAGAAGCGGCAATTCAGGGTGCAAGAGATATTATTGCCGAATGGATCAATGAGAATATTTATGTTCGTAAACAATTGCGAAGACTATATCAGCGCAAAGCTACAATTGGAACCAAAGTCGTAAAAAAGAAAAGCGAAGAAGATGGAGCGCAAAAATTCAATCAGTATTTTGATTGGGAAGAACCGTTGACAAAAGCACCTTCGCATCGATTATTAGCGATGCTTCGTGCAGAAAATGAAGGTTTTGTAAAGATGAAAGTTGATGTTGATATCGATGAAGCATATGATATCATTGATGAATTAATTATCAAAAAACAAAATAGTACTACAGCACATTTGCAATTAGCGATTGAAGACAGTTATAAACGGTTGTTGAATCCGGCGATTGGAAATGAAACTTTACAAGAAGCAAAAGCAAAAGCCGATGCCAATTCAATTCAGGTTTTTGCAAATAATTTAGGTCAGTTATTATTAGCACCGCCTTTGGGTGAAAAACGAATTCTGGCAATAGATCCCGGATTTAGAAGTGGCTGTAAAGTAGTTTGCCTCGACGAGAAAGGAGATTTGTTATACAATGAAACCATTTATCCGCATGCACCTCAAAATGAGGAAACAATGGCAATCAAGAAAATCCGTTCGATGGTAAATGCGTATCAAATAGATGCAATTTCTATAGGAAACGGAACTGCTTCGAGAGAAACTGAATTTTTTATAAAAAAAATTGCGTTTGACAAAGCGCCACAAGTTTTTATTGTTTCAGAGGCTGGAGCTTCAGTTTATTCGGCGTCAAAAATTGCGAGAGAAGAATTTCCTAATTATGATGTTACAGTTCGTGGATCGGTTTCTATTGGCCGACGACTTTCAGATCCTTTGGCTGAGTTAGTAAAAATTGATCCAAAAGCAATTGGAGTAGGACAATATCAACATGATGTTGACCAAACCAAACTAAAAGATGAACTTGATGCTACTGTAATTCGTTGCGTGAACTCGGTTGGAATCAATATTAATACTGCAAGTAAACATTTACTAAGTTATGTGAGTGGAATAGGAGAGAAGCTAGCCGAAAATATTGTGCAATATCGCTCAGAAAATGGACCTTTTGAAGATAGAAAACAGCTAAAAAAAGTCCCTCGATTAGGGGAGAAAGCCTATCAGCAAGGTGCGGCTTTTATTAGGATTTCGAATGCTAAAAATCCATTGGATAACTCAGCAGTGCATCCTGAAGCTTATGCAGTTGTTGAAAAGATGGCAAAAGATTTAAAACTTTCAGTAAATGATCTAATTGCTAATAAAGAGAAAACAGCCCTAATTAAAGCTGAAAACTATATAACGCCTGAAATTGGTTTACTTACGCTAAAAGATATTATAAAAGAGCTCGAAAAACCAGGTTTAGACCCAAGAAAGTCAGCGAAGGTTTTTGAATTTGATGCTAACGTAAAATCAATCAAAGACCTAAAAACGGGAATGATTTTACCTGGAATTGTTAATAACATTACCAATTTTGGCTGCTTTGTTGATATCGGAATCAAAGAAAGCGGATTGGTTCACATTTCTCAGCTAAAAGCTGGTTTTGTGAGTGATGTAAACGAAGTAGTAAAATTGCATCAACATGTTGATGTTAAGGTTACTGAGGTTGATGAAGACAGAAAAAGAATTCAGTTAACAATGGTTTTATAAAATTTTTAATATTTGAAATTCCAAACATCGAAAAATAAGAACTCCCAAATTACAAATGTAGTTTGGGAGTTCTTTTTATGTATTAATTTTTTCTATAAAATAAAACCCCAAACTACATTTGTAATTTGGGGTTTATAATAAGGATCTAAATTCTTATTTAATTTCTTCTTCTTCTTTTTTAACAGAAGGTGCAGGTGGAGTCTGATCGTCTTTAGCAGCGTTCTTAAATTCCTTAATACCACTTCCTAAACCTTTCATTAATTCCGGAATTTTTTTACCTCCAAAAAGTAATATCACAATACCTACTATTACGAGGATTTCTGTAAGACCTAATCTTCCCATGATTGTATATTTAATGCCGAAGCAAATTGATTTTCTAAATAATACCGCAAAGGTATATAGAAATATACGAAGAAGAAGTGTTTTTGGATTAAAATATTCTTATCTAATAGCGTTAAATATTTTATAAAATGATGAAATAACGGGATTCCTTTATTTATATCAGGCGTTAACAAGATGATTAATTATTATATTTGCTTGTATAAATAACCTAATGGCTAAGAAAAAATTCAATTTCAGAAAAAAATTATTCATCAAAAACCGATTGGTGATTTTGAATGAAGACACTTTTGAGGAAATTTTTTCATTCAAACTTAACCTGATGAATGTGTTCGTAACGTTCACATTAGGAGGAATATTTCTAATTTTAATTACCACTTTCATCATTGCTTTTACACCTTTGCGTGAACTTATTCCGGGATATTCTTCTTCTGAATTGAAAAAGAATGCAACCGAATTAGCCATAAAATCTGATTCATTAGAGACTGCTTTAAAGAAAAACGAAGCGTATATAAAAGGAATTCAGAAGGTTTTAAGGGGTGAATTGGAATATGCAAAATTCAATAAAGATTCTATTATAGCAGATAATGAAGAACATTCTGATGTAAATATGAAACCTTCTGAAGAAGAAATTAAATTGAGAAATGAAGTGGCAAAAATGGAGAAGGAGTCGGGCGAAAAACCTCGAAGTAAAAACAAAAGTGACAAGAAATAATACCATAAAAAATGTCAATTAAATCAGTAGCAGCAAAATTATTTGCCACCAAAATATACTATAAAACAAAGGCTTGGGCCAATAAACCGGTTGAAACACAACAAGCAGTATTTAAAAGTTTAATAAATAGTGCCCAGGAAACTGAATTTGGTACAGATCATCATTTTGATAAAATAAAGTCAGTTCATGATTTCAGGAAACGTGTTCCGGTTCGTGATTATGAAGATTTAAAACCCTACATCGACAAAGTTCGAATGGGCGAAAAGAATATTCTCTGGAAAGGGAAACCATTGTATTTTGCCAAAACTTCAGGAACAACTTCCGGAGCAAAATATATTCCGTTGACCAAAGAATCAATGCCGTATCATATCGAAGCTTCAAGAAATGCGATCCTACATTATATATACGAAACAGGAAATGCAGATTTTGTAGACGGAAAAATGATTTTCCTGCAGGGAAGTCCAATTCTTGTTGAAAAATACGGAATCAAATTTGGAAGATTATCCGGAATTGGCGCGCATTTTGTGCCCAAATATCTTCAAAAAAACAGAATGCCTTCCTGGGAGACCAATTGTATTGAAGATTGGGATACTAAAGTAAATGCTATTGTAGAGGAAACCATTGATCAGAATATGACCATAATTTCCGGGATTCCGTCTTGGGTACAAATGTATTTTGAACGATTACAGGAAAAAAGCGGTGGAAAAAAGATTGGAGAATTGTTCAAGAACTTCAATTTGTTCATTTACGGAGGAGTCAATTATGAACCTTATCGTGCGAAATTTGAAAAAATGATTGGGCGAAAAGTAGACAGCATAGAGTTGTTTCCGGCTTCTGAAGGATTTTTTGCTTATCAGGATTCTCAAAAACAAAAAGGAATGCTTTTGTTACTAAATTCCGGAATCTTCTACGAGTTTATTAAAGCTGATGAATTTTTTACAGAAAATCCAAAAAGCTATACGATTGGAGAAGTCGAAGTAGGCGTTAATTATGCCTTGATCGTTTCTACAAACGCCGGACTCTGGAGATATAATATTGGCGACACGGTTCAGTTTACATCATTATTTCCGCATAGAGTTATCGTTTCAGGTCGAATCAAGCATTACATATCTGCTTTTGGAGAACATGTTATTGCAAAAGAAGTAGAAAGCGCCATGAAAGAAGCTACGGAAGGAACTAAAATTGTAATCAACGAATTTACCGTTGCGCCGCAAATAAATCCTTCAAGCGGTTTGCCGTATCATGAATGGTTGGTTGAATTTGAAAATGAACCTGAAAATTTAGAAGCATTCGCAGAAGCAATTGATGATGCAATGCGTAAACAAAACATTTATTATGATGATTTAATCACCGGAAATGTTTTGAGGAAAGTGGTTATAACCAAAGTTTCTAAAAATGGTTTTCAAGATTATATGAAATCACAAGGAAAATTAGGCGGACAAAATAAAATTCCGAGATTGTCGAATGACAGAAAGATTGCAGATAATTTGAAGTAATAAATTGTAATGGAATTAAATGAGTTTTGTAAAAAAGTAGAAGAAATCAAATTAAAAAATCCATTGTGGTTTGATTTAGAATCTGATTTAAAAGCTACCGACACAGAATTGTTTCATGTCGAGGAAAAACTTACTAATAAGCTTCCAAAAGAGTATAAAGATTTCGTGAAAATTTTTGGAGGAGGATATTTCGCATTTACAACAGTTTATTCTGTAAAGGAAAATAGTGATTGGAATATTTTATTAAATAATATAAATATTGGACTAATTAGTTCTCACGAGTTTCTCGCAATTTCTGATAATTATACAGGTGATTATTATGGATTTAAATTGAATAACGGAGAATACGAAAGTAAAATTTCTTTTTTTGATCATGAAACACAACAAGTAAAAGAAACAAAATATAAAGATATATATGAGTTTTTAACGGATGCAGGATTAAGATCATGAAGACAATTGAAACAATTTTTTTTAAAATTGAATAATTATATTTATAATACCCAAAGACAATCAGGAACGTATTAATACAATAAATTTCATTTTGTAACAAAATTAGAATTTCTAAAAAATAGAAGTTAATTTTGAGAATTATAAATAATAACAATATACAATAATGGTGTTTTTAAGAATATGAAAACTTTAATAAATTAATATTTCAATTTCATTTAATTAAAAAATACTAATTTCATCTTCTCTTAGGAGGAGATTTTTAAAATAAACAAGCATGAAAGAAACCAAACATATATCAAGATCAAGAGCGCAGGAATCATCTGCAGCGATAGAAAGAATGTACATAACAATGCGTCATTTATTCAACCGTGGTTTTTATAAGCCAATGGGAGTTTCGGGCGATGGCTTGCGTGAATCATTGTTAGCATTACGTCCGGAAATTTACGGAAACATAGGCGAAGAAAAAGTAGAGCTTAATGGGCTTTTGTACGTTATAGAGCGTTTACCAATAGGAATTGAACAATGTCGATTTATTAATTTAACTTCTGATGAAGGATATTCTAAATCACATTTCGAGGCAATTGTTCCTCCAAAAAGACGAAGAAATTGTTATAGGATTGATGAGGAACAAATGAATGTCGAAATCACCCGCGGGCGTTCAGACATTTATGACATCCTGACTCATTTGACTTTTATTTTCATCGAATCTCATAAAATTAAAAACAGGGTTTTATTAGACGATGGTGGCGAAGTTTCCCGCGATTGGTTGAAACTGGAGCAGGCTGTAATGCAAACTAAAAAATTGCCATTAATTGAGAAAGAAAAAGCAATTTCGCATGTTGCCAATATATTAGGAAGAACTTTTGAAGAGGTTCTGGACATTTACGAAGCATTTGGATCTGAAGAAACTCCGGACCGTTTCCTGCATGTTATTTATTGGTTAGGAAAATTGGCGATCGAAGAAGTAGTTGACAATAACAAACGAACTATAACTTTTAGTCCCGTTTTAAGAGAACGTTTAGGACATCATATTCACGGAGAAATCTGGGCCACAAACATCAAGGAGGTTTTAAAAACTAATAACTTGCTAAAACGTCCAATTCATGTAATAAGTGCGAATATGCACAGTGTTATGAATTCTATTTTTGCAACACCGTTGTTGAAAACAAAATTCAAGGACAAGTCTGATTTTTATATTTATGAAGAATTAAGTAAATCCGGAGCTAAAGATATTAGAAGTCAGGTTGAAGAATTAGCCTTAAAAAACGGAATGATTTCATTGCCGGACACTTCAGGGACTAATATCGACGTTCAGATTTTTGATACTGCAAAAATTGACTGGGGAAAAACAGGATTTCCAAAAGCTGCTCTTGATGAAACTAAACCCGTTATTATTGTAATGGATTATGCTTTTGGTGAGCAGGCTTATGAAACTATCGATGAGCTTTTAAAACCTTATAAAAAAGAAACTTTATTGAATGTAGCATCAGTTTCAATAATGGGTAAAGCTGGAATTCTTGAGGGTGGAAAAGGAGACATCATGATCCCGACCGCACATATAAACGAAGGAACTGCAGATAATTATTTCTTCGAAAATGAACTAAAAGGAGCAATGTTTGAAGGAAATGATATTGCAGTTTTTGAAGGTGCAATGGTAACCGTTTTAGGAACATCATTACAAAACAGAGATTTATTGAAATTCTTTCACGAATCGACCTGGGGAGTAATTGGTCTTGAAATGGAAGGATCTTATTATCAGAAAGCCATACAATCTGCATCAAAAATTAGAAAAAGTGTACCACACGATATCAAAGTTCGTTATGCTTATTATGCTTCAGATAATCCTCTGGAAACAGGAAGTACATTAGCTTCAGGCGGATTAGGAACAACAGGTGTAAAACCAACTTATTTGATTACTATTAAAATTTTGGAACAAATTTTCAACGTAAAATAAATCGATAAATAAATATCTCAAAATAGTTACTGCCAAATATATTAATTTGGTGATAGTAAAGAGGAGACAAAGAATTTATAAAACTGCCTAATTTTTTTAGGCAGTTTTTTTTAGAATAGTTTTTATAATTTTCAAATCAGTTACATTTGCGATGTATAAATAATTAATATGAAAAGAATACTTATTACCGGAGCAGCAGGATTTTTAGGATCGCATTTATGCGACCGATTCATTAAAGAAGGCTATTATGTTATTGGAATGGATAATCTGATTACGGGAGATCTTAAAAACATTGAACATTTATTCAAATTAGAAAATTTCGAATTTTATCACCACGACATCACAAAGTTTGTTCACATTCCGGGTGATTTAGATTATATTTTACATTTTGCTTCGCCCGCAAGTCCAATAGATTATTTAAAAATACCAATTCAGACTTTGAAAGTTGGATCTCTTGGAACTCACAATCTGTTAGGATTGGCACGAGTAAAAAAAGCAAGGATTTTGATTGCTTCAACATCTGAAGTTTATGGAGACCCATTGGTTCACCCACAAACGGAGGAATATTACGGAAACGTAAACACAATTGGTCCACGTGGAGTTTATGACGAAGCCAAACGTTTCCAGGAATCAATTACAATGGCGTACCACACATTTCATGGTGTCGAAACCAGAATAGTGCGTATTTTTAATACCTACGGACCAAGAATGCGTTTGAATGACGGACGTGTAATTCCGGCTTTTATTGGTCAGGCTTTGCGCGGGGAAGATTTAACTATTTTTGGAGACGGAATGCAAACCCGTTCTTTTTGTTATGTTGATGATCAGGTCGAAGGTATTTTTAGATTATTGCACTCAGATTATGTATATCCAGTAAATATTGGTAATCCGGACGAAATTACGATTAAGGATTTTGCAGAAGAGATCATTAAACTAACAGGAACAAATCAAAAGGTAGTCTATCATCCATTACCCATAAACGATCCATTACAACGCCAGCCAGATACTACAAAAGCAAAAGAATTATTAGGTTGGAAAGCAAAAGTAGATCGTGCTGAAGGAATGAAAATTACTTATGATTATTTCAGGTCACTTTCTAAAGAAGAACTTTCAAAAGAAGAACACAAAGATTTTTCAAGTTATATAAAATAAAAAAACGGGCAAATATTCAATAAATATTTGCCCGTTTTCGTTTATAATGAGTTACTCAAAGAGCGACTTATTTCTTGTATCCAATTTTCACCCGTTCACTTTCATTTTCTTTTTTCTCAGTCAATTCATCCAAATAAGAAAAAACCAATTCAATATTTTTATCGTCATTTTCTAATTTCTTTTGAATTTGAAGAATGTTAACTTTAATTTCTGTTGTATCCAAGAGCATTTGTCTCACTTTGGTGAAAATGCGCATGATTTGTATATTGGTTTGAATTGCTTTGTCGCTTTTTAAAACGTTGGAAAGCATCAAAACTCCGTGTTCTGTGAAAGCAAAAGGTAATGTTCTGCTTCCGCCCCAACTTGAAGTCGCAATTTGCGACTTCAAATTTTTAAACTCATTTTCAGTAAGTTGAAACATGAAATCTTCCGGGAACCGAGTTAAATTTCTCTTTACTTGCTCATTTATTCTCTTAGTTTCAACGCAATAAAGCATAGCTAAATCAAAAGCAAGCATCACTTTTTGGTTGCGTATATAATATATTTTATTAGAAATAGTTTCTTCAGAAAGTAAAGAATGATCCTCCATAAGTTTTTAATTTAAAAAGAAAATGTAAGATTTTATTTATATTTAAAAGCAGCATTTAAACTGTTTTAATTTACGGCTTATAAAAAATAGAAATCATTTGCGAACTAATTTTCATCAAAAAAAATAGTATCAAATTACTAACAGATAAGAATGAACAACTTTTTAAGATTTAATTATTTTTTACGTACAAAAGCAATTATTTTTGCACCACAACTAAATATAACTACACATGACAATTTTACTATTGGGATCAGGCGGAAGAGAACATGCTTTTGCGTGGAAAATGATTCAGAGTCCGCTTTGCGAAAAACTTTTTGTTGCACCAGGAAATGCGGGAACGGCTGCAATTGCTACAAATGTTGCAATGTCTCCAACTGATTTTGATGCTGTAAAAGCATTTGTAATTCAGGAAAATGTAAAAATGGTGGTCGTAGGGCCAGAAGATCCTTTGGTAAAAGGGATTTATGATTTTTTTAAAAATGACGAAAGTTTACAGCATATTCCGGTTATCGGACCATCAAAATTAGGCGCTCAACTTGAAGGAAGTAAAGAGTTTGCAAAGGAGTTTCTAATGAAACACAATATTCCAACAGCAGCTTATGACAGTTTTACCGCCGAAACAGTAGAAAAAGGATGTGAATTTCTTGAAACGTTACAACCTCCATATGTTTTAAAAGCAGACGGATTAGCGGCTGGAAAAGGAGTTTTGATTATTCAGGATCTTGAAGAGGCTAAAACGGAATTAAGAAACATGCTTGTTCATGAAAAATTTGGAGCAGCAAGTTCTAAAGTGGTAATCGAAGAATTTCTGGACGGAATCGAATTAAGCTGTTTTGTTTTGACTGACGGAAAAAGCTATAAAATTCTTCCAACGGCAAAAGATTACAAACGAATTGGCGAAGGTGATACAGGATTAAATACAGGCGGAATGGGAGCAGTTTCTCCAGTTCCTTATGTTGATGCTGTTTTGATGGAAAAAATCGAAACACGTATCGTAAAACCAACAATCGAAGGATTCCAGAAAGACGGAATCGAATATAAAGGTTTTGTGTTCATTGGTTTGATCAATGTGAAAAACGAACCAATTGTTATTGAATACAACGTAAGAATGGGTGATCCTGAAACTGAAGTTGTAGTACCAAGATTAAAATCTGATTTGGTTGAATTGTTTCAAGCTGTGGCAGATCAAAAGTTAGATACTTTCGAATTAGAAGTTGATCCAAGAAGTGCGACTACAATTATGGTGGTTTCCGGAGGATATCCTGAAGATTTTGAAAAAGGAAAAGTAATTACAGGTTTAGAAAATATTACAGATTCTATAGTTTTTCACGCAGGAACAAAATTAGATGGCAATAATGTCGTTAGTAATGGAGGACGTGTATTGACTGTAACATCTTATGGAGATGATTTTCAAGAGGCCATAAAAAAATCTTACCAAAATATAGATAAACTAAATTTTGATAAGATGTATTTTAGAAAAGATATTGGCTTCGACTTACTTTAAAAAAGAGTGAGCTGTAGTATCTTGATTTTCTGTTCCGGCGGCATCAAAAAGGCGTAATTGTTTAATCCAGTAAACAATTGCGCTTGCGCAGATGATCATAAAAATCCAGTTAATAGTATTAGCACCAAACCAAGTAACAAGTTCTAGGCGACGTAAAAAGTCAAGTGGAGCAAATAAAATGTTAACGAATAAGTATTGTATTCCTTCAAAAAAAGCTGTCATAATTTATAAAATTATATGTTATTTATTGTTTTTAACGCATTGAAGACAAAATTCAATAAAGAATCTTTTTTCAACTTGTTGGTTTTCCTTTTTAAACAAGTATTATATTTACAATCACAAAAGTATAAAATATCCTTATGATAACAAGTGTTTTTAAAAAATCTACGCCATTAAATTATTCATTGGTCGTAATTTTGATACTGGTTTTCTTTTTTATTTTTCAAATTAAAGATCCATCATGGGTGAGTTCTTATTTTTTGGCGTTCCAAAAAGTAAGTTTGTTACTCTTTATTTTGGCTTCATTTTTCCTGATTAATTTCATTGTAAAAAAAAACGGACTCAGTAAGGACAACGGTTACACGATATTTTTTTACTTATTGTTCATATTATTTTTCCCCACGATTTTTAATAATGCGAATGTAGTATATGCGAACTTTTTTGTGCTTTTGGCACTTCGAAGATTAATTTCGTTACAATCCCTAAAAGCTTCAAAAGAAAAAATATTCGATGCTTCTTTTTGGATTTTAATAGCTTCTTTATTTCAATTTTGGTGTATTCTTTTCTTAATATTGGTTTTTATATCGATTATTTTTCATGTTTCCAGAGATTATAGAAACTGGATTTTACCTTTTATAGCGCTAATGGCAGTGTCAATAATCTTTTTATTGATCTCTTTAATTTTCCATATTGATATAATTCAATTTTTCCAGAAAAATACTGTGATCGATTTTAATATTAATTATTTCAAGAATAATTATGAAAACGGAGCACTTTCAATATACGTTGCAGTGGCTTTGTTTTTTATAACTTCAATGCTTACAACGTTGTCAAATCGACCTCAAATAGTACATTCTTCATACAAAAAAATAGTAGCCTGTTTTTTTATTGCAGCTCTTGTTTTCATTGTTTCACCGGATAAAAGCAATGATTTGTTATTGTTTAGTATTGCGCCTTTGACCATTATGGCTTCAAGTCATGTAGAATATATGCAGCAAAAACTCAACAACGAAATTGTCTTTTATGTATTGATTTTGTGTAGTTTATTTACGTTTTTTTCTCAGCTATAATTTACTGCCGTAAGAAAGATCGCCAGCATCACCAAGACCTGGAACAATGTAATTTTTTTCATTTAAATTTTCGTCTAAAGAAGCGACCCATAAATGGCAGTTTTCAGGAAGGCTTTTTTCAAGAAAAGCAATTCCTTCAGGGGCAGCAATAACCACTACAATATGAATCTCTTTTGGGGTTGCATTCTGAATTAATTTTTCATGAACTGCAACGATAGACTGACCCGTTGCTAACATTGGATCAAGAAGCAAAACAGTTTTATCATTGATGTTTGAAACAGCTTGATATTCAACTCTAATCTCAAATTCAGCATCATTATTTGGATGATATCTGCAAGCCGAAACAAAACTATTTTCGGCGTGATCAAAATAGTTCAAAAAACCATTATGAAGCGGTAAACCAGCTCTTAAAATAGAACATAAAACCAGGTCACTTTCAATTTCGGTAGTTTGTTTAATACCAAGCGGAGTTTGAATTGCTACATTTTTATAAGCAAGATCCTTACTCAGTTCATAAGCCATAATTTCGCCAATTCGCTCTATATTTCTTCGAAAACGCATACTATCGTTCTGAACATTTATATTCCTTATTTGACCTAAAAAATGATTCAAGACGCTATTATTCTCAGATATATAATGGATTTTCATAGTAAAATTTTAGAATTATCAATGGTTACAGTACGATAACGAAAATTTCATCGTTTTATTCGCACGATAAAAGTATAAAAAGTATCTTTGTAACTCTAACAAATAAAGACATGTTTTCAAAATTAGCATATTCTGTTTTCGAACAAAGCATCAAAGATTATCATCAATTTGATAATGTTGATCAACCTATAAACAATCCTTATCCTAAGGATAAATTCGAGCATTTATTATATTTAAAAAACTGGATTGACACTGTTCAATGGCATTTTGAAGATATTATTCGTGATCCGCAAATTGATCCGGTAGCAGCTTTGACTTTAAAAAGAAGAATTGATGCATCTAATCAGGAACGTACTGATATGGTGGAATATATCGATAGCTATTTTTTACAAAAATACAGCGATGTAAAAGTAAAAGATGGTGCAAAAATCAATTCTGAAAGTCCTGCATGGGCTTTTGACAGATTGTCTATTTTGGCCCTAAAAATTTATCACATGAATGAAGAAGCTAATCGTGCAGAAGCTTCGCAAGAACATAGAGATAAATGCCAGGAAAAATTAAACATTCTTTTAGAACAAAGAACTGATTTATCAACAGCGATTGATGATTTATTGACTGACATCGAAAACGGAGATAAATTCATGAAAGTGTACAAACAAATGAAAATGTACAATGACGATGAATTAAATCCTGTTTTATATCAAAATAAGAAATAATTTCTGGAGGTATATTTCCAGCTTTTCATTTCATCCCGATAGCTAGCTATCGGGACACAAAAAAATAGAGTTTCTATTGTTCAAAAAAGAGCTTCCGCTGGTCGCTTTTTTTAAACAGGAAACTTTATTTTTTTGCTCCAGGATTTCCATTTCAATCTGGGCTAAAAAGCAAAATTAGAAAAGAATATAATTTTATAAAAGAATGTTTTTTAGTAAGTTAGAATAAGGAAGTTGTTCACAATTAATTTTTAAAAGTCAAAATTTGTCCAATAAAATTAAACATATAGCCGTCATGAGACTTTCCGCAATGGGAGATGTCGCCATGACGGTTCCTGTTTTACGCGCATTTGTAAAACAATATCCAGAGGTAAAAATCACCGTAATTTCACGTCCGTTTTTCAGGCCATTTTTTGACGGAATTCCCAATCTAGAGTTTTTTGCTTTTGATGAAAAAGAGCGTCATAAAGGTTTTTCAGGACTTTTGAGATTATTTAGAGATGTTAAAAAGTTTAAAATTGATGCTTTTGCCGATCTTCATAACGTTCTTAGATCTAAAATTGTGAGCTTACTTTTCGCTTTAAGCGGAAAAAAAAGAGCCACAGTCGACAAAGGAAGAGAAGGTAAAAAAGAACTAACAAGGGCGGAAAATAAGATTTTCAAGCAATTGCCAACAATGTTCGAAAGACATGCAAAAGTGTTCGAAGAACTTGGATTTCCTTTAGATTTATCGAATCCAACATTCCCTGAAAAGGCAAAATTGAGCGCAGATATCTTAGAAATTATCGGTGACAATAATCAAAAATTAATCGGAATTGCTCCTTTTGCACAATATGATTCTAAAGTTTACCCGCAGGATTTAATGCAGGAAGTAATTGCCAAATTAGCTGAGAATAAGTCGTATAAAATTTTACTTTTTGGAGGAGGAAAGAAAGAAATCGAAATTCTGGATTCACTTGCAAAACCATTTGAAAATGTAATCAATATGGCTGGAAAAATTAAATTTCAGCAAGAATTACAATTGATTAGTAATCTTGATGTTATGCTTTCTATGGATTCCGGAAACGCTCATATTGCGGCAATGTTAGGAATAAAAGTTGTTACACTTTGGGGAGCGACACATCCGTACGCAGGATTTTTGCCATTCAATCAAACTATGGAAAATGTTTTAACCTCAGACAGAAATCAATATCCAAAATTACCAACATCAGTTTACGGAAACAAAATTGTTGAAGGTTATGAAGATGCGATGAGAACGATTTCTCCAGAGAAAATAGTTTCCAGGATTCAGTCACAGTTATCATAGAAAATTCTAATTTTATTGCATTAGAAATACGTAGTAATCTTTGTCAAAGTTTTAAACTTTGACAAAGATTACTTCATTACTCATAAATCAAGAAAAAGATAACCCATTGCTTTCTTTTTGTTTGTATCAACTACGACTTTCACAAAATGATTTTCTTTTTCAGTAGCGAGTAAAATATGTTCAAAATTTTCGGTTGAATTTCTGTAAACTTTATGTACCAATTCAGATTCTTTAATTTTTCTTGATAAAATTTTGGCTGCTTTTAATTCACTTACATAAGGCCAAATATTAAAAAAAAGATCATTAGAGACTGATATTTCTGTCATTCCCTCGGCCATTGATAAATTATACTTTTCTTCTGAAAGTAGTTTAGGTACTTTTTTGTTTTTCCTTTTTTTTATTATAAAGTAGATAGAAATAAAAGCTGTTATTACAAAAAGTAATATAAAAGACAGACGAAGGTAGTGATGCATTGCCATGATATTTAAATTTTATGTTGACAATCAGAAATAGCTTTACAAATCTATTTTAAGAGATAGAAGAATGATCAGCTGTATTGAACTACTAATATAGTAAAATTTTGCCGCATTTTTTAGAAAATAACCAAAAACTTACATGCTTTTTTATTTATTGCTCAATAGTGTTTTTTTGATTATAGTTAGAAAAGGGAAAATAGAGAGTAAAATTTTGTCAGGTTTTAAGCTCTGATAAAGAAATAGTTCACCACATTTCATTGTATAGTTGGGATTTATGCCGAAGCTTGGAGATTGAAATTTATTACAACCTTATCTTCTCATCGCGACATCTGCTATAAATATAATTTTTAAGGTTCGAATTTGTAGCTTCATAACCAAATCTTTCATGCTCCATTTGTTCTTTTTCCATGGCATTACAACCTTTTATGACTTCTTTGAGCATATCCAGCATTGCGAGTTCTTTATTGTTCGTCTTCTGATATTTAAACTCGACAATTCTTGCAGTTCTTCGCAATATTCTACAAGTTTCTCAATTTCAGGTTCATCTAAAAGATATTCCTTGCCTTTAAAAATTTCTCGTACAGATCTCATAAAAATAAATTCAATTTCAAATTTGCAAAGATTGCTAATAATTATAAAACAAAAAAAATTCCAAACTCCAATTGTAAAGTTGGAATTTGGAATTTGGAATTTTTTATTGGAATTTATTACGCCATTGGAATTTTAAAATCTAAACATCATCATAATCTACATAAATAGACTCTGATGTTGGATGTGCCTGACAAGTTAAGATCAATCCTGAAGCAATTTCTTTGTCTGTCAAAATAGAGTTTTTAGTCATTTCGGCAGTTCCAGAAGTTACACGGGCAAGACAGCTGCTGCAAATTCCGCCTTGGCAAGAATATGGAGCGTCGATTCCTTGTTTTAGGGCCGCATCTAATATGGTTTGTTTTTGAGACATTTCGAACGAAACTTCGTCGTCATCTACTAAAACTGTGATTTTTGTATGTCCTTCTAATGAAGTATTGATTTGATTTTCTTGTGATGATGAGGTAAAAAGTTCAAATTTAATAGCTGATTCTTTTACATTTTTCTCTTTTAAAATAGCAGAAACAGTATCAATCATTTCTTCTGGTCCGCATAGGAAAAATTTATCAAATTGTAATTCTTTGTGTTTGTTGTTGAGAACAAAATTTACTGCTGATTTTTCGATTCTGCCAAACAAAGCATTTTCTGCCTTAGCCTGACTAAAAACATAATGCACGAAAAGGCGGCCTACATATTGCAATTGTAAATCGTGTAATTCCTGGTAAAAAATAGTTTCTTCAGGAGTTTTATTTCCGTAAACAATTATAAATGAGCTTTTTGGCTCGCTTTTCATGACTGATTTTATAATCGAAAGTACCGGAGTAATTCCGCTTCCGGCAACAAAAGCAGCATAGTTTTTTTGTCTTTCAGCATCAGGTTCAAAAGTAAATTTTCCTTCAGGATGACCAACTTCAAGAACATCACCGGCTTTAAGTCTGGTATTGGCAAACTGAGAGAACAAACCATTTTTTACAGCTTTTACAGCAATTCGCAATTCACCGCTTTCCGGTGCAGAACAAATAGAGTAAGCACGACGAATCTCCTGATTATCAAGAGTTAATTTTAGATTTATGTATTGTCCAGCTATAAATTTATAGTCTGGTTTTAGTTCTTCCGGAACATTAAAAAGTACAGAAACGGCGTCTGATGTTTCGCGTTTTACCTCTTTAATTATGAGTTTTAAAAATGAAGGCATGATTGTATATTTTATGCAAAAGTAGCAAACGGAGATTAAATGTCAGGTACGAAATAATTATTTTTAACTTTTTTTGTAACGTTTACTTACATTTGATCTCTTACTACAAAACTGAAAACCAAATAACCATGATTAAAAAGTTTATTTATCTAGAATGGAAAGCCTTTACCAGATCTGCCTCCTTTGGAGTAAATGTGGCAATGAAAATTTTAATTGGTTTTTTGATGATCTATTTTTCGATACTTTTTATAGGTATGGGAGTAGGAGCATTTTATGTATTGCGAAAAATGAACCTGGAACCATTAGTTACCATCAATCAATTTTTGATTTATTATTTTCTGTTTGACCTCGTAATTCGGTTGTTAATGCAGGCAATTCCGGTTTTGAACATAAAACCTTTATTGATTTTACCATTCAAAAAACCAACAATTGTTCATTTCTCTTTAGGCAAAACTGCATTGTCTTTTTTTAATTGGGTACACGCTCTTTTCTTCATTCCATTTTCGGTTGTGCTAGCTCTGGAAGGTTATGATATTGCAGGAGTTATTTTTTGGCTGTTAGCAGCTTTCTCATTAATATATATCAACAATTTTTTAAATATTATTTTAAGTAATATCGATAAATTGTTTGTTGTTTTTATAGGAGCAATTCTTTTACTGGCGGCGGCACAATATTATAAGGTATTTGATATTACGAGCTTTACAACTCCGGCGTTTCAGGGATTTTATGCTGTAAAAGGATTGTTTTTGATTCCCGTTTTAGTGTTAATTGCATTGTATGCATTTACTTTTAAGTACTTTAAAAATAATTTATTTTTAGATGCCGGACTTTCTAAAAAAGCGGATATTGCAGAAACTGAAAATCTTGCATGGCTGAATCAATTTGGGACTTTGGGAACTTTTCTTAAAAATGATATCAAACTAATTAAGAGAAATAAAAGATCTAAAACGACTATTGTCATGAGTGTTTTCTTTTTGTTTTACGGTTTCATCTTTTTTGGAAACACGCAACAGCCTGAAGTAATGCATATTTTTGCCGGAATATTTGTTTCAGGAGGATTTTTGTTTGTCTTTGGTCAGTTTGTACCAAGTTGGGATAGTTCGTATTATCAATTAATGATGACACAAAACATTCCGTATCGCGGTTACATCACTTCAAAATGGTGGCTGATTGTTATTGCTACTTTTATTTCGACAATAATTGCATCATTTTATCTTTTTTACGGATGGGAAATTTACCTGACAATTATTGTTGGTGCGATTTATAATATTGGAGTAAATTCACACTTAGTACTTTTAGGCGGGGCATTTACAAAAACACCAATTGATTTAAGTTCTGCCGGTGGAGCTTTTGGAGATAAAAAAGCTTTTAATGTAAGCGCAATGTTATTGACATTACCTAAAATATTATTGCCTTTGGGACTTTATGCCATTGGTCTTTATCTAGGAAATAAAACTCTTGGATTATCATTAGTTGCAGGAGCAGGGGCTTTAGGTTTTATCTTAAAAGACAAGGTTTTTTCACTGATCGAAAAAAGATATAAAATCGAGAAATACAGTACGATAAGTGCTTATAAACAAAAGAATTAGAATAATTAGAGAATGTGCTAATTTGATAATGAGATAATTTTTTTATCGGATTAAAACGAAACAAATTAACGATTAACCAAATCAACAATTAAACAAGATAGAAAATGATACAAGTAAATCAACTTTCAAAAATATATAACGGAATAAAAGTTTTAAACATTGATAATCTTGAAATTCCAAAAGGACAAAGTTTTGGATTAGTGGGAAATAACGGAGCAGGAAAAACAACTTTTTTCAGTTTATTATTAGATCTTATTCAGCCTTCGACAGGAAATATCACTAGCAATACTATTCAGGTGAATACGAGTGAAAACTGGAAATCATTTACAGGATCGTTTCTTGATGAAAGTTTTTTGATAGGATATTTAACTCCTGAGGAATATTTTTATTTTATTGGCGATTTGCGTCATCAAAACAAAGCCGATATTGATGCTTTGTTAGCCAGCCATGAAGAGTTTTTTAATGGAGAAATTCTAAATAATAAAAAATATTTAAGAGATTTATCCAAAGGAAATCAAAAGAAAGTGGGGATAATTGCCACGCTTATTGGTAATCCTGAAGTGGTTATTCTTGATGAGCCTTTTGCTAATTTAGATCCGACAACCGTAAGCAGATTAAAAAAAATAATAAAAGATCTGGCTGAAAATCCAAATGTTACCGTCTTGGTTTCCAGCCATGATTTACAGCATACAGTAGAGGTTTGCGATCGAATAGTAGCACTTAATAAAGGTGAGATTGTGAAAGATATTCAAACTTCAAAAGAAACCTTACAAGAATTAGAATCGTTTTTTGCGGTATAAGCTTCTATATTTCAAAAAGAAGCGTATTTTTACAAGTCATTATACTAAAAATTCATTTTAGAAGTTAATTGATTTAAACTCTTTCTATTGAAAAAGAATACCCTAAAATATAGTTTTTTTCTTGTCTTTTTGTTTCTTTTGATAGCTTGTTCTACCAAGAAAAATACTTTTTTAGCCAGGAATTCGCATGCCTTAAGTACAAAATATAACATTTTGTACAACGGTGGAATTGGCCTTGACAAAGGTTTAAAATCTATTCAGGCCAATAATCAGGATAATTTCTGGAGGACTCTGCCGATTGAGAAAATGCAAATCGATGAAAATTTTTCGGAAGAAGAAAAAGCAAAAAACGCAGATTTTGAAAAGGCAGAGACCAAAGCAACAAAAGCCATTCAAAAACACTCCATGAATATTGGAGGAAGAGAACGAAATTCACAAATTGATGAAGCATATTTAATGCTCGGGAAAGCCAGATATTATGATCAGCGCTTTATTCCGGCGCTTGAAGCATTCAATTATATCTTATATAAATATCCTAACAGCAGTAATATTTATACGGCAAAAATCTGGCGCGAAAAAACCAATATGCGTTTAGGAAATGATGCTATTGCCTTAAAAAACATTAAGTTATTATTAAAAAACACAGACCTTAATAAGCAAACCTTTTCAGATGCAAATGCTTTATTAGCAGAAGCATTTTTGAATATGGAAGAAAAAGACAGTGCTGTTGCCAAACTTAGAATTGCAGAAAAATTTACTAAAATAAATGAAGACAAAACGCGATATCGCTTTATTTTAGCTCAGATGTATCAGCAAGCCGGTAAAAAAGACAGTGCAAATTATTTTTACAACGGCGTAATTGACATGAATCGAAAAGCAGATCGAAAATATATGATGCATGCTTATGCTAATAAAGCAGAAATGTTTGATTATAAATATGATGATAAAAAAATGTTTCTCAAAGCCTATAATAAGCTAGTTACAGACCGTGAAAACAGACCCTATTATGATATCCTGTTTTATGAGATGGGAGTTTTTTATGATAACTATAAAGTACAGGACAGTGCTTTGATATTTTATAATAAATCATTGGATAGAAAATCTAAAGATTCTTATTTGATCGCTTCCACATATAGAAATATTGGGAATATGTATTTTAAAAACACCAATTATACATTGGCTGCCAAATATTATGACAGTACATTGGTAAAATTGGATCCTAAAACCAGAGAATTTGCTTTTATCCAAAAAAACAGAAAAAATTTAGATAACGTTATTAAATACGAAGGAATTGCAAAACGCAATGATAGTATCATTAATGTATATGGTCTTCCTGCTCCTGACAGAAAATTATATTTCGAAAATTATATTGCAGAACTTAAAAAGAAGGATGAAGCAAAACGCATTTTAGAAGAAAAGGAAAAGGAAAGATTAGCCAATATAGATCGTAATACAAACTCAGGCAATACACCAACGGCCGTAAATCCTAATGCAATAGGAAAAAGCGATCCAGGTATTGGAGCATTTAATCCTCCAGCTGGAAATGAAACAGCAAGCACTTTTTATTTTTATAATCCAACCACTGTTGCTTATGGAAAATTACAATTTAAGAAATTATGGGGTAACAGAACCGTAGACGGAAATTGGAGATTAGCCGCAATAAAATCAGCTAATAATGCCGCAATGAATGATACAATAAGCGACAATCAGGATTTAGCCAATAAATTAAAAGATTCTGTAGTTGTTGAAAAATACACCACTGATTTTTACGAAAAACAACTTCCAAAAACAAAGTCTGCTATAGATAGTATTGGTGTGGAACGTAATTTTGCATATTACCAGCTAGGACTTATTTATAAAGAGAAATTTAAGGAATATAATTTGGCCAGTGAAAAACTGGAGCAATTATTAAAAAATAATCCGGAGGAAAAATTGATTTTACCATCGATGTATAATTTGTACAAAATATATCAAATTACGAATCCGGCAAAAGCAGAATCTGTCAAATTTGATATTACGACGAAATATCCAAATTCGAGATATGCACAAATTATAAACAATGCAAATACAGATGATTTAGCATCTCCTGAAAAAGAATATCAAAAATGGTATAAATTATTTCAGGAAGAACAGTTTGATACCGTTTTGGATAATATCGATAATTTGATCAATCAATATTCCGGTGATGAAATTGTTTCTAAATACGAATTGCTGAAAGCAAATATTTTAGGAAAAGTAAATGGTTTGGCAGCCTACAAAAAAGGGTTAGAAAATGTTGCCGATAATTATCCAAATAGTGATGAAGGTAAAAATGCAAGAGAAATTTTAGAGAAGCAAATTCCTGGTTTAGAGAAACTTGATTTTTCATCAGTCGACACTAAAAATTGGAAAATTATTTATGCAATTCCAAAAGACGACACTAAAACAGCAAAACAAATTGAAGAAGCAATCAAGAAATTTTTAGCAGTTGAAAACTTCGAAAGATTGACCACTTCATTAGATAAATATAACAAAACAGAAAGTTTTGTGGTTATTCACGGAGTTAAATCTGAAGCGTATGCCAAAGATGTTTCAGGAGTTTTAAGAGACGATAAAAAATATAAAATCTCACATCCGGCAATTATTATGTCGAGTGAAAATTATAAAGTAATACAAATTAAGAAAAATCTTGAGGCTTATTTAGCCCCAAAAAACCCATAATCATGTTTGATAAAGTCAAAAAAAACGGCACTGACCTTTTAGGAAAAACCAATAGAATAGTAGAAGGAACCTCAATAATAGGAGATATTGTTTCTAAAGCTGATTTTAGATTAGATGGCGAATTAATTGGAAACTTTACCTCGCAGGGAAAATTGGTTATAGGAGCATCAGGTGTTGTAAAAGGGGAAATTATTTGCAATAATGCGGATATAGAAGGAGAGTTTCAGGGAAAAATTAAAGTACTGGAAATCTTTAATATAAAAGCATCTGCACAGATTCATGGAGAAGTTGCCGTGGGTAAACTTTCTATAGAACCGGGAGCTGATTTTACAGCTACTTGTACCATGCTAACAAATAATAAAGAAGTAACCTTAAAGGATGGAAAAGGAACCGAATAATAAATCAAATAATAAATGGCTGGCATTAATGAATATTCCAATTCAAATGGGAATTATTATATTTTTGTTTTCTTATTTAGGGGTCTGGTTAGATAAAAAATATTCAAACGGAGGTTCTTTATGGACTATAATTCTTTCGTTATTTTCTGTTTTCCTGGCACTTTACAATGTTATCAGACAAGTTAAAAATTTAAATAAATAATGAATAAAACGATCGATTTTCTTAAGTATTTTATCCCTTTTTCAGTTGCATTATTTGTTGCGCAATATTTTGCGATGCAATCATTATCAGAGAAATTAGTTTTTTTTTATTCCGCGTGGAGTATTTATTTGTTTAATATAATAGCTACATTTTTAGTCTATCTTTTTTTAATTTTTGTGCATAAAAATGCTCCTCAATACACAGGTTTTGCTTTTTTGGGAGCCAGTTTTTTTAGAATGATGGCAGCTATTGTATTTTTGATTCCATTAATAAAAGCACATGTTAAAGACCCAATATTTGACCTGAGTACTTTTTTTATACCTTATTTTTTATTTTTACTATTCGAAACCTATTTTACTATTCGGTTAATAAATAAAGGTTAATTGCTTTATTAACAGGAAGATTGGTCTTTAAAAATCTAAATATTAAAAATTACACCCATAAATTTTCAATTTTCAATTTTAAATGTACCTTTGCAAAAAATTTTTGGAACCTAAAATTAGATACAGATTTTATAATGATAATTTCAAATAAACCAGTCCAGTACTTATTAGTTACCTTATTAGCACTTAGTTCGTCGATTAATTTCGCTTCAACCCCTGTTGATAGTGTTTCTGTAAAACATGAAACTGTTGAGTCAACAGAAGCAAGTCATACAGAAGCAGCAGGTCACGGAGAATCTGTTGGTCACGAAATAGAAAAAGAATTTAATGCTAGTGAATTAATCAATTCACATATTGGGGATTCTCACGATTTTCATATTGCTGACTGGAATGGTCACCCTATTTCTTTTAGCCTTCCGGTTATTTTATGGACTAATAATGGATTGGAGATTTTTTCATCTGCAAAATTTCACCACGATAATTCAGGAGAACATGTTGTTGATATTAATGGTCAGAAATTAGTTCGCTATAAAGAAATAATTTTTTATGCTGACAAATTTGAGACAATGACAGCGGATCAGAAAAACACAGGTGCTTTTGCTTTTGATGCAAGACCTTTAGATTTTTCTATCACTAAAAATGTTTTCTCTATGTTGATGTCAGCAATTATTTTGTTTTTCTTATTTTTTGCTGTAGCAAGATCATATAAGAAAAATCCAAAAGCACCAACAGGATTAGCTGGATTTTTAGAGCCACTAGTTACTTATGTTAGAGACGAAATTGCTGTTCCAAATATTGGTGAAAAAAAGGCAGGTAAATATATGCCATACCTTTTGACTATCTTTTTCTTTATCTGGATCAATAACCTTATTGGATTAATTCCATTCTTCCCATTCAGTTCAAACTTAACAGGTAATATCTATTTTACATTTGTAATGGCTTTTATTACTTTTATCGTTACAACTTTAAGCGGAAACAAATCATACTGGGGACATATTTTCAACACACCTGGAGTTCCGGTTTGGTTGGCTCCAATTATGATTCCTGTAGAAATTATCGGAATGTTGACTAAACCATTTGCATTAATGATTCGTTTGTTCGCAAACATTACTGCTGGTCACATTATCATTTTGAGTTTAGTTTCTTTAATCTTCATTTTCAAAAGCATTGCAGTAGGGCCAGTTGCCGGAGCATTTGTTTTGTTCATGAGTGTATTAGAATTATTAGTTGCTGCTTTGCAAGCGTATGTATTTACTTTGCTTTCAGCATTATTTATTGGTCAGGCTGTTGAAGAGCATGATCATCATTAATCAGAGTTTTATTAATTATTAACTATATAAATTTATTATTATGGTATTAGCTGGAATCGGAGCTGGATTAGCTGTAATTGGTGCAGGTCTTGGTATTGGAAAAATTGGTGGTTCTGCAATGGACGCTATTGCTCGTCAACCAGAAGCTGCTGGAAAAATCCAGACTGCTATGATTATTGCTGCTGCACTTATTGAAGGTGTTGCACTTTTCGCAGTAGTTGTTGCGTTAATCACAAACGCATAATTAAAAAAAATTAAACTTCCTGTAGCGGTTGGCTTCAGGAAGTTTTTTCAAAAACGACAAACAATTTTTAAATATATAATGTTATGCAATTAACTTCACCAGAAAGTTTAATTTTTTGGACAACAATTATCTTTATTGTTTTCTTCTTTCTTTTAGCAAAATTTGCTTGGAAACCTATTTTAGGTGCTGTAAAAAGTCGTGAGGAATCTATCAATGAAGCTTTAGCATCAGCTGAAGCAGCTCGTTTAGAAATGCAGAATTTAACTGCTGATAATGAGCGTATCTTGAGAGAAGCTCGTGCAGAGCGTGATGCAATGTTAAAAGAAGCTCGTGAAATGAAAGAGCAAATGATAGCTGAATCTAAAAATGAAGCACAAGAGCAAGGTCAAAAATTAATAGCGCAAGCTAAATTGGCGATAGAAAATGAAAAAAATGCTGCTATGGCAGAATTGAAATTACAAGTTTCAACTTTATCATTAAGCATTGCTGAAAAATTATTGAAAGAGGAATTATCTAACAAAGAATCTCAAACTAAATTAGTAGAGAAGTTGTTAGGTGACGTAAAGTTAAACTAATATTATGGCAAGTACAAGAGCAGCAATTCGTTATGCAAAAGCAATTCTAGACTTAGCAAACTCTAAAGGTATTGCCGAAGCTGTAAATAACGACATGAAATCAATTGCTTCGACAATTGGCGGTAATGAAGAATTGAGTACTTTTATTCAAAGCCCAACTATAAAAGTTGAAGTTAAAGAAAGTGCACTTTTAGAAGTTTTTGCAAATATAAATGGTGTAACTAAAGGTTTATTTCATTTATTATTCGAAAACAAAAGATTCGAGATTCTAGAGGCAATTTCTTTAGAATACAGTAAGTTATTTGATGAAGGTAATGGTACAGAAGTAGCAAAAGTTACAACTGCCATTGCAATGGATGCAGATTTAGAAGCTAAAGTTTTAGCTAAAATCGCAACGTTGTCAGATAAAAAAATAACAATTGAAAATGTAGTAGATCCATCAATTATTGGAGGATTTATTTTAAGAATAGGTGATCAACAATACAATGCTTCTGTTGCAAACAGATTGCAGGTATTAAAAAGAGAGTTAAGTAATTAGTTTTATTACACATAAAAGTGTCTAAATTATAAATTTAAGATGGCGGAAATCAAACCTGCTGAAATTTCAGCAATATTAAGAAAGCAAGTAGAAGGTTTTGAATCTGGTGCTACACTAGAGGAAGTAGGAACTGTACTTCAAGTTGGAGACGGTATTGCTCGTATTTACGGGCTATCTAATGTACAATATGGTGAGTTAGTTGAATTTGATAACGGACTTGAAGCTATTGTATTGAACCTTGAAGAAGACAATGTTGGTGTGGTACTTTTAGGACCATCAACTGGAATTAAAGAAGGTTCAACAGCAAAAAGAACACAACGTATTGCTTCTCTTAAAGTAGGTGAGCAAATGGTAGGACGTGTAGTTAATACTCTTGGTTTTCCAATTGATGGAAAAGGACCAATTGGTGGAGACTTATACGAAATGCCTTTAGAAAGAAAAGCACCTGGTGTTATCTTCCGTCAGCCAGTTACTGAGCCATTGCAAACAGGTATTAAAGCTGTTGATGCTATGATCCCGGTTGGTCGTGGACAACGTGAGCTTGTTATTGGTGACCGTCAAACAGGTAAATCAACTGTTTGTATCGATACAATCTTAAATCAAAAAGAATTTTACGATGCAGGAAAACCTGTATTCTGTATATATGTTGCAATTGGGCAAAAAGCTTCAACTGTAGCAGGAATTGCTAAAATGTTAGAAGAAAAAGGTGCAATGGCTTATACAGTTATTGTTGCAGCTAATGCTTCTGATCCGGCTCCAATGCAAGTTTATGCTCCTTTCGCAGGTGCAGCAATTGGAGAATACTTTAGAGATTCAGGTCGTCCGGCACTTATTGTGTATGATGATTTATCTAAACAAGCTGTTGCTTACCGTGAGGTTTCTCTTTTATTAAGAAGACCACCGGGACGTGAAGCATATCCTGGAGACGTTTTCTACTTACACTCTCGTTTATTAGAGCGTGCTTGTAAAGTAATTGCAGATAATGGAATTGCTAAAAACATGAACGATTTACCAGATTCTCTTAAGTCTATCGTAAAAGGTGGTGGTTCATTAACTGCTTTACCAATTATCGAAACTCAGGCTGGTGACGTTTCTGCATATATCCCAACAAACGTAATTTCGATTACAGATGGTCAGATTTTCCTTGATGGAGATTTGTTCAACTCTGGAGTTCGTCCTGCTATTAACGTAGGTATCTCTGTATCTCGTGTTGGAGGTAATGCACAGATTAAATCAATGAAAAAAGTTTCAGGAACTTTAAAGTTAGACCAGGCTCAATTCCGTGAATTAGAAGCTTTCGCTAAATTTGGTTCTGATCTGGATTCAGTTACTTTAAACGTAATTGAAAAGGGAAAAAGAAACGTTGAGATCTTGAAACAAGGTTTAAATGATCCTTATACAGTAGAAAATCAAGTTGCTATTATTTACGCTGGTTCTAAAAACTTATTAAGAAACGTTCCTGTAAATAAAGTAAAAGAATTTGAAGCTGATTTCTTAGCTTACTTAAACAGTAAACATAAAGATACGCTTAACGCGTTGAAAGCTGGTAAATTAGATGACAACATTACTGACGTTATCGAAAAAGCAGCAAAAGAAATTTCAGCAAAATATATCTAATTAGATAATTGGTAAATTAGATAATTAGAAAATGTCTCAACAGACTTTCTAATTGTCTAATTTTCAAATTGTCACATTTTTTTAATCAACTAAATGGCAAATTTAAAGGAAATCCGTAATAGAATTACTTCCGTTTCATCGACGATGCAAATTACATCGGCTATGAAAATGGTTTCTGCTGCAAAGCTTAAGAAAGCACAAGATGCAATCACTGCAATGCGCCCTTATGCCGAGAAATTAACGGAGTTGTTGCAAAACCTTTCGGCTACACTTGATGGTGAAGTTGGAGGAGATTATACAACACAACGTGAAGTAAAAAAAGTATTGCTTGTTGCTATAACTTCAAATAGAGGTTTATGTGGTGCATTTAATACAAATGTAATTAAAGAGATAAAAAACCGTACTGTATTTTATGCAGGAAAACAAGTAGACGTTTTTGCTATTGGTAAAAAAGGAAATGATGTTTTAAGTAAAACGCACAAAGTACACGGTCATCATAATGCAATCTTTGATCATTTAACTTTTGATAATGTTGGTGGAATTGCTGATAATTTAACTGAGAAGTTTTTATCAGGTGAATATGACAGAATCGAATTGATCTACAATCAATTTAAAAATGCTGCGACACAAATCGTTCAGACAGAGCAGTTTTTGCCATTAGCACCAATTAAATCGGATGTTCCTGTTACTGCAGGAGATTATATTTTCGAGCCTTCAAAAGAGGAAATTATATTGACTTTGATTCCAAAATCATTAAAAACACAATTATACAAAGGTATTCGTGATTCATTTGCTTCAGAACACGGAGCGCGTATGACAGCTATGCACAAAGCAACTGACAACGCAACTGAATTAAGAAACCAATTGAAATTGACATACAATAAAGCACGTCAAGCTGCTATTACAAACGAAATCCTTGAGATCGTTGGTGGAGCAGAAGCTTTAAAAGGATAATTTATTCAAGACATACAAAAAGAGCCGATAAGTAATTATCGGCTCTTTTTATTTATATAGTAGTTTAGTTTTTTTGATTTAAAACTTATAAAATGGTGATCCTCAATTTATCCAAAAACTGAGAATCAGTACCATTTTATAAAATTATTTGACAGATTTATCACCTCTGTAGTGCTTTGTCTTTCATGGGAACAAACTAGCTTTATTAGTCCCAATGCTCTGTTTTTTTGAGGGTTACATTTCAGCAGAATCACTCCCTTTTGCTTTGTCTTTCATGGGAACAAACTAGCTTTATTAGTCCCAATGCTCTGTTTTTTTTGAGGGTTACATTTCAGCAGAATCAATCCCTTTGCTTTGTCTTTCGTGGGAACAAACTAGCTTTATTAGTCCCAATGCTTTGCTTTTTTTAGAAGGGTTGTATTTTAGCTTTACTCATTCCCTTTGATACAAAGTTAGTATAGAAGTGCTTGGAATAGTTTATACAATTTTTTTTCTTTATTATAGATTTCACACTTGTCCTTATGAAAGCATTATATCAGCGACAATGAAAAAAAAATGAGTATTTTTGACGTCTATTTTTTTATTACAATGAATCTACAAATAAAAGAGCTTACTACGATAGAAGCAATGCTGAGTGAAATTGAAACGATGCGATTTCTGTATCCTAATCTATCTGTTGCAAAATATCATGAATATCTTTCTGATATGGTTCCTCATAACTATATACAGATTGCAGTTTTTGATGAAGATGTTTGTATGGGAATTACGGGGTGTTGGTCTGCGACTAAATTATGGACTGGCAAATATCTTGAAATTGATAACTTTGTAGTAAATCCTAATTTTCGTTCTAAAGGAATTGGAAAACTCCTTACAGATTTTATCGAAAAAAAGGCTTTATATCTTGACTGCAGTTCTATAGTTTTAGATGCTTTTACCGGAAATTTTGCTGCTCATCGCTTTTATTACAATCAGGGTTATGAACCAAAGGGTTTTCATTTTGTTAAAATTCTGGACGAAAAAAAACTTACACAATAAAATAACAAGCCAATTTTTTTATTGAACCTACAAAATCAATAATAAACCAAAGAATTGGTTATTTTTGTTTTACAAACTTTATTATACAATTATTTTGGGATTATATAAAAATCTGTTCAAACAAACTGCTATTTACGGACTAGCGACGGTATTACCAAGAATGCTAAGTTTTTTATTGGTAAGATTGTATACTGGTATTTTACCAACTGCAGAATATGGCGAGGTTTCGATCGTTTTGTCATGGATGGTTTTCTTTAATGTGGTTCTTTCATACGGAATGGAAACAGCTTTTTTTAGATTCTACAGTGCCGAGGATGATAAGAAAAATGTAATCGCCACTTCGACGATATCAATCTTTTGGTCGTCAATTATTTTCTTATTTGTAGCCTTGATTTTCAGGAATACACTGGCAAATCTTGCGGAAGTTGATGTACAGTATATTACATACACCGTTTGGATCTTAGTTTTGGATGCTTTGGTTTTGATACCTTTTTCTAAACTTAGAGCCAATCAAAGGCCAATGATGTATGCAGCAATTAAAATAGGAAATGTAGTAATCAACTTATTACTGAATATATTTTTCTTAATTTATTTACCTAAACTTGCAGCTTCACATCCTAATTCGGTTTGGGATAATTTGTATGTTGAGAATTTCCAGATCGCTTATATTTTCATAGCCAATCTGTTGGCCAGTTTAGCTACTTTTATAGTGCTGTCACCAAATTATCTTTCACTTGGAAAAAAATTCGATCCCGTACTTTGGAAAAAAATGATGAAATACGGTTTGCCAATTTTGGTTGCAGGACTGGCGTTTGCTGTTAACGAGCATTTTGATAAAATTCTTCTGGGATATTTGTTACCACAAAATCTTGCAAAATCTGAAGTTGGGGCTTACTCTGCATGTTACAAATTAGGTTTGTTTATGGTTTTGTTTGCAACAGCCTTTAGATTAGGAATAGAACCTTTCTTTTTTAGTCATGCAAAAAATGCAAATGCACCACAAACATATGCTGTAATCACAAAATATTTCGTTATTCTGGGTTCCTTAATTTTATTAGGAGTTATTGTTTTTGCAGATGTTTTAAAATATCTTTTGCTTGACAATAAAGCCTATTGGGAAGCGATGAAAGTAGTACCGCTAATTATATTGGCGAACTTCTTTTTAGGAATTTACAACAACTTGTCGGTTTGGTATAAACTAACAGACAAAACAAAAATTGGAGCTTATATTTCTATTGTCGGAGCCGTTATAACATTGGTTTTAAATTATTTTTTAATTCCAAAATACAGCTACTACGGTTCAGCAATTGCAACGATCTCAGCTTACGGAAGTATGATGTTGATTTCTTATCTTTTAGGAAACAAATACTATCCAATACCCTATGATATGAACAAAATTGGAGCTTATTTGGGAATTTCAATCGTATTTTCGGCTATTTCTTTTTACGGATTTAGAGAGAATTATTTCGTTGGAGTTCCGTTATTATTAGGATTCATGTATTTTGTGTATCACAATGAAAAAGAGACTATCAAAGGAATTATGAATAGAAAGTAGTTTTACTTTTTAATCTTTTAAAATAAAAAATGAAAATACAAATTATCAACAAATCACAGCACGCTTTACCAAACTACGAAACAATTGCTTCGGCAGGAATGGATCTACGTGCCAATTTAACTGAATCAATTACGTTAAAACCATTAGAAAGAACTATTGTAAAAACAGGACTTTTTATTGAATTACCAATTGGTTACGAAGCACAAGTTAGACCAAGAAGTGGATTAGCGGCGAAAAAAGGAGTAACTGTTTTAAATTCTCCCGGAACTGTTGACGCTGATTATAGAGGTGAAATAGGTGTAATTTTAGTAAATTTATCAAATGAAGTTTTTGTAATCGAAAACGGAGAAAGAATTGCACAATTGATTATTGCCAAACACGAAAGAGCAGAATGGATTGAAGTAGAAGAACTTTCTGAAACTTCAAGAGGCGAAGGCGGTTTTGGAAGTACTGGAGTGAAGTAGTCTTCAGTCTCAGTCTCAGAAATCAGTTTTTGCACTTTGCGTTCTTAAAAATGAAATGAATAAACATAGCAAACTTTGCAAATCCCGATAGCTATCAGGATTGCGAACTTTGCGGTTAAATAAAAAAATACAAATGAAAATAATCGTTCCAATGGCGGGTCGAGGATCAAGACTTAGGCCACATACTTTAACTGTTCCAAAACCATTAATTCCTGTTGCGGGAAAATCTATTGTTCATCGTTTAGTCGAAGACATTGCTGAAATATTAAAAGAACCTATCGAAGAAGTTGCTTTTATTTTGGGAGATCCTGCTTTTTTTGGAGATGATCTTGTAACAAGTTTAGAAGAATTGGCAGGAAGCTTAGGAGCAAAAGCTTCGATCTATCGCCAGGATTTACCATTAGGAACGGGTCACGCTATTATGTGTGCAAAAGATTCTTTATCAGGACCGGCAGTTATTGCGTATGCAGATACTTTGATCAGAGCCGATTTTGAATTAGATCCTTCTGCTGATGCTGTAATTTGGGTAAAACAAGTAGAACAGCCGGAAGCATTTGGTGTAGTAAAATTAAACACTAATAATGAAATCGTAGAATTAGTCGAAAAACCAAAGGAATTCGTAAGTGATCTGGCAGTTATCGGAATCTATTATTTTAAAGAAGTTGGCGATTTGAAAAAAGAACTTCAGGGCGTTTTGGATAACAATATCCAGAATGGGGGAGAATATCAAATCAACGACGGAATCAAAGCGATGATGGCGAACGGTAAAGTTTTTAAAACCGGAAGCGTTGACGAATGGATGGATTGCGGAAACAAAGATGTAACCGTTGAAACGAATTCAAGAATGTTAGGGTTTTTACATAATGATGGAGAACATTTAGTAGATTATGATGTTACATTAGAAAACTCAACGATTATTCCTCCTTGTTATATTGGCGAAAATGTAGTGTTGAAAAATGCAACAGTTGGTCCTAATGTATCTATCGGGAAAGGATGTCATGTTATTGACAGTACTATCAAAAACAGTTTAGTACAAACTTATTCTCAAATAAAAAATGCAAATTTAGACAATGCAATGATAGGAAATCACGTTGTTTATGATGGTAAGTTTACCAGTATCAGTATTGGTGATTATTCAGTTTTAGAATAAATGCAAGTTTAAAGAGATTCGTTTTTGTTTAAAGATTAAATTGTAGAGATGATACAAAAAGGAGTTATAGTTATTTTATTTTTCGTTTTGCTTGGCAATCCAATTTCGGTTATGGCACAGACAGAACCGGAAGATATTGCTATGGCGACTGATGAATATCAAGATGCTTTTTATGAATCATTAAAACAAAAAGGAATTGAAAATTATGATAAAGCCATTACCTCATTAGAGAAATGTGTTAAACTAAAACCTAATGATGCCGTTGCTTATTTTGAATTAGGCAAAAATTATCTGTCCTTAAAAGATTATCGGGATGCACAGGACTCGTTTGAAAAAGCGACACAATTAGATCCAAAAAACAAATGGTATTGGTTAGGGATTTACGATGTAAGTTATGAAACCAAGAATTATCCTTTGGCAATTGAGACAATTCAAAAAATAATTGCTTTTGATGAAGAGTATAAAGACGATTTGATTTCGTTGTACATGATCACCAATCAATTTGATAAGGCGTTGGTGACTATCAATGAAATGAATGATAAATTCGGGAAATCAGAAGATCGCGATCGTTATAAATTGCAGATTTTATCTCAGGGAAAGTATCAGAATGCTGAAATAGCTAATTTGACTGATCAGATCAAGCAACATCCAAAAGAAGAATCGAATTATTTGAACCTGATTTTTTTATATTCGAAATCAGAGGAAACCGATAAGGCTTTAGAGGTAATGAAACAATTGGCAAAAGAAATTCCGAACTCTGAATGGGCTCAAGTCAGTATGTTTAAAGTATATCTTGATGCCAACCAGGCTGATAAAGCTATTAAGTCGATGAATATGATTTTGTCAAGCCCAAAAATTGATTTAAAAATAAAGCATCGTACATTGAATGAATTTTTGATTTATGTGAATAAAAATCCGCAATACGCTCCGGATCTAGAAAAAGCAATTGCTTATTTCGATAATGATAAAGAAGTAGATGTTGCAAAAGAAATAGGAAAATTTTATCATAGTAAAGGTCAGTATGAAAATGCAATCAAGTATTATGAGAAAGATTTAAAAGCAAATTCAGATACAGATCGTGAAACCAATTTGTTGTTACTTGAAGTCTATACATTGGCAAAACAATACGAGCCAATGACAAAAAGAGCAATGAATATGATCGAAGTATATCCAAGCCAGCCTCAGTTTTATTATTATGCCGGTTTAGGAAATAATCAGTTAAAACAATTTAAAAACGCAAAAACCGTTTTAGAAATGGGCCTGGATTATGTAGTGGATGATAATACGCTCGAAGCAAATTTTAATATTCAATTAGGAGAGGCTTATAATGGTTTGGGAGATGCTAAGAAAAAAGAGGAATACTTTTTGAAGGCAAATGAGTTATTAAAGAAAAAAAAGTAAATTCAGATGAAAAGATATATAGCATTAGTATTGGTAACTGCTTTTATGGTTTCTTGTAAATCAAAGGCTGTTGCGGTACAAAATAATAACGACACAAAGGAAGTTATTACAAAAGTAGACAGAAAAGCAATTGACAAACATTATGATAATAAGTTAGATTTTTCGACTTTATATATAAAAGCAAGTGCAAAATATGCTGATGAAAAACAAAGCCAAAATGTTACGGCAGATATTAGAATCGAAAAAGACAAACAAATTTTAGTGAGTGTTCGTTTTTTGGGAATTACAATGGCAAAGGCCTTGATAACACCAACATCTGTAAGTTATTATGAAAAAATAAACAGTACTTATTACGATGGTGATTTTAGCAGTTTAAGCAAATGGCTAGGTACTGAATTAGATTATAGTAAAGTTCAGAATTTATTAGTTGGAGAAGCGCTTGATGATTTAAGAAAGGGAAAATATGCGCAAACAATTGTTGAAAACCTTTTTAAACTGGAAGATGAAAAAGAGGCTAGTATAAAAAAATCCTTCTATTTAGATGCGGATAAATATTTAGTGCAAAAAGAAGAGATTTCTCAACCATCAGAAAACAGATTGTTGCAAATTTCATACGCTGACAGCAAAACTTATAATCAGGGAATACTTCCTACGAGTATTGAGATTAGTGCAATTCAGCCAAAAGGAAAAACGAATATTAATTTGAATTACAATACCATTTCGTTTAATGAAGAACTTTCTTTTCCTTATAGTGTGCCAAGTGGTTATAAAAAAGTTATAATTAAGTAAATTTGCAAAAAGAAAATATAAACATGCCAAAATTTCTCCTAAGTCTAATTTTTATATGTGCCACTACATTTATGTGGGCGCAAGATTCGCAACAAGAAAAACTTGAACAGCGTAAAGCTCAGATTCAACAGGAAATTAGAGATAATGAAAAAATGCTGCAGTCTGTAAAGACAAAAGAAAAATCAGCAGTAAATGTTTTTTTGATTCAGGCAAATAAAATTAAACTGAAAGAGAAACTGATTAATACTACAGCAAAACAAGAGAAACTTTTAAGTAATGATATGTATATTAATCAGGTTAAGGTTAATAAACTAAAAAAGGAACTGGAAGTACTAAAAGCAGATTATGCAAAAATGATTTTAAAATCTTATAAAAGCAGATCTGAACAAAGCAGGGCAATGTTTATTTTATCTTCAGAAAGTTTTTTGCAAGCGTATAAAAGAGCACAATATTTAAAACAATATACCAATTTTAGAAAAAATCAAGGTCTTGAAATTCAATCAAAAACAGCGCAATTAGTTGATTATAATTCCAAACTGGATGGACAAAGAAAGGTTAAGAAAAAAATTATTGTTGAAAATGAAAAGGAAAAACAAAGTTTAGAAGTAGAGAAACAAGAACAGCAAAAGATTGTTAACTCTCTTAAGAAAGATAAAAATAAAATTATTGCCGATACAAAATCGAAACAACAGGAATCGAGAAGAATCGATGCTAAAATTAAGGAGCTTATCCGTGAACAAATTAGATTAGCCAATCAAAGAGCCGAAGAAGAAAGACGTAGGAGAATTGCAGAAGGAAAAGCCAGTGAAGCAGAGAAAGCAGAGTCAGCAGCACCTAAAAGTTATTCATCAGATAGAATTACATTAACTCCGGAAGGTAAAATTTTAGCTGCAGATTTTAAAGCAAACAGAGGAAAACTGCCTTGGCCGGTAGAAAAAGGATTTATATCACTTGGTTATGGAGATCAGCCCCATCCGATATATCCAACACTTACTGTTCATAATTCAGGAGTAGAGATTACGACTGAACAAGGAGCAAGTGCACGTGCAGTATTTGAAGGAGTAGTATCAAAAGTTATCGCCTTGTCTCCTGTAAACAGAGCTGTTTTTATTCAGCATGGAGATTACTTTACAGTATATCAAAACCTAAGTCAGGTATCTGTTGAACAAGGTGATAAAGTAAAAGTGAAACAAGTTATTGGAAAAGTAAGAACTAGTGGAGATACAGGAAAAACAATTATTAAGTTTCTGATCCTTCAAAATACATCAAATAACAATCCGGAAGGATGGCTGCAAAACAGATAGTAGAGCATCTAAAAGGTTAAAATATACAATAAGCCAATTGATTTGAGCTTTAAAAAAATCCTTTTCACCAGCATCAAACTGGCGAAAAGGATTTTTTATTTTTTAATTGCTTACGTTATCTGGATTCTGAATTAATGCAGGATTAGAGTCAAGATCATATCGTGGGATCTTAAATAAGAAATTCTTAGAAGGAATAAATTGCAGCGGATTGTTCACATACATATTAATCTTATTGTCATTTCCCCACTTCACATGATTCGAAACATTTTTACCAATACGATTCGTTCTCAATTCATCAAAAAACAAAACACCTTCACCAACAAATTCCCATCCTCTCTCTATGTAAATAGCATCTGCAAAATCTTCTTTGCTTAAACCTGGTGTCAGATCAGGCAAATTTGCCCTGTTTCGTATTCTGTTGATATAAGTATAAGCAGCTGCCGGTCCGTTGATTTCATTCTCTGCTTCGGCATAATCTAACAATACATCAGCATATCGAATTGCATAAGAATTTGTCTGAGGTTTTTTTAATGAGGCAGAACTTTCTGTACGGTCATAAAATTTTAGATTTCCGGGTGAGGCAGTTTTCCATCCTTTAGATCCCGGAAAAAAACCTTTGTCTTCAGGTACAAATTCTATCGTTTGTATAATATGGCTCGAATTTCCTTTTTCAGTTACATTTACACGTGTTAAAAAGCTGCCCTCTTTTCGTGTGTCATCATTACTATAAGAAAGGTAATGTTGTATTGATGGACCAAATCTATGGTACATATAACAGCCAAGAGTAGTTTCGGTTATGTTTACACCAAACATTACATGATTGTTATTGAATTCATTTTCTACAGATCCATATTGGAGTTCAAATACAGATTCCATTCCGTTTTTGTTATTAGTATTCCACCAAAACCAAAGATCTTTAAAATTAGGCTGTAAGTTATATTGACTGGACTGAATTACTTTACCACAATAATCTTTAGATTTCTGGAAATACGATTTATCACCCGTCATGCCACCTCTAGTTAAATATAAATCACCAAGTAAGGCTTGTGCGGCTCCTTTTGATGCTCTCCAGATATTCCCATTTTTATAATCAGATTTCAGAGGTAAATTTTCTTCGGCATATTCCAGATCGGCGATGATATAAGCATACGTTTCATCCGTTGTTTTTCTTGCAATAGCGAGGTTTTTAAGCCCTTCTGTAAAAGTTTCAGGAATAGGGACACCACCATACATACGTACTAAATTATAATAGGTGGCAGCTCTCAGGAAACGGGCTTCTGCAAAATATTGCTTTTTTAAATTCTCGTCCATTTCAACATTTGCGCCTCTGCCAATAACCAGGTTCGCTCTGTTAATGATGTTGTAAGCATCATCCCAATTTGTAATCACCATTTTATCTGAATTATTCATATCAGACCACACATTCCAAAGTTGTGCATCGTCTTTTGCATAAGCCGGAGAACCAAATTCAGTTAATACCTCTAAATACATGATGTATTTATAATAACCATTAAATCCATTTTGATAACCATCATATACACCAACAAGTGCTGTATTTAGTTCTTCGGCATTTTTATAGTAATTGGCCGGAGATAAAAAAGTATACGGTTCTTCGTTTAGGTCTGTGCATTGCGAAAAAAACAATACCGCACAACCTGAAAAGATATATTTTAGAAATTTCATTTTTATATATTTTTAGAATTAAAACTTAGCAGTAAAACCAACAAGCATCGTTTTTACATACGGTGAATTTACACTGCCGCTCTCCGGATTGTATCCTCTGTGATTGGCAATATTGATGTAGTTTTGTGCATTTACATATACATTCAATTGTTTTATCCAGTCACTATGCTTGATTATACTGGACAGATTGTAAGCTAATTTGATGTTTTTAATTACAAAATAATTCCAGTCACCATTGGTACGATTTGAAAGATATACTTCCTGTGCACCAGCTTTTGGAAAATTTCCGTTCGGATTGGTAGGACTCCACATTCTGTCATAAGCATATTGGGTTGGAATGTAGTTTCTGTTCTGAATTTGATTTTCACCAAAAATCATGTAATTATTATCCTCATCAGAAGCAAGACCAGTTGCCCCTTGTCCGTAGATATCCAAAGTCATATTTTTATAACTTAGATTAGTAGAAATTCCATAGAAGAAATCCGGAGAAGTTGATCCGATATTCATATAATCATCATTGTTAATGATTTTATCTCCATTTTTATCAACATACATTTCTTCACCCAGTTTTGCTGTTGGACGAATTTGCTGATAAGCCGTAAGTTGTTCCTGTGTTTTGATAATACCGGCAGATTCACGTGCCCAAACACTATTTACAGGTTGACCTACAATTAGATATTTAGCAATTCCGGCTGATGAACTTCCAATATTAATGCGTTGTACATCCCCATATAAACTTACAATCTCGTTTTTGTTTTTAGAGAAATTGGTACTTACATCCCATTTAAAATCAGAATCGATTATTTGAACTTTCGCCGTAACTTCAAATCCAATATTTTTGACCTCACCAATATTTTGCAGCATACTTGAATAACCTGAAGTCGTAGGAATAGGGACATTATATAATAAATCAGAAGTTTGTCTTTGATAAAAATCTAAATTCAGATCAAACCTTTTCCATAAAGTCAGGTCTATTCCAACATTGTATTGAATATTGCGTTCCCATTTTAAATCCGGATTTCCAATCGTTTCTACAAATCCGAAAATAGGATTGTTTTCATAAACATAATTTGCTTTTACAAGTTTAGACAGTGATTGATAATTACCAATTTCCTGATTTCCGGTAACACCATAACTAGCCCTTAGTTTTAATGCAGTTATTGTAGCATTATCTTTTAAAAACTTTTCTTTGTCAATTCTCCAGCCTAGTCCCACAGAAGGAAAAAATCCCCATTTATTATTATCCCCAAAGCGAGAGGATCCATCATAGCGGCCAGTTAATGTGATGAGATATTTTTCATCATATGCATAAGATGTTCTGGCAGTCCAGGAAATTAGTTTGCTTGAATATTTGTTAGAAGAATTTGTAATACTTCCCCTGTCAGCATAAGTAATATCATTTGCTCCAGTAGCATCATTTTGAAAACCGGATCCCCTGACACCTAAATCTTCATATACATATTCCTGCCATGAATATACCCCGGTTGCCGTAAAACTGTGTTTGTCATTCCAGGTATTAGAATAGCTTAAAATATTATCTGTTAACTGAGAAGTTTGTCTTCTGTAATATTGAGATCCTGTCCCTGTACTGCCGGATCCTATTCCTGCGGTTGATTTTGAGGTATAATATTCGTATTGTTTTTCATTAGAAACATCAACGCCAAAATTGGTATTAAAAGTTACATTTTTGATAGGTTTAAAATGAGCATATACATCCCCCAAAACACGATCAGAAGATGTTTCATTCGTCATTTCTGCTGCTTCTGAAACAGGATTCCAGGTACCTTCAAAGTAAGAACTGATAGAAGGATCTTCTGTAGCATAATGCCAGCTTCCGTCAGGATTTTTAACCGGTATTGTTGGCCATCCGTATCGAAAGATGTCTCCGGTAGGATTATTACGAATGTCCCTTTGCGAACGTCCCACCTGCAAATGAGTTCCTACCGTAAGCCACGGTTTATATTCATGGTTCAGATTCGTCCTAAGAGTCATTTTTTTAAACCCGGAAGCCTCTACAATTCCGTCTTGCGAAAAAATGTTTCCGGAAAGCAAGTAAGTCGTATTGTCTTTACCTCCACTAAAAGACAGAGAATAATTTTGCATTTGAGCCATATTCCTGATGACTTCGTCCTGCCAGTTCACATTGATATTTGGGGCAGGATTGGTAGAAGAGTAAACAGGTTTACCTGTTGAGTTGGTATATGCCGTGTTGATGAAATTGATAAAATTATCCCTGTCCAATGTTTTAGGTAATCGTGTTGGTGTCGAAATACCGCTGGTACCAACAATCTCTAAATTGTTTTGTCCCTTTTTTCCTTTTTTGGTTGTAATAAGAATAACACCATTTGCACCTCTGGAACCATATATCGCTGCAGACGAGGCATCTTTAAGGATCTCCATTGATTCTATATCATTAGAACTAATATCGTTTAGGTTGCTGTTGACCAACGGAAATCCGTCAACAACAATCAAAGGATCATTGCCCGCACTAACAGAACCATTACCACGAATTCTTATTTTAGGAGAAGCGCCGGGAGAAGAATCATTATTAAGAACTGCAACACCAGCAGCGCGACCCTGAACAGCTTCAAGAGGATTTGAACTGGTAACAGTGTTGAGAACATCTCCCTTAATTTGAGTTATAGAACCTGTCAGGTCACTCTTTTTCATTGTTCCGTAGCCAACGACAACAACTTCTTTAAGTTCCGAAACTTCGTCAGCAAGGATAATATTAATAACAGAAGACTGGTCGACGGTTTTCTCGATCGTCATTGACCCTGTAGAACTAAAAATCAAGATACTTCCTGTATTTGCGCTGATAGAATAATTTCCGTCAAAATCAGAGATCGAACTGACCTGAAATCCCTTAATTATAATGTTTGCACCCGGAATTGGAACTCCGTTTGAATCGGTTATTGATCCGGTCACCATTTTGTTCTGCGCAAGACCTGTCCAGTGCATCAAAATGGAAAAGATCAAAATAATCAAATGATTAATTTTGGTTTTCATAAATATAAATTTGGTTAGTTATAGTTAACTAAACTTATTTATATCCTGATCTCTTTGTATCCTGTTCTATCCTGCTAGTTTTGAAGTGTATAAGTGTTTTTGACTACTCTTATGCCAGTAATTTTCCTTTGAGTGGTTGATTTACTGGTTCTTATGTTTGTTGAAATTAAAATATGTTTTTTGCGAAAAAGATGATTTATTTTTATAAAAATAGGTTTTTATTGTCAATAATAAATTTGTCTAATATTCATTTAAAGCTGTTTATTTTATAATTATGACATATAAAGTATTAATATTTTGATTTTAATAGATCAATAAATTAAAAAATAGCCACAAAAAAAGGAGCTTAATTAGCTCCCTTTTTGTAATGAATTATAATTTAATCGTATTGTTCCAGAAAATACTTTAAAACATCAGTTGTAGTTACAATACCTTTAAGTTCCCGTTATCAACTACAGGAAGAGCATGAAATTCTTCTTTTGCAAAAATTTCTGCCAAATCTCTTATAATAGTATCAGACGATACTGTTTTTGGCTTCGTAGTCATTACCTGAGCAATAGTCAGCATATCCAGGATTGCTTCATCAGCACCTTCTTGTCCTTCAAATAAAGCACCAAAAGTCAATCTGTTAATATCAGATCTGCTAATAATACCAATTACATCTTTGCCGCGAAGAATGGGAATGTGGCGAATAGTGTGTTTCTTTAATGTTTCTACTACTTTTCTCAGACCATCATTCTCGTTTACAGTCACAACACTTTTAGTCATTATATGACTTATTGGTTCTCTTTTTTTCATAATTGATACGTTTTAATGTTAAATCAAATATGTAGAATATTTCTCATAAAAAACATGATTTTTGTCATGTCTCCTATGTAATTGGTTTAAGTTTTAATAAGTTTCTTTTTTATGTTTTTATTTAAAAAAAGGATCAAAATTGTAACTTTATAAAAGATAAAACAGATAAGAGTATAAAAATCATCCTTATTGTTCATTTGAAATTGTATCCATTGAAATTTAAAATAGTATTTTTGCAACATGGAAACAAATAGACAGAAAAAAATAGGCGGTGTCATCCAAAAAGATTTGGTTGATATTCTGCAAGGTGAAGTGAGAAAAAACGGAATTAATAATTTGGTAATTTCGGTATCCAAAGTTAGTGTTACTTCAGATTTATCTGTGGCAACAGTTTATTTAAGCATTTTTCCACAAGAGAAAGCCAAGGAAACTTTAGAAGGTATAAAATCAAACAGTACTTTGATCAAACATGATTTATCGCAACGTGTACGTTTGCAATTACGTCGCGTACCAAACCTGGTATTCTTTATAGATGACTCATTAGATTATATTGAAAAAATTGATAACGCTTTATCAAATAGAGAAAACCCAATTGAAAATCGTGATCTTTTAGACAAAAGAAGAAAATTATAAATTGAATTTCCCCCTTTACATAGCCAAACGTTATATTTTTAGCAGAAGTAAAAACAATGCAATAAATATTATCAATCGCATTGCCAGCATGGGAATTATTGTTGGCACGATGGCTTTGTTTGTGGTTTTATCTGTTTTTAGCGGATTAAAGGTCTTTAGTCTTTCATTTACAAATGACATAGATCCTGACCTAAAAATTACCAGTACTTACGGAAAATCATTTTTAATCTCGCCGGAGCAGGAAAATCAGATTAAAAAAATTGATGGCGTTGTTTCGTACACTAAAATTATCGAAGAACGTGTTTTGTTTTTGTTTAAAGACAAACAACAAGTAACATACCTAAAAGGTGTTGACAAAAATTATCCGGTAGTAAACGATATTAAGAAAAAACTTTTTAACGGACAATGGCTAAAACCGGATACTTATCAGGTAGTTATTGGTTACGGAATTTCCAGAGAATTTTCTTTAGGAATACTTGATTTCGAAAATCCATTGCAAATATTTGCACCTAAACCAGGAAAAGGAGCAATCGAAAATCCTGAAGAGGCATTTAATAAAACGGATGTTTTACCGGTTGGAACCTATTCTGTAAGCGAAGATTTAGATTCAAAATATGTCTTTGCAGATTTGGGTTTAGCACAGGAATTATTGATGTACAAGCACAATCAAATCTCAGGAATTGAATTTAAGCTGAAAGATAATGCAGATGAAAATGCTGTTGGTGCTCAACTGAAAACAATTTTTCATAATAAGATCACATTAAAAAACAGAGCACAACTTAATGAGTCTTTGTATAAAATGCTGAACACCGAAAATATAGTGGTTTACCTGATTTTTACTTTGGTAATTATTGTAGCCCTTTTTAATTTAGTTGGAGCTTTGATTATGATGATTTTAGAAAAGAAGGGAAACCTGAAAACTCTTTTTAATCTTGGAACAGAAATCAATAGTCTTCGAAAAATATTCCTGCTTCAGGGAACGATATTAAGTGTTTTTGGAGGTATAACAGGTCTTGTTCTCGGGATTATTTTAGTTCTGTTGCAACAGCATTACGAACTTATTATGCTTACCCCAACTTTAGCTTACCCAGTGGTTTTTAATCTTGAAAACGTCCTTATTGTTATGGGAACCATTGTATCACTTGGTTTTATGGCTTCTTTAATTGCCAGCAGCCGCGTGAGTAAAAAGTTGCTGGATTAATATTTTCTCTTAAAAAATATTACTTATATTTATCCTCTCAAAAAACTACAGATTATGATTGTTTCTGCCTAATCCTATTTTATTTTTCGAATAATTAGGATACTTACGTTTATTTTTCTTCAGTTCAGATCATTGCATCTGGACTAATCTTATCATTTATCCTAATATATCATGACAGAAACTACAATAAAGAAAAGTTTATTTTCTAAAATTTTTACCACTTTAAAACAAGCCATCAAAGGAGATGAATCTTTTGATTATACTATAGGAAGCATCAAAAAAGCAGTTATTCTATTAGCCATTCCCATGGTTTTAGAAATGATGATGGAATCTGTTTTTGCTTTAGTCGATTTATACTTCGTAGGACATTTAGAACATAGCAGTTTTGCCATTCAAACTGTAGGCTTAACAGAGTCTGTGCTTACTATTATTTATTCAGTCGCCATTGGTATGAGTATGGCTGCAACTGCAGTTGTAGCACGACGCATTGGCGAAAAAGATCCTGTTGCTGCTGCAAAGGCAGGAATGCAGGCTATTATAGTTGCATTTTTGATTATTAGCGTAATCAGCATTTTGGGTGTTATTTATGCCAAAGAAATCCTGATTCTCATGGGTGCGTCTGAAGCTGCCGCAGAACATGGATATATGTTTACACAAATTATGATTGGGTCAAGCTTGTGTATCATGCTTTTATTTTTGATCAACGGAATATTTCGTGGAGCCGGAAATGCAGCCATTGCCATGAAAAGTCTATGGCTGGCGAATATTTGTAATATTATTTTATGTCCAATATTAATCAACGGATTTGGACCAATTCCTGCTTTTGGATTAACAGGTGCAGCGATCGCAACTACATTAGGAAGAAGCATTGGAGTATTGTATCAAGTGTATCATTTGTTTTTTGGAAATGGCGCTTTAAAAATTAAACTTTCCTATTTCATTCCCGATTTTGATCAGATAAAAGCATTAATAAAAATAGCAGCTCCGGGAGTTTTGCAGTTTGTAATTGCTTCTTGCAGTTGGATTTTTCTGGCGCAATTAGTAGCCACAACAGGTGGAGATCACGGTTCTGCAGGATATCAGACAGCACTTAGAATTATGATGTTTTTTATTCTTCCGGCTTGGGGATTAAGTAATGCCGCTGCAACATTAGTAGGGCAAAATCTGGGAGCCAAACAAATCGATCGTGCCGAAAAATCAGTTTACACAACAGCCAAATACAATGTCATTTTTATGGCAACGATCATGGTGATTACATTATGTTTTGGCCAGTATATTATTTCGTTTTTTACCAATGATGAATTGGTAAAAACAATCGCAGTCGAAGCGTTACAAATCATGAGTATCGGTTTTATCTTTTACGGAATAGGAATGGTTTTGATCAATACATTTAATGGGGCAGGAGATACCTGGACACCAACCGGAATTAATTTCTTTGGGTTTTGGCTGTTCCAAATTCCGTTAGCCTATGTATTGGCGAAGCATTTTAATATGGGACCAACAGGAGTTTTCATTGCAATTCCGGTTGCAGAAACTGCCATAACACTAGCGAGTATTTTCTTTTATAAAAGAGGAAAATGGAAACGAATTGAAGTCTAATAAAATGATACCGATACTGTAATAAAAAAAAAAATTAATGGAGAACATCGCTTAGTATATAAAGTTTCAGGAACTAAGGGCATAGATCAAAAATGTGTAATCTTATAATGTAGATTTCATTATGATGATTAATAAAATAGAAAAAGACCTTCAAATTTGAAGGTCTTTCTTGTATAAGCATCTTTGTCAAAGTTTTAAAAATTTGACAAAGATTATGATATTTTAAACAAACTCATATCCTGCATAAACCTGTTCAATTTCTTTCATGATATTGAATAGATTTTCTGGTTCATCAGTCGTTACTAATTTTTGTTTGTATTCTTTAAAAGAGTGAATTCCTTTGAAATAATTGGTATAATGACGACGCATTTCAACAATTCCTAAACGTTCCCCTTTCCATTCCATCGACCACATAAGATGGTTTCTGGCGGCTTCTACACGATCAGCCACTGTTGGAGCAGGTAAGTGCTCACCCGTTTTAAAATAATGCTTTATTTCGTCAAAAATCCACGGATAACCAATTGCGGCACGACCAATCATGATGCCGTCGATTCCGTATTCATTTTTATATTTTAATGCTTTTTCAGGACTGTCGATATCGCCATTTCCAAAAATAGGCATTGTAATTCTCGGGTTGTTTTTTACACGTGCAATATGCGACCAATCGGCGTGGCCTTTATACATTTGTGCGCGGGTTCTGGCGTGAATCGTCAAAGCCTGAACACCAATGTCCTGAAGTCTTTCAGCAACTTCATCAATGTTGATCGAGTTATCATCCCAACCCAAACGAGTTTTTACTGTTACAGGCAAATCAGTACTTCTGATAACTGCTTTTGTCAAACGAATCATCAAATCTACATCTTTCAAAACTCCTGCTCCAGCACCTTTACAAACTACTTTTTTTACCGGACATCCAAAGTTAATATCCACTAAGTCAGGTTTTACGGTAGAAACAATTTTAGACGAAAGTGCCATTGCTTCTTCATCTCCACCAAAAATCTGAATGCCAACCGGACGTTCGTAATCAAAAATATCCAGCTTCATTCTGCTTTTGATAGCATCACGAATCAATCCTTCAGACGAAATAAATTCAGAGTACATCATGTCTGCGCCATGCGTTTTGCATAATCTGCGAAACGGCGGATCGCTCACATCTTCCATCGGAGCAAGTAATAAAGGAAATTCGGGTAATTCTATGTTGCCAATCTTGACCATCTTCAATATTTTGTGCAAAATTACAACATTTAGTTTAATTTGTACCAAATTGAGGTTCAAAGGTTCAGAGTAACAAAGGTTCAAAGGTTTTTAAATCCTATAAGTTAGATAGTTCATTTAATAAAAAGGGTTGGTTTTCTTAACTTTTGCAGTGTTTTGTCATTTCGACCGAAGGGAGACCCGAGCGATAGCGAACAGACGAAGTAAATCACACTAGAAACTCCGCAATCAAGGTCGCTAATCTTTGTCGAATCCCGAGTGTGATTTCTCTTCAGTCGAAATGACACGTAGAAGACTTTTACCATATAGAGAGAAACCTTTGTCCCTCTGAACCTTTGTAACTTTGTCCCTTTTTCCTAAACTCTGTAATCAAAAAAGCGGATTGGTTTTCGACTCATTGGGTTAAAAACCAAAGGATTCAAGGTTTCTTTTGAGGCGAATTCAATCTTTGGAGTTACTCTAAGTTTAGCTCTGAAATGATCTTTTATCTCTTGCAAAAATTCAGAAGATTGGTTTTTTGCTGCAATTTTAATCACAATTTCATCCGTCCCCAGATCGTTGGTAGAGATTTCGATAATATGATTTTCGATATTGTCAAAGCCACTCAAAACATCGTTCATCGCTGGCGGATAAAGTGTTGTGCCTTTGTATTTGATCATTTGTTTTTTACGTCCCACTACCGGACCAACACGCAAAGTATTTCTTCCGCAGGCGCAGGGACTGTTGTGTAACTGTACAATATCACCTGTTTTAAAACGCAATAAAGGCATGGCTTCAATACCTAAAGTGGTAAAAGTCAATTCGCCAATTTCACCGTCTTTTACAGGAATATTATTTTCATCCAGCACTTCTACAATAATCAATTCCGGATGGTGATGTCCGCCAACTCCATGCTCGCATTCTGTAAAAGCAGTGCTCATTTCTGTAGAAGCATAAGTCGAAAACAACTTAATATTCCATTTTTCAGTGATTTTATTCGACAAAATATTCATCGAAAAATCCTGATTTCTTAGCGATTCTCCAATGCAAATTGCACCTTTTATGCTTGAATTATTATAATCGATTCCATGAGCTTCCGCATATTCAATTAGCTTCAATAAAAATGAAGGTACGGTAATTAAATACGAAGGTTTATATTTTAAAATAGAATCCCATTGCAATTCCGGAATTCCGGCTCCAACGCGAATTACACCTACTTTTAGTTTTCGCAATCCAAGAAAATAAGCCAAACCGGCCATAAATTTTCTATCAATTGTTGTCATCAACTGCACTACATCGCCTTCTGCAATTCCGGCACAAGCAAACGAAATAGCTTCATTATAAGCCAATCGGTCAAGGTCAGAATCAGTTAAGCCAAACGTTACAGGATCACCTAAAGTTCCGGAAGTAGAAGCGTAGTCGATGATTTTATTTTGTAGAACACATAAAAAATCATCATTATATTCCTGTAAATCCTCTTTTGTGGTTACCGGTAAATGCTGTAAATCTTCGAGAGTTTTAACCTTCGAAATGTCAATGTTTTGTCCCGCAAAAAGACGTTTGTAAAAAGGTGAATTTTGACTGATATACTGTAAAAGTTCCGCTAATTTCTGCTCTTGAAAATTTTTAATTTGTTCTAAAGAATCTTTTTCTATTAATGGAATCATTGTAATTTTCTTTTGATTTTTTTTAAATACTTTTCAATGCCTGCTTTATCAGGTACAGTAGTGATTTCTTTGGTTAAAGCTTTTTCAAAATTAGTCTGAGAAAGCTGGTATTGTTTTTTTTGATAAAAGTACAACCCTGCTTTGTAATACACAACCCAATAATCAGGGTTTAAGGATTGATATTGTTGAATAAATTCAGGACTAATAACTTCTTTGTTTTTTAGATACAGATCTATTTTATCGTCTTCAATTCTAAATTGCTGATAGTTTTTATATTGTATGGTTTTCAGAAAAGGGTCTTTGGCAATATTTAAATTTTTCTGTTGGAAAGAAACAATTGATTTCGCTTTTCTTTCTTTAAAAATAGAATCTAAATTATAGCAGACAAATTCGCCTAACTGATAAGGATTTGCAGATACCCAAACTAGTTTTTCTTTTGGTTTAAAAATAACTCCGTGATGCGCCATCAATTGGTTCAGTGCTTTTTCGTTACCGTAACCCAGCGCCGTATTTTTTAGCCCGTCTTTATTTCTTAGAATTTGTGAGGCAATTTCAGGATTGATTTTAGGATTTTCTGCAAAAAGTTCCTGCATTCTTCCAAAGCGATATTGAGAATGACTATTCGCAATTTGAGATTGATTTTGCTTTTCGTTTTTTAAATCTTCTCCCTGAAAATGATTCGAACAAAATAACTGATCACTGTTTGGCACTTCATAAATATCCATTTTATTAGGTGAAACTTCAATTAAAATAGCTTTGTTATCAAATGCACTTCCTACCATAATAGATTCTGAAACAAAGACTTTCCTCTTTTTAGCAATCGCAATGGATTCATTAATATTTTTGGCGTGTTGTAAAATTTCACGGGTCAAAATCGAAATTGGTGTTTTAGCAATTAATGGGATTTTAGATTTAGAAGCATTAATCGTAACCGTCAAACCTTCTTTATTCATACCGGAAACAGCACCAATCATTCCGGGCCAGGTAACCATCATAAATTGGTGACCTTCTTTCGGATTAATAAAGGCAACGATTTTGTTTTCCGCGAAAGCGTCATTCACATAAAAGTCAAAATTACGTCCCAGGATTAAATTTCCGTTTTCAGATTTTTGTCCCCAGGCAGCAAAAGAAGAACAGCCCACCAAAGCCAAATCTTGAAGGGCATGACCAATATCGTGTGCGGCATGCAAGTATAAACTGCGTTGATATTGCGGTGCAATGTTATCAAAATCATGTGAAGTGTATTGCGAAACTCCAAAAATCTCCGTTTGATACTCTTCAGGTACATTCAGGTATAATTTTCGATTGTACCATTTTAGAAAATTACGAAGTAGGTTCTGTTGAAATTCCGAAGGAACGATATCCTTTATTTTAGAAAAAAAGATATGTTCCTGATTTTTTAAAAGAGAATCTGATAAAGCGCCAGTATTAAGACCAATTTCAAGAGGATCACCTTCAACGTATAATTCCCAAAGACCTTGTTTGTTTTTTAAAAGTGAATTTTTTCCTGAAACAAATACGCTGTCAGATTGTTTTCTTACAATTGGTTTCGCTGTATTATATTGAGAAATTTCAGGTTTATGACGCATCGATTTTGATGTTCCGCAAGCTGCTAACATCAATAAAAAACTAAAGAAAAATAATAATTTAATTAGGTTTTTCATACCTTATTCATTCAGATGCCTGATTAATTTTTGTAACTAAATATTCTTTTCCAACAATTTCTGAGCAGGTTACAACAGCTCCAATTGTTACACCTAAAACCCCGTGCATATTAATACTTTGTCCGGTAAGATATAAATTATCCAGTTTGGTCTTAGAGGGAATTAAAGTTTTCATTGGATTGTTTGAGTCCTTTACATAACCGTACATATTTCCGTTATCTCCACCAATATAATCCCGATAGGAGAGTGGTGTCGAGGTATGAACAGATTGAATACATTCCTTTATATTTGGGAATTTTATCTCGATCTCATCTAAAAATTTAGCTGCTTTTCGGGATTTAAACTCTTCATAGCTTTCTCCACGATCATTTTTTTCTACTGTTGTATTAAAAGTTTCCATCCATGGTGCAACATCATCATATTTCATGTAGGTGATAAAAGTCATTCCTTCTGCCCATTCTTCCTGCTTTTTTGAGGCATTCATTGAGGCCATAAAAGCTTTTGGCCACGAATTTTCATCGTAATCATGAGAAGTCCAGACTTCAGAACTTTTCTTGAAATGATAGTGATTGTGATTGATGTATTTGAAGGTTTCCGGTTTAAAAACAATGTATAAACTAAACGCAGAAATAACACCTTCGAGACTTTGAACCCTGCTGTAAAATGATTTGCGGAAGTTTTCTTCACCCGCCATTTTTAGCGTAGTTTTTGGTTCTATGTTCGAGATAAAATAAGTGCCGGAAAGTTGAGTTCCGTCTTTCATCGCTACCGAAGTTACTTTTTTATCTTCTACATTAAAACGGATCACTTCTTTGTATTTATAAAACTCGCCACCGTGTTTTTTTAGCTGTTTCAGTAATTGCTTGGTAATCTGACTTCCGCCATTGACACATCGCCAGGAGCTTTGAATATAAGAGTTTACCGAAAGCGCGTGAACATAAAAAGGAGATTTATCAGCAATGCCGGCATACAAAAAATTAGAACCGGCCAGAATAGCTTTTAGTTTTTCATTTTGCGTACACTCGTCAATCGTTTCTTTGGCATTAAGACTTAAAATTTCGTTATCATATTTGCCATCCCATTCTAAATTATAAAGAGGGAAAGACTCACAAATCGTCTTTATTTTTTTGCAGTATTCCTCAATGTTAGCCTTTTCATCTGGGAAAAAATTCACTAATTGATTGGCAAAATTATCATAACCCTGTGCATGTGGATATTCGTTTTCATCATCTTCAAAGGAAATAACATCAAAACCATTTTCATCTAATTTTTTCAAATTAAGATGATCCATAATACCCAAATATTTAAAATACTGATATAAATTTTGTCCTTCTCCTAAACCTCCGATGTAATGAATTCCAGTGTCAAAAATGGTTTTGTCCCGAACAAAAGTCTGCAAATTTCCACCGTACTGATTGTTTTTTTCAAGTACACAAACACTATATCCTTCTTTAGCCAAGATAATTGCCGAGACCAATCCGCCTAAACCACTGCCTGTAATTACTACATCGTATTGTTCCTTCATCTTAATTTTTCTTTAATACGATTATAGAATTATCCTCTGAAACAAATTCAAAACCAAGGTTAATTATTGATTCTTTAAGGCTTGAACTATTAATTAAGATAATGCAGGAAGTTATAGAAACGACTTTTTCAAGATCATCTTTATAATTTTCATCAGAAATTAAAACAGCATCATATTGATTTTCTAAAGTAAGTTCAATAGTATCCGGATAGGAGATCTTTCTCTTTTTAAGGAAATAATTCGTTTTGGCAACTTCACGTTTCTCTTCATCAGAATTATACGAAACTATTTTTCGTTGAGGTTCTTGTAACGTTAATAAAACGTCTAATTGCCCGTAATCATTTGATAAATGCACTATTTTAGCTTTCGTCGAAATATGCTTACTCAGATGGTAATACGTCTCCATATTATTTTTTAAATCATTTTTGACGCTTTTGATAATTTCATTTTCTTTGTAATCATAACTATGAATAAGCATTTTTTTGAAATAATCAGGACCTTCTAATTGCTGACGTACTTTCTGAAATTCAGTTTTAAAATAGGTACTTAATTTTTTGGTTCTTTCGACATAATTTTTTCCAAAAGAAAGATTATCGGGAGCAATTCTTTCTAAAACAGAAAGCGTAAGATAACTGTGATGAATGACAAAATCGCCTTTCGGAATCGCTTCTGAAGCGCCGTGAATTAAAACCGGAACAATGTCTAAATTAAATTCCTCAGCCAGATAGAAAGCACCTTTATGAAAACGCTTGATCTGATTGCTCTCTGATCTTGTTCCTTCCGGAAAAATCATAAGTGAGTATCCTTCTTTTACTTTTTGACGCAAATGTTCGACTCCGCCTTCGATACCTTCAGAAACCGGATAAAAGCCTGCTTTTCTAACCGTCCCGCCAAAAATAGGAGAGTTGTAAACCCAATCATTTACCAGGAATATAATTTTAGGACTCAACATTCCCATCGCCAGAATATCGATAAACGAGGAATGGTTGGCAATAATGATAGCGGGTTTTTCGAAATGTTCATTAAAGTTATTGATGATTTTTTTATGAATAAACGGATTCGAATACAATACGGATTTCATAAATTTTGAAATGCAATAACGAAATGCTTTCATTTTTGTTTTTTCCTTTACAGGAAGAATCGGCATAATCGTAATACTAAAAAGTGACATCAAAATTCCGCCAAGTCCGTAATAAGTAAACGAGATAATACCATGAATAAATGTTCGCAATACAAAAGGTGCATTTCCTTTTTTAGCACGATTCGAAATAAATAGTTTAAATAAGATAGGGTAGAAGATGAATGTAATAATCAACGCTGCAAAAACCCCAATCAAAGAAACAGACGATATCGATCTCAAAGCCGGGTGACGTGCAAAAATCATCGCGCCAATTCCTAAAATGGTCGTTATTACAGCAAGAATTATTGAAGTCCTGTAAATCGCAATTTCATTTTTTCCCGTAGTATATTCTTTTTGAAGTGCGCTTGTCATGAAAATACTAAAATCGACACCATGACCAAAAATAAGTGTACAAACAATCATGCTGAAAATGTTCATCTGAATACCAAAGATTCCCATAATTCCAGCTGTGACAATTCCCGTTAAAGCAATTGGGATACAACTTACAATTACCAGTTCGAGTCTTCTGAAAAAGAAAAAAAGAATCAGAATCACGGCAACAAATGAATAATTAACAAGAGAGTTAAAATCGGTTTTCAGCGTACTAAAAAATGTTTCATTCATTTGCTGACGGTCAATCGCAATCACATTATTTTTAGCTGAAGCTGATTTTACAAAAGCATCTCTTTGTTCCGGCGTTACCCTTACTAAAGTTGAGATCGTGAAGAAACCATTTTTTTCGGTTACAAATTCTTTCAGTTGTAAGGCTTGAACTTTTAGGTATTCTTGTGCCGAAATGGGTTTGAAATCATAATCTAAATGATCATAAAAAATTGAATACGTTGTAGGTTTAAATCCTAGTTTTGAACCTTCGGCAATTAATTCAGATTTTAAAATTTGTTTTTTATGAGCATCCCAAAACGAATTCCATTTATCAATTTTTTGTTGTTGCTGTTTTTGCGAAAGCATAATGCCGCCAACTGAACTAAAATTTAATATTTTGTTTGTTTGTTTTTCTTTTGATAAATCGGCAAAAAGCTGAGAGTTGTTTTGCAAAACTTCTTCCATACTTTTTCCATAGGAAGCAACATAAATGGTTTTTTCAGTTAAGCTGGTGCTTTCTTCCAGATCTTTTTCAGCTGCTTTGATTTCTTTTGGAACAAAATTCAATTGTGATAAATCGTTATTGAAGCCAACATTGTTATAAGTGAAGCAGCAAATAATGGTGATTATAACACAAAAGCCAATCAGATATTTATTGTTGTGAAACGAGAAATGAGCCAATTTATCGATCGCATTTTTCTTGTGATCAAAATTGTTTTCTTTTGGTTTATACAAGTGAGGCACAATCAAAAGCGAGAAAATACCCGTTACCATAACAATTACCGCAGCAAAAATCCCTAGATCATTTAAGGCGTCTGATTTTACAAATAACAAACATAAAAAGGCAACAGCTGTTGTTGAGCTGCTCATAATAACCGGCATCGTAATGTCTTTGTACAAGGTTTTTACGTCACTATTGTGTTTGTAATGCGTGAGTATATGTATCGAATAATCGATTGTGATTCCTAATAAAATAGAACCAATGCCTAATGAAATGGCTGAGATTTGTTCTTTGACAAGATATAAAAATGCTACTGCGAACAAAGCACCAAAAACAGTTGGAAGAAAAATAATCAAAGGAATCCATACTTTTCGATAGAATAAAATCAAAATCAACATTAGCGTAATCATCGCAATTGTTGTCGTTAAGATAATATCGCTTTTGATTTGGTTGGCATTTGCAACGGCAATCAAAGCCGAACCAAAATAACTAATAGACGTTTTGCTTTTGAATTTTTGATTTAAATTATCCTGAATCGATTTTAGTTTATTAGCAAAAATGGTATTCTTTTCTGTTTCGCTCGAAGGAAGATTTGAGGTAATAAAAAGCAACAATTTCTTTTTGTCTTTCGTCATTACAAAACCATTGTTGAGCGTAAAATCGTCACCAATATTTAGTTGTTGTAATTTTTTCAGAGCGATAAACGAAATCCCAAGCGGATCCTGCAATATAAAATCTTTGGTTACAAATCCTGATGGAGAAATAATCGATTTGTAATTTCCCTGAACCGTTGCGGCAATACTATCTTTTTCGAGTTTATTCTGAATAGCAGTGTAATCTTTGTTCTCTAAAAAAAGAGGCAGATTATTGTAAACAAAATCGATAGTTTCCTGAATGTTTTCTTCGTCAATTTTTCCCTGAATTCCTGTTACGTAAGGTTTGCAGGATTTGGCCACGCTATCTGAGAAAATAGTTGCCATTTCTTTTAGATCTTCTTCGGTTCCGTTTTTTTCGAGTTTGAAAATAACGGTTGTTTTATCAGCAAAGTTAAGTTGTTTCAAAACTTTTGCTGTAACATCAGATTTATCGTTTGTTGGAATAAGTTTGGTAATGTCTTCTTCAAATTTAATTCGGGAAGCAAAAAAGCCGAAAGCGACTAACATCAAAATGGCCAATACAACCGATAAAGTTTTTCGTCGGTTTACAAATAAGTGAATGGCGTAGAAGTATTGATGCATAATTATTTATTATTGTTTTTTGCTGTAGTTTTTTTTCGCCGCGAATTTCACGAATTTACACTAATTAATTCGTGAAAATTTGTGCAATTCGTGGCAACTTGACATAGATTGTAAAATTATTTTAATCGGTTTAATCTGTGGCAAAACGTTACGTAATATTCGTTTTATTCTTAGCACTAAAAGCGGTTAAAAGTAAATAACTTATAAGACCAAATGTCAGCGCCAAAACGGATGCTAAAATAAGACTTCCGACGATATATTGGGTAGCATTTTTTTGAATATCATTCAATGTGACCGAACTATCTAAAACCAGTGGTGCGTCATTGGAAACAAAAAAGCTTCCCATTTTTAAAGAACCGTAGATAACGAAAGGGATAAAAGGCGGAAAACTCACATTCGAGGCCAGATAAGCAATGACTTTATTGAGCCTGAATAAAGCAGCAAAAGTAAAAAGCAAAACGGTTTGAAATCCCCAAAAAGGAGAGATTCCAATAAAAACGCCCAAAGCAATCGCCGCAGATTTTTTAAAATTAGAATCAGAACTTTCTAAAATGTCTTCAAGAAAGAATTTTTTAAACCCTTTTTTTTTTGCTCTTCTAAAAAAATCTCGGGGTTTGATGTACAATAATGCATTGATCACCAAAACAGTGTTTAGAATACTGATTCGGGTAAAATCCTTAAACGGACGAAAATGTGAAACACGTTCTGCAGGATCATACAAAATCTGAATCGGAATGTTTTTGACTACAATACCTTTCCAGGCAGAACGAACAATTACCTCAATTTCGAACTCAAATTTATTGGTATAAAATTGTTTTGGAATCAATCGCAAAGGATACAATCGAAATCCGGATTGGGTATCATCCAGTTTAATTCCGGTTTCGAACTTAAACCAGAAATTTGAAAATGTATTCCCAAAACTACTTTTCCGGGGTACATTTTCCTGTGTCATATTCCTGCTTCCAATTAAAAGGGAATTTGGCTCATCTTGAATAGTGGAAATAAAATGGGGAATATCAGAAGCGAAATGCTGTCCATCAGAATCAATTGTGATGGCGTACTCGAAATTCATTTCGATTGCTTTTCTAAAACCATTTCGGAGCGCCCTTCCTTTTCCTATATTTTTAGGATGATGAATTTGGGTAAGCTCCGAATATTGCTTTAAAATTTCGTTTGTTGTATCTGTTGAACCATCATTGACGATGATTATATTAGAAGTAAAATCTAAAATAGAATCCAGCACTTTTTTCAACGTTTTGTGATTATTGTAAGTTGGCACAATAACACAAAAATTGGTTGAATTAAGTAATTCTTGCTGAGACAGGTTTGGTTGCATTGGGATTTTTTTCTTTGCCTACTTCACAAATTGCTTCTCTTTTTCAGAGAAACTTTTCGATTGCAAAACAAAGTCTTTTATGTATTCTTTCAAAACACCGGTTTGTGCAGCGTAATGATCGGTGATGAATTTTTTATCTTCTTTTATGTTCTTTTTATAGCCGGTAATTCCGGGAACATCTTCCTGAATACTCAATCGAATCATTCTGATTTCGATATTGTTCGGATCGCTTTTTAAAGTAGCTTCAAGCAATTTTGCGCCTTCTTTGAAACGAGAGATTTTACTTCCTATAAGATTTTCAAATTTCGAATCTACCAAAATAGAAGCCGCTTTATAAGCCACTAAAATTTTCTCATCGTTATTTGAAATTGCGGAAAGTTTTTCTGTAAATTCTTTAGCGTTTGCTTCTGATTTTGCAACATCAGGATAAATTTTTCTGATAGTGGCCAAATCTGGAGTTCCGGCAAAATTGACCCAAAGAAGTAATGATAATAGTAATTTCATAGTTATAGTTTTTTATACATGTTGCTTAATTTCAGAGCAACAGTGTCGTTAAAATATGTGGTGTTTTTCACCTTTACCAAATCATCTTCTGTGGTTGTAACGTCAAGCTCCAGACGTAATTCGGGATTTGTTTCCGGATTAATCAATGCCATGAATTTTACGTTTGTAAGAGTTTGAATCATCAAAGTACTTTTTGTAATAGATTCTGTAAGTTCTTTGATAATTTGAATCATGCAAACGCCCGGCATAATTGGGTTTCCTGGAAAATGACCTTTAAAAACCTCATGATTGGCATTAACTAATATACGAATATTATATTTAGCATCTCCTGTTTTTTCTTCAGAAATTACTTTGTAAAAGTCTTTTAATACCATAATTTTTTATTTTACTTTGAAAGTATAAGCGGCTCCAAATTGAAAAACCAAATTATTATTATTTGTAGAATCAGCATAATAATTGGTAAAAGCATTCGTAAAACCTTTTTTTACTCTTGCTTCAAATGCAATACCATTTTTTAAACTGTAACCTAATCCTGCAATCATTCCCAAATCAATATCATCACCTTTATTAAAATTGTAATCTTTTGCTTTAGGGTTTGCTTTAATATCGTCAGCAACTAAAATATCAAAAAAAGGTCCGGCTAAAACATAAAAGTTTTCACTAAAATTAAATTTATTTATGGTAATTGCCGAAATATACTGTAATGAGGCATTTACAGTTCCGCTATCATATGTAGTGCTGTAAGTATTAGTCTGCGGATTGTAATTGCTTGTGCTTCCCATACTCGCAGTTCCTTTTGCTCCTTGTCTTGAGTAGGTTATTTCAGGTTGAAGCGTATAAAATCCGGAAAGTTTTAAGGCTCCAAAAGCACCTATATAAAAATCTGTTTTGCTGTCAAGTTCTGATTTTGTTAATTTTGATAAATTTAATCCGGCATGAATTCCTGGTCTAAAAGTAACTTGAGCATTTGATTTGAAAATCCCTATTACTATCAGAAGAGTAATTGCAATTTGTTTGTTCATCTTTGTTTGTATGGTCTTAAGGTTAGTTTAAATTAAAATAGTTAAGATTTATTTTACTTTAAAAGTGTAACTAATACCTATCTGGAAAACCTGATTCAGGATAAAATCGTTGTAGCGATAACCATTATCATTATCAACTCCGTCGTAACCATAAATATCAATTAAACCTTGTTTTAATCTTGCTTCAAACGTTAATCCGTTTGGCAATGTATATCCAACACCACCAACAATGGCAAGGTCAAAATTTTCAGGATTACTGTTGATATAATTGTCAGAAATTTTTAAATCAAAAGACGGTCCTCCTAAAATGTGAAAACCTTTACCACCAATGTTAAATTTTGCAACAGCACCTAGCGTTAAGTAGTTTAATTCATAATTTACATAACGATCACTATAGCCGTTTCCAAAAAATTCTCTTCCTTCATCGCCTTGTCTTGAATACGTTATCTCAGGCTGTAACGAAAAATATTTATTAAATTTAATGTTCACTAATCCACCAATATAAAAATCTGCTTTAGATCGATTATCATCAATATTCGTTAAAGTTGATAAATTCAGACCTCCACGAAGTCCCGGACTAACCGTTACCTGTGCAGTCGATGTTATGATACCAATAAATAAAACAAAGACAATTACGGTTATTTTTTTCATTTTGGTTTGATTTTAAGTTTATGATTCGATTAAAATTTTATTCTGATTTGAAATAATTCAGCTCAATTTTCAACTTAATATTCTGATGAATAATCTGAATTTTCTCGGCAAAAATATTGTTTTCTGAACTAAATATCAGTGTAAAATTTTCTTTTGTTTTAGAAGAATGAACGACTTTCTCTAATTTATGATCTTTTTTCGAGATAAAGAGATAGTTATCACGTTTGCCGTCTTTCGATTTATAGATTTCATCTGAGTCATTCTCAAATTGTTCCTGAACCAGATATTCTTTTTTTAGCAGTAAACGAAAATCTTCTTTCAAAGTATTGACGAGGATCTTTCGATCTAATTCTGATACAATCGAATTGACTTTGAAACTGTTGTCAGAGATCTCAAAATCCAGCAATTTATTACCAAATTCAGTTGTAAAAACGATTCTATGTACTGTGTCATTTATTTTTTTAGCAATAAAAATTCCGCTAATTTCATTTCCGTAGACTGTGATATTGGTTTTATAAACATAATCTGTTTTTGAATCTGAGAAATAGGGAACCTCATAAGATGTTTTGTCTAATTTTTTAGGGATGTAATTTTTTGTGACAGAGCCACAAGAAATTAAAACAATCGCCAGAAAGCAATTAATTAGTGAAAATTGAATCGTCGATTTTTGCATTGATCACTTTGTTTTTAAGTACAATTCGGGTATAGTCTTCAGATGATTCTAATAATTTTACTTGAACCACCGTTGCTTCATCTTTGTCAAAAGTGAGTTCAATTTGTTTGATGTATTTTTTTAGCGTTGCATCTTTCGGAACAAATTTCGCCAAATTTTGTCCCTTTATTTTAAAGTACGAAATCGTAAATGCTGCATCGTCGAACATATTTCCGCTCACGCTTCCAACGATTAATTTATTGATACGGCCAAAGATTTTGCTGTTGCCAATATCAACCGCGCTTTTCTTTCCTTCGTCATTGATCAGGATTTTTCCGTTTTTAAAAACGATACTATAATTGTATGGTTTTTTATATTGCCATTGTAAAAGACCAGGTTCTTTAAAAATCATTTTACCCGAAGTTTCAATGTCTTTCGATAAAAAATCCAAATGTTTGTATTGTACAAAATCAGTACTTAAGGTTTTGATTTTTTTCGAAACCACATTTACATCCTGCTTGAAAGCTGCAATTTCAGCATCCGTCATTTTTTGTTCCTGAGCAAACAAATTGCCTGAAATAAATAGAATTAGTAGGGCTATTTTAGTTTTCATAGATTGTTATAAGGTGTTTAGCAAGACCTAACAGGTTTTTAAAACCTGTTAGGTCTAACCTGATGAGTTCCTGTTCTATTAGCGTTCAATTCCATAAGCATTAAGATTCAAAAGTTCTTCGATTGAAATCACTTTGTAATTGTTTTGTTGCAAAAATTGCAAAAACTGTTCCAATACCAAAACCGAGTGTGATGCGGTATCATGCAAAAGTACGATTCCGCCGGGAGAAACACGTTTTATAATGCGATTGAAAATCAATTCCTTATTTTTTGTTCCTCCATCAAGCGACCGAATATTCCAGCCAATTACTTTATGTCCGGTTATTTTCAATGCTCGCCTGATCGAAGGCGTTGTAACTCCATAAGGCGGACGAAAGAAATTTATTTTTCCAGAAGTAAATCTTTCCAGAAGCTGATCTGTTTTTTCAATTTCTTCTTTGATCGTTTCAGCATTATAAAAATCAAAAAATTTAGAATGACTGTACGAATGATTTCCAACCAAATGTCCGTCAGCAATAATTTGTTTTAAGATTTCAGGATGCGCTTCAATATTTTTTCCAATGCAAAAAAAAATCGCTTTTACATCGTATTTTTTTAATAGATCTAAAACTTCTAAAGTAAAAATACTTGGTCCGTCATCAAAAGTAATGGCAATTTTCTTTTCTGTTTCTGAGGAATTATTGCAGTAAGCTTTTACATGATAATCAGAAGAAATTCGGGAAGAGCCAATGGCGTTAATTCCCAGCCAAATCAAAACAATTGCGATAAACCATAACCAGCTAATTGCTGTATAAAAGTTCAGAAGAACGAGTAAAAGCAATAAAAAGAGAAAGAATAACGAAATGTTTTTATGCGTTATCATTTTGATATCAACGTAAAACTATGGTTTTTACCATTCAATTGATTGTACAATAAAAGGGTATTATAAACTGGTTTTTCGACCGAATTTACTTTTATGATTTCAGGAATTTCCTGAGTTTTAATAATTTTAGAAGCCATCCATAAAGCAAAAGCAGAAGCAGTATCGTATTCACCACTTAAATGTTTATAATATAATTGAGGTATTTCTGCGAAAGCATTTTCAGCAAGATTTCTATAATAGTTTTCGAAATCTGCATTTCCGTCAAAACCTAAAACTAAAGCATCTAGATCTGAAATTTCTAAATTATTAGCTTTCAAAAAGGATTTAATTTCTGCCTCAATTTCATTTTCTTCCAGTGTATTTACAATAGCAATATCCAGAATTTCAGCATATGTATTGTCTTTTCTTTCATTTTCTAAAACAAAAAAACTGGCACCTTCTCCGTAAACAGCACCACTTGTTGTAGAATTCAAAAGATCATAAGGCGCTAAATTATCAGCTTTGATACGTCCGTTTAATTTGAAAAGGGCAGTAGTATAATCGCCATTTTCATCAACTCCCCCAATTAAAACAGATTGGGCTTCGTCTTCTTCGATTTGCATTTTAGCATCTAAAAGAGCCGATTCAAAAGAAACAGCGCCATTTACATACGTAAAATTATAACCTTTACATTGCTGCAACAAAGCGATTTGAGCACCAACAGTATTATGCGTAGATTGAATAAAAGAAGTTGGTGTGAGATATTCTTCGTTATTATCCAGAATACTTTTTAGGAATTTTTCAGAATCTTCGATACATCCTAAACCGGTTCCGGTAATAATTGCATCAACATTTTCGATGTTTGCATCTTTCAGAGCAAGGGCCGAAGCAACGATTCCGTTTTTCACGCCTTTTGCCATTCTTCTGCTTGCTGCCGGAGAAATATAATCTTTGTAAACAGGAGGAACGATTGCTAATACATTTTGATTATGATTGACAACGGCTTCTTCTAAAAAAACAGTATCAAATGTTTTTTGAGTCGAAATACAGCCTACTCCATTTATATATGTTCTTTTCATTTTAGCTTTTTGAAAATATAAGGGTAGAACAATTTCCTCCAAAACCAAAAGAGTTGGATAAAACGTGTTCGATGTTTTTATTTTTTAAGGAAGTTTGAGGTTGTAAATCAAATTCTTCCATCTGATTTTCGAAATTCAAATTCGGGTAAACCACATTATTCTGAATTGCCAAAACACTGTAAACAGCTTCAATGGCCGCCGCTGCTGCCAAAGTATGTCCTGTAAAAGGTTTCGTTGAACTAAAATCAGGAACTTTTTCATCCTGATAAATTCTCTTTAAAGCTCTTCCTTCAGATAAATCATTGTTTGGCGTTGCCGTTCCGTGTACATTAATGTAATCTATTTGCGAAGGTTTTAAACCTGAAATATCAAAAGCTTTTTTCATTGCTAAATAAGCACCATCTCCGTTTTCTGAAGATGCAGTTTGATGAAAAGCATCATTTGCATTTCCGTAACCAGAGACACGAGCCAGTACTTTTTTGTTTTGTCTCGCCACAATTTCATCTGATTCTAAAACCAAATATGCTGCTGCTTCGCCAAGGTTTAATCCCTTGCGTTCGTTGTCAAACGGTTTGTTGAAATCGTCTGATAAAATCATCAAAGCTTTAAATCCGTTAATGGTGAATTTTGCCAAACCATCAGCTCCGCCCACAATTACACGATCTAATTTTCCGGTTTTAATTAATCTGGCACCCAGCATAATCGCGTTTGCTGCAGAGGAACAAGCCGTACTAATTGTTGTAACGATTCCTTTTAAACCCAATTCCTCGGCAATTTTTTCTGCAACATCGCCGCCATCGTGACAAGTAATGTATTTAATAAGTTCCGGATGTGTGAAATAATCGTAATAGTGTCTTTCAGTCATGTCCATTCCGCCCACACTTGTAGCCGAAATAAGTCCGGTTCTGAATTCGTTTATCGATGTAATTCCTGCATTTTCAACAGCTTGTTTGGCTGCCAAAGTACCAATCATTGCCGTTCTTGAAAAGTTATTATCTTCTGTAAGTTGTAATTCTTCAACCAATTCTTCATTGGTTTTTTTGATTTCTCCTACCTTAATAACATCCGCATGAATTGTCGAAATATTTGTGATACGGGAAATGCCAATGTTATTTTCGATCAACGAAATATAATTTTCTTCGACTGAATTTCCAATCGAAGAGATGATTCCCATTCCCGTTATTGCAACACCTTTACTCATTAATTTTAGAGTTTTGATTTTAGATTGTAGATTCCAAAACTTTGTCAAAGTTTCAAACTTTGACAAAGTTGTACACCATTTGCGAAAACCTGTTTAACCTGTTTGATCCGCAGGCAGAAATCTATTTTGTTCTGTTAGCGCTAATATAAGCTGCCATAGTTTCGATCGACTGAAAAATGGTTTTTCCTTCTTTGGGATCTACCAATTTAATTCCGTAATCTTTATCTAAAATCACGATTAATTCAAGCGCATCAATCGAGTCTAAACCTAAACCATCTCCAAACAAAGGATCGTTATCAGCAATATCTTCAATTGCGATATCTTCAAGGTTTAAAGTAGTAATGATTTTGTTTTTTAATTCTTCTTTTAATGCTTCCATGATTATTTATTATATAATGTATTGATATTTTCGTTTTTATATTTTGCGCTTTCTTCTTTGCTAATGGTGCAAAGAAAAGCCTTGTAATTATCATTAAAAAATTCTACCCAACCGCAAAGAACTATATCTGCCTTATTCGTATTCAGAAGAATATCCGAGTAGTTCGACATAAATTCAGTGTTAAAGGCGTCAAATATAAAGAAAGAATTTTCACTTTTCAGCTGATGGCGGATACTTATTTCGCCCAAACATATATTTGGGAGCGTATAAACGAAAACTGCAGGACTCGGAAAGTAGTTTTCTTTGTCTGAAATCGATTCTTGGTATTTAACATCAGTATCTAAACTTGAGGATTTATTGGCTAAAACCAAAGCGATATTGTTTTCAGTTTCTAAAGAAGTTATCGGACTCAAAAGCAATTCGGATCCAAGAAAAGCCAGTTTACTCAAAGCATCCATTTTGAAAAATTTCGGATATTGAATGTCAAAATTACGATAGGCTTGTTTAGAGAAATCCCCAAAATCTGTTGGTTCTATTTTGAATACAGAAGTTCCGTTCAAAACAATTTCGTTGTTTTGAATGGTGATATAATCGTGTATATATGTTTTGTTTTGAGTCATTTATTTAATTTAACACTAATTCCACAAATTAGCACGGATTGGTTTGGGTTTAAATTACACTAATTACTCTGTGAAAATTAGTATCTTCTTTTTTAGGAAACCCAAGTATCAACAATATTCGTAATATGCCATTCTCCAGATTTGTTTTCAATTGTAATCTCAAATCCTCTTCCGCATTTTCCTCCCCCACATGAAGCTTTGGCAGATAAAACTCCATATGTCCTCGTTTCATTGAAATGAATTTTATAAACTTTAATAGTGCCAACTGGCATTTTGCTTTTTTTATCATTTATGTCCCAATATATTTCCTCAGGAAATTTAGAAGCATATTGAAAATTAAACTTTTTGTTATTTTTGAATGGAGTCAAATCAAATTTATCATCATTGATTCCATTGCTTACTACAAAATCATAGACACTGATTAAAATTCGTTTTTTGTAATTTTTAATGCTGTCTTGTTCTATCTGATATCTTTTTAATTTATCATGATAACCAATAGTATCTTCTTTATTAGTCTTAAAATCTAGCCTTGGCATCGGAGGCGGTTCCAGAGTTCTTCTATCCATATAAATAGAATCTACAATTTCGACAAAGACACTATTCATAACGTCTTTTTCAAAATCCGATTCAGATACTTCTTTCTTTTTGCATCCAAAAGATGAAAGAAGAACTAGTGTTATAAATATGAATTTTGATAATTTCATTTTACTTCAAAAATTTGAACTTTCAAGATTTCCTTGTAAGTTCGATTTTTTCATTTGAACTGTTCGGAATTTTCGAACAGTTCAAACTTTATTTATATTTTAATCCGTGAAAATTAGTGCAATTCGTGTTTAACTTTTTCAAAAACAACAGCCGTATTACAACCTCCAAAACCAGAAGCTGTCTTCAAAAAATAATCAATGTTTCTTTCTTCATTTTTTTCAATAACATTAATCGATTCACTAACCCCAATTTCATCAAAACCTTTCGATTCAAAAAGCATATTTTGGTTTACTGATTCTATTGCAATTACGGTTTCTAATAATCCTGAAGCGCCTAATGTATGACCGTAAAAACCTTTTAAACTATTTATGGGAACATTTTGTAAACTTAAACGGTTTAATGCAATGGCTTCCATTTCGTCATTGAATGGTGTTGCCGTTCCGTGTGCTGAAATAAAATCAAGTTTATTACCATCTATTTGAGATTCTTTTAAAGCATTCTGAATACTTCTGAACAAACCTTCGCCTGTTCTTGACGGACCCGAAATATGATTGGCGTCGTTTATCGAACTGTCTCCAATTACTTTTATTTTAGCAGTTGCAGGATTCGCCGAAAGTAAAACTGCTGCCGTTGCTTCGCCTAAACTGACTCCGGTTCTGTTTTTAGAATAGGGTTTACAAGGCAAATCGCTCATTGCCTGAAATGAATTAAATCCAGATAAAACAAATTCTGAAACTTCATCTCCGGCAACTACAAAAATGTTGTCGTACAATTCAGACTGAATCATTCTCTTAGCAACCGAGACGGCCAAAATTCCGGAAACGCAAGCATTCGAAACCACAATAGGTTGTGTTTTGAACCCGAAGAAATCGGCAACATTTCGAGCTAAAACATCTAAATGAACATTATTGAAATTGTCGCCTGAAGCATCTTTTAACGCCGTAATATTTCCTTTTGTAGTCGAAAGTATAAAGGTAGTTTTCGAATTTAATTCAACTCCCGAATTTTTGATAATGGGCTCTAAAGCCAGAATCATCATTTTTTCTAAACGTGAATATTTTGTTTCAGTGCTGATTTTTTCAAAAGCACTGTTTATTTTTTCATTAGAAATAATTGAAGCATAAAATGAATTTGGCATTAAAGAAATATCATTATGCAATTGAATACCGGAATCACCAAGAAGAATTGCTTCGACATTCGATTGAACATCAAATCCTAAAGGTGTGATACAATTGGTTTCGGTGATATATACTTCTCTTATCATTTTATCTTTTTTGATGGGTGAAAAATGGCCCACAGATTGTACGGATTAAACTGGTTTGCACGGATTTTTTTTTAATTTTAATTCGTGAAAATTGGTGTAATTCGTGTTTGTCTTTTATTTTAATAATCCCACTTTTCGTTTCCACTCTTCGTAGAAAGGAGGATTGGTAAGCATTAAATTTCCGTCGCCATCTAAAAAAACCTGAACGGTTTCTCCTGTGCAGGCAACTTCGCCTTTTGCATCTAATATTCTAAAACGATAAATCATTTTGGCAGCTGGAGTATCTACAACCGTTGTTTCTATGGTTACAACATCTCCGTAACGTAAAGATAATTTATGTTCGCATTTTGATTTTACAATTGGCGTTGTATAACCTGTATTACCAATATCGAGATAGGTAAGTCCGTGTTGACGCCCAAAAGCTTCTCGTCCATCCTCAAAATAGGTAATATAGTTACCATGCCAAACGATTCCAAGCGGATCAGTTTCGTTAAAACGGATTCTGATTTCGTGAGAAACGGTTAAGTCAGTGGCTTCGTTATACTGTTCTTTTCTTTTTGTCATAAAATAAGGCAATAGATGTTGTGATAATAAAGAACAAAAATAACAAACTTATTTTTGGGATGATTTCAAGGAAAGAAACGTTGCGTAATAAAACATCATAGAAAGCTTCTAATCCCCAATTCATAGGTGATGATTTAGCGATATACTGCATGACAGTTGGCATTGCAAAAACTGGAACCCAAACACCGCCAACGGCAGCCAGAATAAGTACGCTTGTTGCACCAAACGGAGCCGATTGTTCTTGTGTATTGGCAACGGTTCCTAATAAAATTCCGAAACCGATGGCAGCAAAACCTGAAAACAAAGCGACAATACTCATTAAGAATAGATGTCCCTCGATGTTTAAAGAAGGCAAACCAATATGTGGAAATAAAAACACTGCTACAGCAACCATCATATAAAACTGAATCATACAAATGGCTGAATATGTAATGGTTTTACCAATAATCACTACTAAATTAGAAACCGGATTGGTCAATAATCGAACAAATGTTCCTTGTGATTTTTCTTTTACAATATTAATAGACAACGGAATCACGATAAAAAATATCGCAAAAAGTGTCCATGCCGGAACGTTATGCTGTACTGAGTTTGGACGAACTTCTTTGTTGTTAATTCTTGGGATTATTTCTTTGAAAGTAATGAAACTCTTTTGATCGAATTCAACAGTTCCTTCTCCCAATTGATTTTGAAAAGTCGTATAAATTGATTTGGTTTCGATTTGAGAAATCATTTTATCAATCGAATTCATCACGGCATTTTTGAAACTCATCTGAACCGCCGGATCAAAATACAGTTTTACTTCTTTTTCTTTGATTACTTTAGGTTTTTCAGTTTGAGCTGTACTATCTGTTTCTGTTAAGCCCATTTTGCTCACAATGTTCTGGACATTCTGATCGATTTTGGTTTGTAAATCGACACTTAGATTTTTCGGAATTATAATCGCTAATTGAAATTTTCCTTTGTAGACGGCTTCTTTAGCTACTTCTTCCGTAATTACTTTATTGTCGATTTGCGTAACAACGCTAAATAAATTGCTTTTTTCAAGGTTATCAAAAACTGTTTTAGAAACAGAACCATTGTCATTATCAACCAATAAAATTGGAATTTTATTATCGCTGATAGTTTTAAAAGTACTGTCCTGAATTAAAGTTACCGTGATTACAAGTACCAACGGCATGATAAACAGAATGATTAATCCGCCTAAATCTCGTTTAAGCAAGAGAAATTCTTTTACTACGGACATCCAAATTTTATTGACCATCTCTAAAATCTTTACCGGTTAATGAAATAAAAACTTCTTCAAGATTACGTGCTTCATCTGTCGAGTCTATTAAACTTGATGGCGTTCCTTGTGCATAAATTCTGCCTCGGTCCAGAATGGCAATATGGGTACAAAAATCTTCGGCTTCAGCCAAATGATGTGACGTATATATAATTGTAGTTCCGTTTTGGTTGAGAACTTTCAAATAATCTATAATAGCGTTTTTAGACTGAACATCAACGCCAACAGTTGGTTCATCTAAAAATAAAACTTTAGGATTGTGCAGAATTCCGGCAATCAAATTGACTCTGCGTTTCATTCCGCCTGAAAAAGTTTCAATGCGTTTGTCTGCGAATTTTAGTAAACCCAAAAGATCTAAAGTTTCAACGACTTTATCTTTTAAGTAAGCGCCCTTTAAACCGTACATACTCCCAAAATAATGTAAATTTTCTCTTGCGGTCAAAGTAGGGTATAAGGCATATTCCTGAGGAACAACGCCAATGATCTTTTTGATTTTAGAAGAATGATTGGTGTAGTTCAGATCATCAATTGTAAAATGTCCTGAGGTTGGTTTGATCAATCCGCAAAGCATGGAAATTAATGTTGTTTTTCCGGCACCATTTGGACCTAATAATCCAAAAATCTGTCCTTCGTTTATCTCCAGCGAAACATCGTTCAAAGAATACATGTCAGCATCTTTGTACTTTTTCGAAAGGGATTCTATTTTTATAATGGGTTTCAAAATATATTTAGCTAATCGCTTTTTTTAGTTTTTTGAAAAAGATTTCTTCTCTATTGGCAATGCTCAAAAGTTCATCGGCAATGGCATTGTAAGCATCTTCTTTGGCGCTTCTGTTTTTATAAATTCGGGAAGCTTCAACAGCAAAATCACGCCATGAATCTCCAATCTGAGTCATTTCTTTAGAAAGTGCTTTTAGTTCTTCATTGTTTAAAATAACCGAAGCTTCTTGTAAAAAAGCAGCATATATAAAACGGAAACCTCCGCCTCCGGTTCCTATTTCTTCCTGCATGCGGACCATTTGCGCCAAATAATGATTGGCTTTTTTGGTGCCGTGTTTTACAGGCCATTTACGAATTTGTCTCGATACGAATTTTATTCCGCGTACACCAACAATTGGCATTGGTGCCAGCATATCGCGACAGGTATTTTTGATTCCTTTGATGATCGCACTTTTCAAATCAACATTTTCAGGAATCTGAATCGGGTAATACATTTGCCCTCGTGGCGCAAAAGCACCTTTGGCAAAACGTACTTTGTCTAATTCGTCATGTGTTAAAGTCGTAACCGTTTCCATAACGGGATCGCTGACCAAATAATCGGTTTCAGTTTTTCCGTAAACAACTAAATTGTGTGCATTAAAATGAAAGCGATATTCATCAGGAAAATAACTCAAATGATACACTCCAACTTGTAATCCGGTTGGAATATTATTTTTTAAATTTTCATCTAAAGCTTTGTTTGCATTTACTGTAGAGGAGAATTTTTGTCTTTTTATTTTTAGATTCAAACGACTTGCCAATTTATTAAAAATTTGTCCTGGCAAAGTTCTGTAGCTAATTGCTGGTGCATGATTTACTTTTAGAAAAGGTAAATACACGAAGAAAAGTCCGGAGCCAATACCAAAAACCATAGGTTCGCTGATGTTGAGTCCGCTGTTTTTTAACAAATTCGAAGCTACTCCATTCTCACAATGAGCGGCTTGATGATGTGTAAAATTAGTTTGCATTAATCTGTTTTAATATTTTTTAATTCAGCTACCGAAATCTCAAAAGCATCGGCATATTTTTGTAAAATGGTATTGCTTAGTTTGGCAAAAACAGTTGGTTTAAAATGTCTTTTTACACGCCATTTCCACATTCCAACATAACTCGACAAAATAGTAAGATCCATTTTAGAGAGCTCCATATAATAACAAATAGGGCTTACTTCTCCAATTTGAACTTGCATTTTTGCTTCAGCAATTCGTTCGTTTATTTCGTCTATTGAATTGGATAGTGCGATGCTTTTAGGTTCCCAACCGGTACTTAAAGTTGTAGTATATTCTCCGTTTTCATCGGTAGCATACAAAAGTTCTTTAACGTTGTTTTTTGTTAAGTTGCTTTTGTCTTGTGGTACTTTTTCTTTTTCCATTTCATTATTAATTTATTAGATACATACGGCTAATGCGATACATAAACTAATTATTAAAAACCCCAGATTTGTGAAGGCTAAATTTTGTTTTTTCTTCACAAATAAATAAATCATTTCTATGAGCATTCCCAAACAAAATGCCTGGATTGCCATGAATTCCATAATAAAGAATCCTAAACCATTATCAAAATGTTTGTGATCGTCTCCGTGACAATGTTTATGACGATCAACGGTAAGATACCAAAGTAAAAAAACAGATCCGACCAGAAGAACTAAAATCACAATCCGGATTAATAAATGCAAAATGATTTTTTTAGCATTCATTTACACCGAAGCTGTCTTCTGGATGAACAAATTAATCTCGCATTCTAAAAGTAACTTATGTCCCCATATACTTTCGCATTTCATTGTACACAAGGTATAATCGTCACCTGTGAATTTTGAAACCAAAGTTGCTTTGGTAATAATCGTATCGCCTACTTTTGGAAGCAAATGTATTTTAAGATTTTTTATTGCACTAATGAAACCCAATACATTTACGTTTTCGTTTTCTGTTCCGTCTTCATCAAAAAAATACTTTTTGCCTACAATAGCAGAACAGGTTTGCGCTGTGTTTTCGATTAGACCTGCTTCTATAAAAACGTTATTGTCAATAAAAACATTGTCTTTTTTTATCAGGAAGGTCGTTTCTACGAAGTTAGCGTCTATATCCAAAATTAAATCCACCATAAGCATTGGAGCTCGGTGGGGAAGGTAATTTTGTATATCAACTCCGGTTTTCATTTCTGCTATCATTTTGCTAAAACAGTTTTCATTTGTCCGTTGGCAATTTCTTCGTTGTTTAGAGTAGTTACAATATCAACCAGTGTAATTCCGGCAAATTCCTGTAAAATTGTTACCGTCGATTGAATTGTATCATTAATTTTTGGCAATTTTTTAATCACAATTTCTTTGATTGAACCTATATATCCCGTTGGGGCTATTTCGTTTTTTAAGAAAAATTGATAACCTGTGTGCAAAGCCACAGATTGCGCCATATGTTCTATTAAACCTGCTTCTAAAAAAGTATCGTTGTCAAAAAAAATAGTATCGTTTTGAATTTTAAAACCTGAAACTAATGAAGTTTCAGTATATGAATACATTTGATCTACCATAACAAAAGGAAACTTTTGCGGCAATAAATTTTCAACAGCTTCTTTTTCTAAAAGTAAAGTTGTTTCCATTAGCAAACAGTTAAATAAGCATATGCAAAAGAGAATCTTCCACTTTCAGGAACAGATAGCAGTATACGATCTCCTTTTTTTAAATTTCCTGAATTCATCAATTCTTCAACAGCTAAATAGATAGAGGCAGAGCCTACATTTCCTACTCTTGAAAGATTCATGAACCATTTTTCATCAGCCATTCCGATTCCTTTCTCGCTTAATCCTTTTTTTAATCCTTCGACAAAAAAGTTAGAAGAAACGTGAGGAATAAAATAATCAACCTGATCTGACGTAATATTATTTTTAGACATGGCATCGCTCATACTTTCAGCTCCTTTAGAAAGAATAAATTCATCCAGTAATTTCACATCTTGTTTAATCGCAAAAACGGATTGGTTTAGCCATTGTTCCGGAGGATAATCGCTCCATGCTTTAATTTCTCCATTTTCTAATTTATCACCACCGGCATACATGCAGGTTTCTAATTCGTAAGCATACGAAAAAGCTTCCATCCATTCGATTTTTAAAGAAATATCACCACTTGGTTTATTTTCTAATAAAAATGCACCGGCTCCGTCAGATAACATCCAACGTAAAAAATCTTTTTTGAAGGCAATAATAGGCTGCTCTTCAAGACTTTTTAGATTTGCTGCTTCATGATTGTACATTTGAGCATTCAGCCAGGTCGAAACTCTTTCGGACCCTGTGCAAACTGCATTTTTAGAGTTTCCTGATTTTACAGACAGAAAACCAAATTTTAATGAATTCATTCCGGCACAGCAAACACCAGTTGATGAATTTAATTCTACCGATTTATTTTTTAATAATCCATGTACCATCGCTGCGTGCGAAGGCAAGAAAATATCAGGTGTTGAGGTTCCGCAGGAAAGCACTTCAAGATCTTGTGCGGTAAAGTTATCGTCAAATAATTGCACAATAGCATTTCGGGTCAATTCAGCATTGTTATGCGTGCTTTTTCCGTTTTTGTCTATGGCGTAATAACGGGTTAAAATTTTATTATTGCGCAAGATAATACGCCTTGCTTTAGAGGCAGCATCATTAATAAGACCTAAATAATCTTCCATTTCGTCATTAGAAACAGCTTCATTTGGCAAATACTTTGCGGCTTTGGTAATATATACTTCAAACATAATCTAATTTCGTCTACTAAACTCCTTTATAATATTGAGTTTCTTTTTTTATGGTTTTTAACTTAAATGGGTAGGTAATAAGGTGCAATATATATACTATTGGTGAGATTAACCATATTGCAAGGAATAAATAAACATTAAATACTTTAAGAAGCAGTTTTCTGTTTTTTTGATGCTTATAAATCAAATTTGACCATTTATTGAAAATTTTATTGGCTGTTTTATCTACTGTAACTAAATATGAGCTGATTTTTACTGCGCCAATTGCCAGTAATTTTGGCTGTAAATCTTCTAGTTTGTTCTGATTTAGTTGGGAGAAAATAACTTCTCCAAATTTATTAGATTCCTGAATGTCTTTGTCAGAGACTCCCGGTAAAGGAAGTATTCCCAAATACTTTTTCTTTACTCCGGAGAACATCCATTCTACGATTGTAATGACACTGATTAAATTTCCAACCCGATCTACCAGGGCAATGTTTCCTACTAATTGAGCATTGGCTTCTTTTAGTAATGTTTTGATTTTTTCCTGTGCCATAATCCACATATTTCGGGAACCGCTTATAGTAACAACTGGCGTATTGTTCAGGATTTTTTTTGCATCATCACTTTTCAAAAATGAATTGACAGGAATCGAAGGCGACAAATACCAAACCTGGTAATGGAAAAGAACTAAGTCGAATTTTGTGTTTAGAATTTCTTGAGGAACAGGTTTTAATGCTGTTGGGATTTGAAGAAAAGATTCTGGAAAGGCGTCAAAAAAAGAATCCTTATCCCAAGGAAAGGGAAAGGGTTTCTCTAATTGTATTTCGTGAAACGTTACATTTATTTCTTCTGAATTCAGGAAAGGTTTTGCGATATTCCGCGCAATCTCTTCTAGTTGTCCTGACTGAGAATAATAAATAACAAGAACATTTTTCATTTGGTTTAATGGCTTTGGTGGTTGCGCAAAAATAAGTATTTTTTTTAAACGAATTTCCTTATTTTATCTGTTCGTTTTATGTGTACCCAATCCGGCCATGTCGCAGCATCTTCGGCATCATAAATTCGGATTTTTTGGTTTGCATCTTCTATTAATAAATCATCAGAGGTACAGCCCAGAATCGCTGCAGCTGCTGCAACTCCGGAATATGTTGCTCCTGCAACACCGTGAGATAAGGTACAGGCACCACAAAGAAACAGATTTTCGATTTCGGTTTTGTTCTTGTAAGAGAAAGGCCCTACCTGATTTAATGTTTTTTCGGTGCCGTAAACATTTCCTTTTGTCGAATTAATATAGAATTCATTGGTTTTAGGAGTTCCTAATTCTGCCTGTATAATATGTTGCTTCGCATTTGGGATTATTTTTTCGACGTTGTTCATCAGTTTTTCGACGATTCTTTCTTTGAATATTTTATAGGCTGGATTATGATAATCATCTAATCCATTAAAATCTTTCAAATGATCGTAATTGACGTAGGTTACAATTTCGAAATTATGGTAACGTCCGTTAAAACTTGCCGGATCTTTGAGTGTCGTACAACTTATAAATACCGAGGGAAATGAATCGCCGGAATCAATTGTATCGCTCATTAAATGTTCGAAATTGGCATCGTCGTTTTCATCTTTCATCATCCAGAAATTTCCGGAATCTATATTATATAAGGTAACATCAATATCAAGGGTCAAAAATAAAATTAAAGAAGTAACGGAGTATCTAGTCTTGTCAAGTTTTTTGAGAAGTGATTTACTTAAATGTTCTATATCAATTAAATTTAAATAAGTGATTGAAGGATCAGCATTCGAAACAATATTTTTGGCTCGTATTTCTTCGCCGTTTTCAAGCTGAATACCTATGGCTTTTTTATTTTCGATAATGATTTTGCGTACGTTTTGTTTTACGCGAATTTCTCCGTTATGTCTTTTTATACCTTTTGTCATGGCTTTTACAATGCCGCCGCCGCCGCCCATTGGATAAAATCCGCCATCAAAATAATGACTCATTACGGAACAATGTACCGGAAAACAAGCACGACTGGGAGGAAGTCCGTGATCGCCGCACTGAATATTCAATACTGCTTTTAGCTTTGGATCTTTAACATGCCATCCAATTACTTTCTTTAAAGGAAACAAAGCAAATTTGCCAAAATGTTTGGTACGGAACGGAACGGTAATGTTTTGCCACCAACCTTTTAGTTTTGGAATCAATTGCAGTTCGTAACTTACTTTTTCAACCAAAGAAAGATATTCGTTGATGTTTTTTTCTTCGTGTGGAAAATGGGAAGAAAGGGTTTTCTTGAGATTGTCAATTCCTGCCGGAAGATCGAAAGTCTCATCTCCAATCAAACAATGTTCGTAAGCCTTTTTATTCATTCGGAAAAAGACCATGTCATTCGCAATTCCTAAACCCCTGTACAATTCGTTGGTAGATTGTCCTTCTTCAAGTTGTCCTACATAATGTACGCCCGGACTAAAACGCTGCCCTTTTAAAGTAAAACTATGACTCCAGCCACCGGGAACATAATGTTGTTCGAGTACCAAAACTTTCTGTCCGGCTCTTGCAAGACATATAGCAGTTGATAAACCGCCAACTCCGGAACCAATAATAATGGTGTCAAATTCCTGCATATTTTACTTTAAGAATTGTAGGGTATAAAAGAACGATTTTTAATTAAATAATTTTTACGCTTTGACGTAATTTGTAAAAAAACTTAAACAGATATTTTGTGTTGATTTCGAAATTAAATCTATGTGTTTAATTTTTTCACGCAGATTTTAAAAGATTTGAGCAGATTTCTTTTCTAATCTTTGGCGGTTTAAACACATAGGAACATAGCTTTTGTCCTGTCTAATGATTTAACCGCAAAGTCCGCAAAGTTTTTTATTTAATGGTATGTTTAGAAACACAAAGTTCGCAAAGCTTTGTATTGATTTAGCTTTGCGAACTTTGTATTTTTATAAAATCCGATATGTAAAAAACTTTGCGGACTTTGCGGTTAAATTCCCTTTAATTTTTTATTTCAATTGATTCCAAAAATCAAAGTAATTGAACCATTGCAGAGGATATTTTGCCAACATCGATTCTACACTTTCGATATAAGCTTTCAACAATCCTTTTTCGTCACGGTGTTTGACTATCGCTTCTCTTGCATACAAGTGATAATGCAGGTTTGGCTCTTTCATTACGTAAACAAAAACTACGGGAACTTTTAATCTTGAAGCGATTAAAAATGGACCTGCAGGAAAGTTTGCTTCTTCACCAAGGATTTTCTCAGATAGTGATTTGGTACCTTCAAAATAGCGATCGCCTGTAAAACAAACCAGCTCATTATTTGCAAGTGCAGCATTGATCTCGAAAATATGAGACATGTCATCGCTGATAATGATAAATTTAACGGTAGGTTTTTGAGCAACGCTTTCCAGATAATTCTTAATAGCCGAATGTTCTAAATCTGTAGTAACCAGATTAATCTGAAAATCAATGTCGATATCGCCTAAAAAATGTTCTGCGATTTCAAAATTTCCAATATGAGCACTGATTAAAACGCCTCCTTTTTTCTCTGCCAAAAGATTTTTCAGGATTTCGATTCCATCAAATTCATAGGTAAATTTATTTCGCATTCCTGCCGAAATGGAAATTTTATCAATAATAGTCTGTCCAAAAGTGTAGTAACTTTTGAAAACCATTTTTTTAGATTTGAAATGAGAATACTTCAGCCTTTCTCTGAAATAATAAGAAATAGCTTTGTTGCTTTTTTTTAGAAATAAAAAATAGTAAGAAGCAACAAAATAAAGTAAAACATAAGCAGCTTTAACCCCCGCTTTTTTTATTAAAAAAACGAATATTCTATATCCTAAAACAGTTCCTTTTGATTTGCCATCCCATTTGCTCATTAAGCAGTTTTGGCTTTTAATTTGTTTTCAATAAGATCATAAAAGCTTTGAAAAGAATCAATTCCTACGAAATCAACTTCTACTAGTTTTACGCCAAAGTTAGCTTCTATTGAAACTACTAAGTCAACATAATCTAAACTATCTAACCCAAGTGTGTCTTTTAAATTAGCATCTGGTTCAATATCATCATTATCTACTTCAAATTCATCAACTAAAAAACCATTAATTCTTGCTATAATCTCTTCTTTATTCATCGTTTAATTTAAACTTTTTAACCACCAACGCAGAGTTGGTTCCTCCGAATCCGAAGGAATTGGACAAAAATATGTCAAATTTTTTGTATAAAGTAGTTTTGACCAAATTTAATTTGGCTGCATCTTCATCAGGATTGTCTAAATTGATGTTTGGAGCAATGAAATCGTTCTGCATCATTAAGATCGAGTAGATTACTTCACTGGCTCCTGCCATCCAGCATTCGTGACCAGTCATTGATTTTGTGGAACTTACATACGGATTTTTCTCACCAAAAACTTCGAAAATAGCTTTGGCTTCATTACCGTCTCCAACTGGTGTTGAGGTTGCGTGAGCATTTATATAATCAATGTCCGTTGCTTTTATTTTTGCATCATCAAGCGCTCGTTGCATGGCTATAGACGGGCCTTCGACATTTGGCGTAGAAATATGTCCACCGTTTGAAGAGAAACCGTAACCTACGACTTCGGCAATAATGTTGGCGCCTCTTGCAATCGCCGATTCGTAACTTTCAAGAATTAAAGTAGCGCCGCCGCCACTCGGAATTAACCCGTCTCGATCTGCATCAAAAGGACGAGAAGCTTTTTGAGGTTCATTTTCTCTATTCGAAAATACGCCTAAACCATCAAAACTGCTCATCGCATATTTGTTGATTTCCTGAGCACCTCCGGTAATAATAATATCCTGAAAGCCGCTTTTGATTAAAAAATAAGCCAGACCTATAGAATGTGAGCCACTTGCACAAGCAGCACTTATGGTAAGATTGATGCCACGGAGTTTAAAAATCGTAGATAGATTCATCGTTACCGTAGAATTCATTGATTTAAAAATGGCTCCGGAACCTATTAGTGCGGTGTCTTTTTTCTCGCGAACAATATCTGTAGCATCAATAATGGCTTTTGAGACACTATCATTTCCGTACATAATACCTACTTCACGATTGTCAAAAAAAGTGTCATCGATATTGGCATTCTTCAATGCTTCGATAGTAGCCATATAAGCATACTCGGTTTCTTCACCAATGCTCATACGTTGTCTGCGGGTCAATAAGTTTTTTAAATCAGCTTTCGGGACCATCCCTGTAAGTGCTGATTGAAAACCAAATTCTTTTCTTTCAGAATCAAACTGAATACCGGATTTCCCGTTGTATAACGATTCCTTTACTTCTTCTAAAGAAGTTCCGATACAAGAATAAATTCCCATTCCAGTAATTACAACTCTCTTATTCATCGTCTTTCAAAGTAATTTTTTATCCTTAAAGTATAATTTTTTTTATCTCGCAAAGACGCAAAGTCGCAAAGTTTATTCTTTTTTTAAGTTTTTTTAATTAAAACTTTGCGTCTTTGCGTGCAATTTTCAACGTTTAAAAAAAACTTAAAATAGTCTCTCAAACATAGGAACTATTAAGAATATATTCCTCCGTTTATATTGATAATTTCTCCTGTAATATAGCTTGATTTTTTTGAAATCAAAAAGCTTACCAAATCTGCTACCTCTTCGGCTTCGCCAAAACGATTTACGGGAATCAGTTTCAATAATTCTTTTTCGTCTAACTGGCTTGTCATATCGGTTTTTATAAAACCAGGGGCAACAGCATTTACAGTAATATTTCGTTTGGCAACTTCCTGGGCCAATGCTTTTGTAGCAGCCACGATTGCGCCTTTGGCAGCCGAATAATTCGTTTGTCCGGCCGTTCCTTTTACGCCTGAAACAGAAACTATATTTACGATTCGGCCATATTTATTGCGTAGCATTTTTTGAATTAAAAATTGCGTTACATTAAAAAATCCGTTTACGCTTGTATTCATAACACCGTTCCAGTCTTCGGGAGTCATCCACATAAAAAGACCGTCTTTTGTAATTCCGGCGTTGTTTACTATTGCTTCTACAATCGCTTCAGGATTTGCATCCTGCCATTGTGTTAATGTTTTTTGTACTTCTTCAAAATTAGAAACATCAAAACCTAAGATTTCTCCGGTTGCTCCTAATTTTTGAATTTCCTGAAGTGTTGCTTCGGCAGCAGTTTTATTCGAATGATAATTAATCAGAATATGATAACTAGATTCAACGGCTAATTTTTTACAAATAGCACTTCCGATTCCTCTTGAACCGCCTGTTACTAATACACATTTCATATTATGTAGAATTTATTTTTTAGATGTTACTTCTTCTTTTTAGCTGCAGGTTTCACCGCAGGTTTTGTAGCAGTCTTTGTTTCTGCTTTTGACTTATCAGTAGCAGTTTCAGTTATAACCTTTTTTTCTATTGTTTTTTCTGCTGTTTTCGAAAACAGTTCAGCGTTTTCAAACCATTCATTTGATAATACAGTTCCGTCTGGTTTAAGAAAACCCCATTTTCCTTCATTTTTAACTCTGGCAACACCATCAATAAATCCTTTGTCTTGTTGTACAAACATGGCAATAAGTCCGTTTGCGGTAATACCATATTGTGTTGGAATAACTAGTTTTCCGGCCTCGTTAATGAATCCCCAGTTTTTTTCTTTTACAGGAGCAAGCCCGTTTGAACTAAAAACTTCGGCATCGCTATATGTTGGCGGAATCACAAATTCAGCTTTTGGGTTGATGTATCCCCATTTAGATCCTATACAAACCGGAGCCAGGTTTTTTGAGAATGCTTTTGCTTTATCATATATAGGTAGAATCGTCCAGTTTCCTTTTAAGTCAATGAATCCAATTTTCCCGTTCTTTTTGGCATAAGTCAGATCCTGAGTTTCAAAATCCCAGATCTTTTCAGCACCATCTACCGGAATAAATTTTCCTGCGCTAACGAGTCCAAAAGTTTTGTCCATTCTTGCCCACGCGGTATTTTTAAAATAGTTTCCTATTTCGGCATAAGCAGGTTCAATAATTTCTTTTCCCTCAGTATTGATGATTCCCCATTTTTTGTTCAGTTCGACCCTTGCAAAACCATTTTCAAAAGATTTAATCTGATCGTATTTTGGTTCCAGAACAATGGCCATTTTTGAATTGATTAATCCAACTCTGGTATTTTGTCTGATAAAAGCAACCCCATTATTAAAATCAAATAATTTATCAGAAAACGGTGCTTTCTGAATTTCTCCTTTAGTATCAATATAAACCCAGTCCTTATCTTTTTTTACAATTGCAATTCCGCTGTTAAAATCTTTTGCATCATTAAAAGTTGCCGGAATTACCCAGGTTCCTTTAGTGTCTATAAAACCCCATTTTCCACCGTTTTCTACAGCTGCTAAACCATCAGAAAAACTTTTGGCTGATTTGTATTGAGGTTCAATCTTAAAGTTTCCATCTTTAGAAATGTATCCAATCTTGCCATTTTTTTTAACCAAAGCCAGTTCCTGACTATTAACAAATTGAATAAAGAATACTAATAAAAAAATAAGCGGTTTTTTCATGATTTTAAGGTTCAATATTAATAATGTGAAAAAAGGTATTTATTAACTGTTGATTAGATAATCTTTTACTTTTTGAACAAACGGATACATTACCTGATCTTCTGAAAATACAGGAATGATATTTCTAACGTCATTGTACCATTTTTTAGTAACTGATGAAATTTTATCTTTTTGTTCTAAATAATCAATTGCCTGAACGATTGTAATCATTTCGATTGCTAATACTTCAAAAGAGTTTTCGATTACTTTTGATGTAATGACTGCTGCATTTGTTCCCATACTTACAATATCCTGATTGTCATTATTGTTTGGGATACTATGAACATACATTGGGTTCGATAACATCTGGTTTTCGGCAGTTGTTGAGGTTGCAACGAACTGAACACCCTGCATCCCGAAATTAAAGCCTAGAGTTCCTAAGTTTACAAATGGAGGAAGGATTTCGTTGATTTTTGAATTCAGTAAATAATTCAACTGACGTTCTGCCAACATGGTTAATTTTGTAATAACAATTTTCAGTTTATCCATTTCAAGCGAAATATAATCGCCGTGGAAGTTTCCTCCGTGATAAACGTGTTTGTTTTTTACATCTATAATAGGATTGTCATTTGCAGAGTTGAATTCGTCTTCAAGAATAGAAGCAACATTATTGATTGTTTCTAAAACCGGACCTAAAATTTGAGGTACACAACGTAAAGAATAATATTCCTGAACTTTTTCCTTGAAAATTTCTTCAGTGTTTTCGCCAGAATATAAATGGTCTTCTCTTTTACGAATCAAAGTACTGTCAGAAAGATTTTGTCTCATTCTTAAAGCTACTTCTTGTTGTCCTTTATGACGTTTGGTTTGGTTTAATTCTTCAGAGAAGTGATCGTCATATGCCTGAACCAATTCGTTGATCGCGCAAGAACATTTTAATGACCAGTCTAATAATTTATTAGCGTGGTGCACATTTACAACTCCAATTCCCGTCATTACAGAAGTTCCGTTGATTAACGCAAGTCCTTCCCTGATTTCTACCTGAATTGGTTTTAAACCTTCGATTTCGAAAACTTCAGGAGTTGGTCTTCTGTCTCCTTTATAAAAAACTTCGCCTTCACCAATTAAAACTAAAGCTAAATGTGATAGTTGTACTAAGTCTCCGCTAGCACCAACACCACCGTGCTCAAAAATAAGAGGTGTAATATCTTTGTTGATCAATTCTGCCATAAGGTGAATTACTGACGGATGAACACCTGAATTACCTAATGATAAAGTATTTAATCGAGCCAAAATTGCTGCTTTTGCACAAACAGGACTTAAAGGTTTTCCTGTTCCTGAAGAGTGACTTCTGATTAAATTGTATTGTAACTGAATTTGGTCAGATTCTTTAATTCTATATTGAGCCATTGGCCCAAAGCCTGTGTTTACTCCGTATATTACTTTATTTCCTGAAAATTCTTTCAGGAAATTGAAGCTTTCGTTTACCCGATTTAAAACAAGATCGCTAATGACAATTTTGTTATTTCCAAAAATGATGGACTCGAATTCTGCTAAACTTAAATATTCATTAATTGTATTCATTAAACTGGTTTTGATTGTGCTAATTTAATTTTATTTATCAAAATAAATGTAGTTATTTTGATGATGGCAAATGTAGGCTAATAATTGATAATATTTTTAATATGATAAAGGAGTTTGTTGATGTTTTAGTGATTGGTGCAGGACCTTCCGGATGTGTCTCGGCATCGTATCTTCACAAAAACAATATTAAGATAAAAGTTGTTGAAAAAACAAAGTTTCCAAGACTTGTGGTTGGGGAAAGCCTTATACCCCGGGTAATGGACCATTTTGCTGAAGCTGAGCTTTTTGAATGTCTTGATGCAATGAATTTTGAAAAGAAATTAGGTGCCCGATTTATCAGAGGAGAAGAAATATGCGTTTTTGATTTCAGTAAAAAATTTGGTGAGGGCTGGGATTGGACCTGGCAGGTGCCAAGAGCTGATTTTGATCATACAATGGCGCAGGAAGTGATTCGAAAAGGGATTGATCTTGAATTTGAATCTGAAGTGCTGGAGGTTTCTTTTGAAGGTAAAAAATCGAAAACGATCGTAAAGGATAAGGACGGAAATCTTAAAGAAATTCATGCTAATTTTATTATAGATTCCAGCGGATACGGGCGTGTTCTGCCAAGACTTTTAGATCTCGATACGCCATCAAAACTAGATCCGCATTCTTCGATATTTACACACGTAAAAGACATTAACAGAACTGAAGGAGAGGAAGGAACTCAGATTTCGTTTGATATTCTCGAAACAGAAGTTTGGTTATGGGTAATTCCGTTTTCGAACGGAAACACCAGTTTAGGGGTTGTAGGCCCAACGGATTATATTAATTCTCTTTCTGAAAATAAAGACAATGCTGAGGCTTTGCGAAATGCGATTCAAAAATCAGATTATTATATCAAAAGGTTTAAAGGAACTGAATTTTTATTTGAACCCGTAAAACTGGAGAATTACTCAAGAGCCGTAAAAAGAATGTACGGAGATGGTTTTGCCCTGACCGGAAATAGTTCTGAGTTTTTAGATCCTGTTTTTTCATCCGGAGTTGCTTTTGCAACCGAATCCGGTATGCTCGCAGCAAAATTATACCTTAAAGAATCAAAAGGAATTGAAGTAGACTGGGAAGTTGAATTTACTGAATACATGAAACGCGGTATTGCTGTTTTTACCACTTATGTAAAAGAATGGTACACCGGAAATCTTCAGACTTTATTCTTTCACCAACCGGAAAACCCTGATGTTAAAGAAAAAATATGTTCTGTTCTTGCAGGATATGTATGGAATGAAGAAAATCCGTTTGTTAAGAAACATGATCACGTAATCAAGAATATGGCGTATTTACTGAATATGCAAAAAGAAGAAAATCAAGGTTCTTAATATAATGTCCAAGAAAAAAGCGCAAATATCTTTTATGATTTTGCGCTTTTTTTATAAAACAACCTTATAAAGAATATTATTTTTCTTTTAACATTTTTTCTAAAAATTCATTCTTCTCTTTTTCAACCTGAATTAAGCGTTCGTAAAGTTCTATCACTTTATCAAGAGGATTAAAAGTTGCAAGTATTAATGTTATTTCCAAAGAAGTTATTAGGACTATCGTTGAAAGTATTAAAATAACTAATCTGTTTTCTTCTGAAAAATTTTAAATTGCTTCAACCTTAACGCCAAGTACTTTTGCTATTTATACCAGCTTTTTACTATCAACTTCTTCGCTTCCTTCAATGCTGGAAACCGTTTGTTGGCTTACTCCCATGGCCTCTGCAAGTATTTCTTGTTTAATACCACGAAGTTCTCTGATACGGCTAATATTTCGGCCAATATGTTTGGGTTTGGTTGCTGTGCCCATATTTCAAAGGTATTTAAAATTCTTTATAATAGGTATTGATAAAAAAACAAATGTTTTGGTAAAATACTATTTGTATGCTTTCTTTATAATCATTTTCGAAAGAGATTTTGCTGTTTTAGCATATCCTTCACCAATTCTGGATTCATTACTAAAGTTACTTCCCCATTGATCTCCCGGAGATTCTTCGCTTGTTATTTCTAGCAGGACATTTGATTTATTGGCAGTTTCAACAAACTTTAGATTTGTAGTAACTTTTGCAGGTTGTTTCATAATTCCGGCATCCCAACCCGGGTAAATCCAAACGGTTTGTACAATTAAGGTATAAGGAGTATTTAAGCCTTCCTGAAAGTTAAGATCTTTTTTTGCTTTAGACAATACAATGTTTCCTATTTCTAAAAATTTAGGCGTCCAGATCTGGTCTTTAGAAACCACCCATCTCTTTTCCCAAAGATTGCCGTTTCCTTTTGCTTTTTTATCCAAATCGGCTTTGTGTTCTTCGATATATTGTGCCTCAGATTTATTTTCTTTCATCATAGTAAAATTACTATAATCAAACTGAGTGTTGATTTCTTTTTGATCTTTTAAGAAATCAAAATTACCCTGAACGACTTTCATGTCCTGTGCGAAGGCAACTCCGGAAATAAGGAATAATGCAAATATTAGTCTTTTCATTTTTTTATAATGTTGGTTAATTATTCGGGGGTAAATGTAAGTGAAATCTTTGTAGAATAAAAAAGAGGATGCTGTTTGTAGCATCCTCTTTAATCTTCAAAAAATAATATAGTAAAAAATTATACTACCAGAATTTAACATACAAAGCCACGATAACCAATAATGTAATTACGATTAAAACTGTAGTTTGTGGTTTTACTTTAAACATTTCAGCGTCTATTTCAAACGCTTTTGGATTTACTTTTGGTCCTGCAAAACTGATTGCGATCATCGCAAGCATAGTAAAGAAGAATGATAATCCCATACAAATATGGAAAGGGATTTCGAATGCACCTTTTCCGTTAGGATACGCTGTGTACAATAAAGTCTCGTTTCCAAAAATCATTGGAGCGTATTCGTTGAACAATACAGAAAGAACAAATCCTAAAATTACACCCACAATTGCTGCAGTTCCGGTAGTTCTTTTCCAGAACATACCAAGAAAGAACATCGCGAAAACTCCGGGGCTAATAAATCCGGTGTATTTTTGGATGTAGGTAAATCCACCAACTCCGCCAATTCCTAAGATATCATTCCATGTAAATAATACCGCTAAAAGCATTGCAGCAAAAACGGCAATTCTACCAATATTTACCTGTTGTTTTTCTCCGGCGTCTTTCTGAATGTATTTTTTATGAATATCCAATGTATAAATAGTCGAGATACTGTTTACTTTTCCGGCTAATGAAGCCACAATTGCAGCTGTTAATGCTGCTACAGAAAGTCCTTTTAAACCTGTTGGCAAGAAAGTCAATACAGCAGAATAAGCTCCGTCTTTTCCTCCGACCAATTGAGGTAAATGTCCGTTTTCGTAAAGAACGTAAGCAGCAATACCAGGTAACATTACGATTAATGGCATTAATAATTTAAGCATCCCTGCAAACAAAATACCAGTACGGGCAGTTTGCAAATCAGCACCTAAAGCTCTTTGAGTAATGTATTGGTTACAACCCCAGTAGTTTAAGTTGATGATCCAGATACCGGCAAGGTAAGACATCAAACCAGGAAAAGTTAAATATTTATCGATATCAAGCTGAGAAGATGTTGCAGTTGGTTTTGGGATAATCATTTTGAAATGCTCAGGAGCTTCTCTCATTAAAACCTTGAAACCGGCAATAGCATTTTCACCTACTCCAAAATATTGTCCAACAGTTGTTAGTGCGATGTATGAAGTAACCAAGCCTCCAATGATCAAAACAGCAACCTGAATAACGTCTGTATACGCCACGACTTTCATACCTCCCAAAGAGATAAATAAAGCGAACACTGCCAAACCTATCATGATCACGTGCAGATATTCTCCCCCCGCTAAACCATTAATAGCAACGGCCCCTAAATATAAAATAGAAGTTAAGTTTACAAATACATATAAAAACAACCAGAAAACTGCCATAATTAATGCAGTCGATTCATTGTAACGTGTTTTTAAGAATTGAGGCATCGTATAAATCTTATTTTTAAGATATACCGGAATAAACCAGACTGCTACGATAATCAAAGCAATAGCGGCTAACCACTCATAAGCAGCAACAGCGATTCCTAAAAAGAAACCTTCACCACTCATCCCGATGAATTGTTCAGCTGAAATGTTTGATGCAATTAATGATGCTCCAATAGCCCACCACGTTAAGTTTCCTTCAGCCAAAAAGTAAGCCTTAGCATCTTGTTCGTCTTGTTTACGTTTGCGGTAAACAGTGTAACCGTAGGCAGAAACTACGATGAAATAAATAATAAAAACCGCATAATCTGCGAAAGCGAGGTTCTGGTTCATTGTTAGTAGTATTTTAAAAATTAGTATAGGTGATTGTTTGTTTAATTTGGTTTTTTAAAAATCATTAGTTTAGGATAATTTTCAAACTAAGATTTTGTTATTTGTATTCCTTTAAAAATAAGATATGTGTTTTTATTCTGTTATTTTTTTATCAAAATAAGAATGAAAGCCAAAAGTAAAATAAAAAATTATAAATACGCTATTTACAAATGTGTTTTTTACATTTATAAATAAATTATTATGTTAAATTTTAAATTGGCTTTCTGTAAAAGGACTTTTGATGGTTTATTTCTTAGTCGATTTATAATGCACATCTGATTGTTGTCTTAAAATTTCGGCACTTTTTTCAGGAGTGATATCTCGCTGCGATTCGCCCAACATTTCATATCCAACCATGAATTTCTTAACCGTTGCTGAACGCAATAACGGCGGATAAAAATGCATATGGAAATGCCATTCAGGATGGTCTAAACCATCTGTTGGAGCCTGATGAATTCCTGATGAATAAGGGAATGAAGTACTGAACAGGTTGTCGTACTTAATCGTTAATTGTTTTAAAATAACAGCAAAAGCATTCGTTTCATCAGCTGTAAAATCCGTAATCTTATTAACAGCCCTTTTGCTGATAATTATAGTTTCGTATGGCCAGATTGCCCAAAACGGAACAAGTGCTACAAAGTGATCATTTTCGATCACAACACGATCTCCGGTTTTTAATTCCGCTTGCAGGTAATCTTCAAGAAGTGTTCTGTTATTTTTATCAAAATAAGTTTTTAGGCTGTTTTGTGTTTTCTCTACCTGAGTTGGCAATGATGATTGCGCCCAGATTTGCCCATGCGGATGCGGGTTGCTGCAACCCATAACACTTCCCTTGTTTTCAAAAATCTGAACGTGGTTAATATACTTGATATTTCCTAAATCAGTATATTCTTTTTGCCAGGTCTTGATAATGTTTTCAATTCCTTCAATTTCCATTTCAGGTAAGGTAAGATCGTGTCTTGGCGAGAAGCAAACCACTCTGGAAATTCCCTGTTCCGGTTTTGCTTTAAAAAAAGTATGTTTTATATCTTCTTCAAAAATAATCTCGTCCTGCTTCATAGCAGCAAAATCATTTTCGAACACAAAACTGCTCTCGTAATTCGGGTTGTTTACTCCGTTTGCGCGAACATTTCCCGGACACAAATAACAAGTTGGGTCGTAATTAGGTAATGCTTCAGTTGCAATTGTTTCGTTTTGTCCTTGCCAAGGTCGTTTTGCACGATGAGGTGATACTAAAACCCATTCGTTGATTAAGGGATTGAAACGTCTGTGAGGATCTTCATTAATGTCAAAATTTTTCATTGTAATTCTTGTGGTATTAAAGTAGTGTAGTTCCGTTTGAGATTTTTACATCATAGAATTTTAATTCAATCCCAAATGTATCTAAATAAAGATTTGAAAACTTACTTTTCACCTCATTTTCATGTCCTTTTTTAATCAAATTGATAGTACAGCCTCCAAAACCGCCTCCCATTAGTCTGGAACCAATAATAGCATCATCAGATTTTGCAGTATCTACCAGCATATCCAACTCGGCACAACTTACTTCATATTCTTGCGATAAACCATAATGAGTTTCAAAAAGTAATTGTCCTAAAAGTTCTATATTTCCGCTGTCAAGAGCCTCACAAGCCTTTATAACACGATTAATTTCTTTTACAACATAATATACCCTCTTAAAAACAGTAGGATTTATTTTATCCTGAATGCTTAAAAGCTGCTCTTCAGTGCAATCCCTGAAACTTTTTACTTCAGGAAAATTGTTTTTTATAATGGCCAGCCCTTGCTCACACTCAATTCTTCGGGTATTGTATTCAGATGTAAAAAGAGAATGTTTTACATTGCTATCAAACAAAATCAAAGAGTAATCTTTAAAATCAGCATTGTGATATTCAAAATCCAATGTGTTGCAATCTAATTTTATCACTTTATTTTCAAGACCGTGAACACTTGAAAACTGATCCATAATACCACAATTGATACCCACCCAGTGTTCTGCTTTTTGTCCTAATAAAGAAATATCAATTTTTTCAATCTTTAAATCAAAAAGCGCTGCAATTCCATAGATTATTCCGCATTCTAAAGCCGCCGAAGAGGATAATCCCGAACCAACCGGAATATTACTGCTAAAAACACAGTTGAAACCTTCAAACACAAATCCGTTATCCTGCAATTGTTTGATAACGCCGCGAATATAATTGGTCCAGACAACGTCGCTTAATTTGATTTCCTCAGTCAGATCAGCCTCAAATTCTTCGTTTAAATCGATCGCGATTATTTTAGATTTTTTGGTGTTGCTCTTCTCGAAGGCAAAACAAATAACTTTGTCGATTGCTGCAGGTAAAACATAACCGTCATTATAATCAATATGTTCCCCAATGATGTTGATTCTTCCCGGAGAAAGTACCACTTTTTGAGCAGCAGATCCAAAAGATTTCTCAAAAAAAGCAGTAGTGTTCTGTATTAAAATGTCATTCATTATTTTGTAATTGAAATGGTAATATCTTATAATTCGTAAACTTTTTTAATTGATCGATTTGTTTATATTTTCAAATTTATAAACTGTTTTCTGCTGGTATTCCGTACCTTTTTTCAAAACCGAATTCGGAAAATGAGTGTGATTAGGTGCGTCCGGATAATTTTGAGTTTCAAAACAAATTCCGCTTGACGAATGGTATTTTGTATTTGCTTTTCCTTTTAAAGTATCAGAACATTTCCCGCCTACATATATATGTACACTTGGCTGATCCGTGTAAACGCTCATTTGCAAATTGTTTTTAGAGCTGTACAATTTTGCAACAGCATCATTTGTAGCTTCAATTACAAATGAATTATCAATAGATGCCGGAGCATTTTTAGGTATTCTAAAGTCAAAATCATGATCAGAAAGAGCAGTGAAATTTCCTGTTGGGATATTCTCTGAATCTATTTCCAGTATTTTATCAGAAGCAATAAACAGTTTTTGATCCAAAACAGAACCCTCATGACCATCGAGATTAAAATAACTGTGATGCGTTAAGTTGATAACAGTATCTTCTGTTGGGGTAGCTTTGTATTCCAGCTTTAATTCATTTTCTTCGGTTATCGTATACGTTAAATCTACGTGTAATTCTCCGGGAAAATTTTCGTCTAAATCCTCACTTAAAAGACTTAATGTTATTGACGGATTTTCTCCGGAAGTTGCATTAGTAACATTCCATACTTTCTGTCCAAAACCAATATTACCGCCGTGCAATGCATTTTTGCCATTGTTTATATTTAACTGAAATGTCTTATCGTTTAATGTAAACTTGCCTTTGTTTATTCTGCCCGCATAACGGCCAACAGTTGCACCAAAATAAGGAGCACCTGGTAGGTTATAAGAAGCCAAATAAGATTCTAAGGTATTAAAACCCAAAACAACATCTATAAGACTATCATTTGAAACCGGAATTTGCAATAAAGTTACAGTAGCACCAAAATTAATTATCTGTACCTTCATTCCGTTTTTATTAGACAATTCAAAAGCAAGAATTTCTTCGTTTTCTGGTGTTAAACCAAATGATTTAGATATAGATACATCTTGAAAATGCGATATATGTTTTATTTCCATATTATTATTACCAAAAGTGAAATCCAAAAATAGAAACATTTCGTTATCTTTCCATACCAGTACCTACCAGTTTTTTGTATATTGCACCAAAATCACTTTTTTTATGAATATTATTTCGATTCAAAACAACATCGGTCTGCCAAAATATAAGCAGATAATTCTTTCAATAGAAAAAGCAATTGAAGAAGAAAAATTGGTAAAAGGCGATCGTCTTCCGTCTGTTAATAAAGTGTGTCTGGCATTTTCGTTATCGCGTGATACTGTTTTATTAGGATACGATGAACTCAAAAAAAGAGGTATTATTTATGCTATTCCAGGCAAGGGATATTATGTTAAAAGCGTTGAAGTCACTATAAAACAGAAGGTTTTTCTGTTGTTTGACGAATTAAATAGTTTCAAGGAAGACATCTATAATTCGTTTTTGCAGCATATTGGTAAAAATGTACAGGTCGATATTTTCTTTCATCATTTTAATCCGCAGGTTTTTCAAAAACTCATAAACGACAGCAGCGGAAATTATACAAAATACATCATCATGCCCACCAACTTCACTGATGTGGCAAAATTTATAAAAACCCTACCAGTAAGTGAAGTTATCATACTGGATCAGACCAATCCGGAGCTTAAATTGTATCCGGCAATTTATCAAAATCATGAAAAAGATATTTTTGAAGGTTTGTTTAATGGGAAATCGAGGTTAGGAAAATATGAAAAACTGATTTTGATTTTTCCCGGATTCAGAGAACCACTCGGAATGAAAATTGGTTTTGAAGCTTTTTGTGCCGAATATAATTTTGAATATGAAATCATCACAGAATTTACTGATCGCAAAATTACTTTAGGAGATTTATACATTATACCCAATGATCGTGATTTAGTGCGCGTAATCGAAAAAGCAAGAGATCAGAACCTGAAATTAGGAATCGACCTGGGGATTATATCCTATAATGAAACGCCATTAAAAAAGATTGTAGCTAACGGAATCACAACAATTTCGACCCATTTTGAAACAATGGGAAAAATTCTGGCAGACATGGTTCTTAAAGGTAAGAAAGAACAAATAGAAAATAAATCATCGCTTACAATGCGTAATTCTTTGTAAAGGCTTTCTATTTTTTTTTAGGAGCTAATCCCGCTATCCGTTTCAATCTTTTGTGGCTCCCGATAGCTATCGGAAGCCACAAAAGGATTTCCACTTCTATCGGGGCTAGGACACTCATTTTCATAACAATATTTTCGTTTAGTTTGTCATCCTGATGCAGGAATGATCCACAAGAAGCTCGACAAAAATTGCGAAATTACTAGTGTGATCCGTCGTTCCTCAGGATGACAAGATTATGGTTACTTGATATTGAATAAATAAAAAAGAATAAAATCCGTTTTTAATCCGTGTTTTTACGAAGTAAATCCGTGTCATCCGTGTGCTATGACAAAGATTACGGAATTACGAGTGTGATCCTTCGTCCTCAGGATGACAAGATCGTGGTTAATTTATGAACAAAAATAAAAATCTGTTTTTAATCCGCGTTTTTACGAAGCAAATCCGTATCATCCGCGTGCTATGACAAAGACTGCGTAATTATTTTGTTGTGTTACGAGTGAGATTCTTCGTTCTGTTGAAAATGAATATTGTGTTTAAACTTTGCTTCTTAACGCTTTTGTGAGATTAATTTTTTAAACCAATATCTCATAATACAAACCGTTAATGTATTAAATTCCTAAAATTTTAATTAAAAAAACAAGGAAACAATTTTTTTGTTTTTGTAGAATTATTTTACATACATTTGTAAATGTAAATTTTACACTTATAATTTGTTTCCTGCGATATAGAACGAGCTCTATTTGAAATTGAGTTGAAACAGATAAAAACCACTATTGACCAAACCAAACCAACTTAAAATTACAACTTAGCAATGAATGAAAAAATAGACCAATTATCGGCAGATAATATAAGAGCTCTGGCCATTTCGATGGTCGAAAAAGCAAATTCAGGCCATCCCGGAGGATCTATGGGAGGCGCAGATTTCATGCATATTTTATATACTGAATATCTAAAATACGATCCAACAGATATGAACTGGATCTTTAGAGATCGTTTTTTTATGGATGCCGGACATCTTTCGGCTTTAATGTATGCACAATATCATTTGCTTGGCAATTACGAAAAATCAGATCTTGAAAATTTCAGGCAATGGGGTTCTGTAACTCCCGGTCATCCTGAAATTGATGTAAAAAGAGGGGTCGAAAATACTTCAGGACCTTTGGGTCAGGGTCATGCGATGGGAGTTGGAGCGGCAATTGCTGCGAAGTTCTTATCAGCAAGATTTGAGAATTTATTTGATCATAAAATATATGGTTTTATAACTGATGGAGGAGTTCAGGAAGAAATCTCACAAGGCGCAGGAAGAATTGCGGGGCATCTTGGACTGAACAATTTTATTATGTTTTATGATTCAAATGATGTGCAGCTTTCGTCGATGACAGATGAGGTTACAACGGAGAATACGGCGATGAAATATGAATCCTGGGGTTGGAAAGTAATTACAATTGATGGACATAATCATACTCATATTCGTTCAGCATTAAATGCAGCTCATGCCGAATTAGAAAGACCAACTTTGATTATTGGGCGTACTATAATGGGAAAAGGCTGTGTAACTGCTGACGGAACTATGTACGAAGGACAATGCGAATTGCACGGAAAACCTATTGGTGCTACAAAGGCGAATTTCGAAAAAACATTGCTGAATCTTGGTGCAAATCCAGAAGATTCATTTGCAGTTTATAACGATGTTGCAGTTCATTATAAAGAAATTTTAAAAAATAAAACAGAAGAAGCTTCGAATAGAAAAGTACAAATCTCAGCCTGGGAAAAACAGAATTCTGAATTGGCAACAAAGATGAAACATTTTTTTAATGGAGATCTTCCCACTCTGGATTTTGCCGGTATTACTCAAAAAGCAAATGCAGCAACTCGTGATGCATCGGCGGCAGTTCTGGGATATTTGGCTGAAAATGTAGAGAACATGATTGTTTCTTCGGCAGATTTATCCAATAGTGACAAAACAGATGGTTTCCTGAAAAAATCTTCGATTTTACAAAAGAATAATTTCAAAGGAGGATTTTTACAAGCCGGTGTTGCCGAATTGACGATGGCAGCAATTGCGAACGGAATGGCGCTTCATGGTGGTGTTATCACCGTTGTGGCAACGTTTTTTGTGTTTTCAGATTATATGAAACCGGCAATTCGTTTGGCGGCAATTCAGGAATTACCGGTAAAATATGTCTGGACACACGATTCTTTTCGCGTAGGCGAAGATGGGCCAACACACCAGCCAATCGAGCAGGAAGCCCAAATTAGATTATTGGAAAAAATTAAAAATCATTCCGGCGCTCAGAGTTTATTGGCTTTGCGTCCGGCAGATGCTGTCGAAACTTCGGTTGCGTGGCAAATGGCACTTGAAAATAAAAAGACACCAACAGGTTTAATTCTTTCCAGACAAGATATCAAAGATCTTCCAACAAATGGGAAATCAAGATTTGAGGAAGCTTCCCAGGCTAAAAAAGGAGGTTATCTGGTAAAATCAAATCAGAATCCAGATATCACTTTGATCGCAAACGGATCAGAAGTTGCAACACTTATAGAAGCCGCAAATGAGCTCGAAAAGGATTTTAAATTAAATATAAATGTGGCTTCTATTATTTCAGAAGGACTTTTTAGAACTCAATCTTTAGAATATCAGGAAAGCGTTATTCCAAAAAATTCATTGGTCTTTGGGCTTACTGCGGGACTTCCTGTTAATTTAGAAAATCTGGCGGGCAGTAACGGAAAGGTCTTTGGATTGGATCATTTTGGCTATTCAGCACCGGCATCAGTTTTAGATCAGAAATTTGGATTCACGAGTGAAAATGCCCGTAAAGAGATCCTTAAATATTTAGAAGAAAACAATTATAACTTATCAAAATAACAGAAAGAAATGAAATTTTTTATAGACACAGCAAACTTAAAAGATATTAAAGAAGCCAATGATTTAGGCGTTTTAGATGGTGTAACTACAAACCCTTCGTTAATGGCCAAGGAAGGAATTACAGGAGCTCAGAATATTCTGGACCATTATATTAAGATCTGTGAATTGGTTGATGGTGATGTAAGTGCCGAAGTAATTTCGACAGATTTTGAAGGCATGATTGCAGAAGGAGAAAAGCTGGCGGCATTGCACCAGCAGATTGTGGTAAAAATCCCGATGATCAAAGATGGTGTAAAAGCAATCAGGTATTTTTCGAATAAAGGAATCAGAACCAATTGTACACTGGTGTTTTCTGTTGGTCAGGCATTATTGGCGGCAAAAGCGGGAGCAACGTATGTATCGCCATTTATTGGCCGTCTTGATGATGTTTCTACTGACGGGATGGTGCTGATTGAAGATATCAGATTGATTTATGATAATTATGGTTACGAAACCCAGATACTGGCAGCTTCAGTGCGTAATGTAATGCACATTATAAATTGTGCCAAAATTGGTTCAGATGTTATCACCGGACCATTGAGTGCAATTGAAGGTTTGCTAAAACATCCGCTAACGGATATTGGGTTAGCTACTTTTTTGGCTGATTATCAAAAAGGAAATAGTTAAAGTAATTTTTTTTGGCCCACGGATTTAACGGATGAAATTGGTTGTCGCAGATTTAATTTTTTTTAAAAGGGATAGCAAATTTAAATTTATCAGGCAGATTTGATAAGGATAAAAACCCGTGAAAATCAGTTTAATTTGTTTGATCCGTGGCTAATTATAAATAATAATTTTTGTTTAGTTTTTTAGTAATTTTATTTGAAGAAAAAACCCTGAGAGTTTGTGGCTTTCAGGGTTTTATTTTTATTTGTTTTTTCACGCAGATTTTACAGATTCATACAGATTTAAATTTAGATCTGCTCTAATCTGCAAAATCTGCGTGAAACTTTTTTAATCTTAATATTTGTCATTTAAAAAAATCAGTGAAAATCAGTTTAATCCGTGGGCTAAACTTTCTCTACAAATTCAATATAAAATCGTTAAGTAATTTTTCCTCATATTTTTCCTTGTTAAAAGTGTATAGATAAGATCCTTTGCGGGAAGACTGCATATCTTTTTCCTCTAATTTATTTAGAATTTCTAAAGAATTGATCTTGCTGATAAAGTTTCGTTTGTCTAATTCCTTGCTTAAGATTGCTTCATATAATTCTAACAATTGACGCATGGTAAATTTTTCCGGCAACAACTCAAAACCAATTGGTTTTATCGAAGTTCTGTAACGAAGTCTTCTAATTGCTTGCTGTACCATTTCGTCATGGTCAAAAATCAAATTTGGGGCATCCGTAATACTAAACCATTGTGCGTGATAATTCTTGATCAATTCAGCATTATGATTTTCGATATTAATCAAAGCATAATAAGAAACTGAAATGGTTCTTTCTACAGGATCACGATCGATTTCGCTATACGCATATAATTGCTCCATATAGATATCGTTTAAACCGGTATAGGTATTTAAGATTCTAATAGCAGCATGATCTAAAACTTCATCGCGTTTTAGAAAACCTCCAATCAAAGACCATTTTCCCTTTTCAGGCTCAAAATCTCTCTTGATTAAAAGGATTTTCAACCCCTCATGGTCGAATCCAAAAATGATACAATCTACTGCTAATAAGACTTTATCTGCAGTGCTATAACTGTTTAGCATATTCAATTTTTTATTGGTAAATATATAAACTTCCTAATTCGTTTCATAATTTATTAATGTAGATTTTACACTTACATTAATTCCTACTCAAAAATAGAGTTAAAAAAACAACTTTTCACATAAAATTAATGACGACTTTTTCTTTTTGTGATTTTTTTAAGAGCAAAACAGGATAGATACAGGATACTTTTTTGAAAAAATATACAAACAAAATTTGAAAATTAGTATTCAAAATCAGTTTTTATTTACAAAAATAGCGATTTAATTCCCTTCAAATATTTACAAAACAGCCTATTTAGTAAATTTTTTCAGACTCCCTTTTTTTGATTAAAAAGAGCCTTTTTGATAAAAAGTGTAAATTTTACACAAATAAGTATTAGAAAAGAGCTTTCTTTTTGAAATAAACGTGATTTTTTAAATGTTATGTTTACACTTAATTTGCGATATGCATTTTTTTTACAACCTTTTTTTGTGAAATTAATTTGTTTTTGAGGTTTTTTTTTATTTAAATTTACAAATGTAGAATTAACACTTATAATTATACGCTAACCAACTTAAACTAACCAATATGATAACAAACCAAAAATTATTTTTTTATTGCAATTTTTTATTGCCAAAAAAAGAATGGCTTCTAGCACTAATAATGCTAGTATTTTCAGCCCATCAAATGTCGGCTCAGGACAAATTGATTGGTGGAGTTGTTACTTCGGCTCAGGACAAACTGCCTTTACCGGGTGTAAATATTTTGATAAAAGGAACCAAAACAGTTGTTACAAGCGGTTTTGATGGCGAATTTTCGATTAAGGCATCTCCAAATGATGTTTTAGTCTTTTCATTTATAGGATTTCAAAATCAGGAAATATCAGTAGGAAATCAAACAAAAGTGAATGTTGCCTTGAGTGAAGACACCAATAAACTAAATGAGGTAGTAGTTGTAGGATACGGAACACAAAAGAAATCTGATCTTACAGGTTCGATAAGTGTGGTTGATATGGAAGCTGCTAAAAAAACGATAACCTATGATCCTGCAAAAATGCTTCAGGGCCAGGTTGCCGGTGTTACAGTACAATCGTCAGGAGAACCAGGAGGTTTTGTAAATGTAAAAATCAGAGGTATAAATTCATTTACAAACAACAATCCTCTTTTTGTTATTGACGGAATGATCGTTGATAGTCCAAATGATTTTGCGCCTGGTGATATCGAATCGATGCAAGTTCTAAAGGATGCATCCTCGGCTGCTATTTATGGAGTTCAGGGAGCAAACGGAGTTGTAATTATCACGACCAAAAAAGGTAAAAATGGCAAACTTGACATTAAATTCAAATCATTAGTAGGACTTCAGAATGTGGCTAAAAAATGGGACCTGACAGACAGAGTCGGCTATCAGAAAATTACAACTGCTGCTGAATTAAATGCCGGATTAACTGTTGCTCCGGGAAATGACCCAACAAGTCCTTCTTATATAAAAAATGTAAATACAGATTGGCAAAAAGAGGCTTTTCAAACAGGGATTATCCAAAATCAATCGCTTACACTTAATGGCGGAGCTGAGAATTTAGGCTATAATATGAATGTAGATTATTTTAAAAATACAAGCTATTTAAATTCCCCGCAAGATTATGAAAGATTATCGACCAATTTAAATTTATACGGTAAAAAAGGAAAATTTAAATACGGTTCTAAGATTGGTTATACACAATCTGACAAAGAGAATTTCAACGAATATAATGCAGGTCAATCAGCGATTGTTGATTTACTGGGCGCTATTCCAACGATGCCTGTTTATGATCCAAACAGACTTGGCGGTTACGGTGGTACAGATGTTTTAACGCAAAGAGCCATTTCGATGAATGTAATTGGGTTTAATAATTTAATTACGAATAACGGAAAAAGAAATCGTTTCATTGGAGATATCTGGGGAGAACTTGAAATCGTTAAAGGACTTAAATACAAACTAGATGTAAGTTATGATAGATTAGATTGGCAAAACAGAAAATTTAATCCACCAAGCAATCTAGGATGGTACTATATTACAACGAATGAGAAGGCTGCATTAGATCTTGAAACCGGAAATCAGACCAGAACATTTCTGAATAATTTATTGACATATGAAGTTTCGCTTGGTAAACATAAAATTGATGCGCTAGCGGGGTGGATTCAGGAGAAAAAGGATTTTTATAAACTATGGAATAAAGGTGTTGGTTATACGCCGGGAGAGATCAGTCAACTTCAATATGCTGATTCTAGAGATGGAGGAGAATATAAAAGTACGATTACGAATATTTCGTATTTAAGCCGATTAAATTATTCTTATGATGATCGTTATTTTATTACCGGAAACTTCAGACAAGATAAAACATCACTTTTTAGTGAAAAGAATAATACGGGTAATTTCTACTCTTTTTCAGGAGCCTGGAAAGTTAGTAACGAAAAATTTATTCACTTACCGGAATGGTGGAATACAATTAAACTTAGAGGAGGTTATGGTATTTTAGGAAATAATACGATTGGAGTATATGCATATTCACCAACTATTAATGCTTTTGCAGGATATGATTTTAACAATGCATTAGCACCTGGAACTACGGTAGTAAGCGCAATTGATCCGGATGTGCATTGGGAAGAAACTTCGACTTCGAATGTTGCTCTTGAGTTAGGATTTTTTAATAACGATTTACAAATTACAGCAGAATATTATCAAAAAAAATCTACAGATTTATTAATTGGAGTTCCGTTGCCTTTTTCAACAGGAGCATTTCCGGCAAACGTAGTAACAAATGCAGGAGCAGTTAAAAACAGTGGTTTAGAATTTTCAGCAAGTTATAACAATAACCATCATAAATTTAAATATAGCATTTCGGCCAATATAGGAACTTTAAAAAATGAGGTTTTACAAATTGGTCGTGACGGAAATCCAATTTACGGGGCAGCTTCAAAAACAGAAGTAGGAAGATCTATTGGTGAACTTTTTGCTTATGAAACGGCAGGAATTTTTCAGAATGCGGCAGATTTAGCTGCGTCACCAACGCAAACTAATGCAGGTATTGGAGATATTAAGTTCAAAGATGTAAATGGCGATGGTAAAATTACAGATGCTGACAGAACTTTTCAGGGAGTTGCGATTCCAAAATATAGTTACGGATTTAATTTTAGTGCTAATTATAAAAACTTCGACTTTTCGATGTTTTGGCAAGGAAGCGGTGGAAACAAGGTATTCAACGGATTGTACCGCAATTTAATGACAGAACAATACGGAAACAGCAGTGTTGATGCATTGAATTACTGGACTCCAACAAATACAAATACAGATGTACCACGTCCGATTATTGGAGACCCAAATGCAAATTCAAGAGACTCTAACAGATTTATTGAAAGTGGCGATTATATCAAATTGCAAACATTGGAAATAGGATATTTAATCCCTGTTCCTAAAGACACTTTTATTCAAAAAGCGAAGATATTTATCAACGGACAAAATTTATTAATTATTAGTAAATACAAAGGCTACGATCCGGATTTTAATTACAATGACGGATTATTTTCCAGAGGATACGATGCGGGATCTTTCCCTAATCCAAGAACAATTTCTATGGGTGTTGAAGTAAATTTTTAAAACTAGCCTAATCAATTAAAAACGTATTAAAATGAAATATAAAATATTTAACTATATAACGGTTTTCTTTTCAGTAACTGTGCTAACAACAAGTTGCGTTGATAATGAAGACTTACTTCAGGTTGATCCTAATGTTGAAACAGCAGGCTCATTCTGGAAAACAGATGAGGATGCGGTTGCAGGTATAAACGCTGTTTATAGTAGTTTAATAACAGATGGTACTTATATGCGAAGTACTCCTTTATTATTAGATGCAAGATCTGATGATGCCCGCACGAATAGTCCTTGGGGATCGATGTATAATGCAGGCAGATTCAATTCAAATGTAGCTGATGCTTCTATATATGGCTGGGCTTACGAAACCTATTATCAGGGAATTTACCGTGCGAATCAAGTTTTGGCAAATGTTCCAAATATCGCAATGACTAATGCAGCGCTAAAAAACAGAATTTTAGGGCAGGCTTATTTTTTGAGAGGACTTTACTTATTTCATGCAGTAAACATGTTTAAAAACGTGCCGGTTCCAACAAATATTGCAGTAAAATATCCACAGAAAACAGAAGCAGAAGGTTGGGCACAAGTCATTGCAGATTTTACAGCTGCGGCTGAGTTATTACCTGCTTCATACGCTAGTGTTTCAGGTTTAGATAGCGGGGAGGCAGGACGCGCAACAAAAGGGGCGGCTCTGGGGTATTTGGGAAAAGCGTATTTGTTTACTAAGGATTTTGATAAAGCCAAAGCTGCTTTCAAACAAGTTATAGACTTAGGTGTTTATTCGTTAGTATCAAACTATCGTGATAATTTTACTACTGCTAATGAAAATAATTCAGAGTCACTTTTTGAAGTACAAATGAGCAGAGAAGCCGGAGGCGTTGCATTAGGCTGGGGAGGTATTCCAGCTTCAAATTGGGGAAAAACTTCAGCGCGCGCTATCACTTATGCACCAAGAGGTTTTGGATGGACAGACGTACAGCCTTCGCATGCATTATTCAACGAATTTCATGATGAGAAAACTCAATCAGGAGATCTGGATCCTCGTTTAGATGCCACTATATTTTACAATAAACCGGGCGGGATGAAATTGTATGGACAAGATTTTGCAACGTACTACGCAAAAAGCCCTGCTGATTTGAATGATATATTCTGTAGAAAATATCAAAATTCAGATGGAGAATTTGAAAGCGAAATGGATTGGCGTTCAGGTATTAATGAACGTTTATTACGTTATGCCGATATCCTTTTAATGTATGCCGAGACTTTAAATGAAACTGGTGATACTCCTGGGGCATACGGATATATTCAAATGGTAAGAAACCGAGTTGGTTTACCAAATCTGGCCACTACAAAACCAGGGATGTCACAAGCTCAAATGAGAGAACAAATAGGGCACGAAAGATTCCTGGAGTTCCCACTTGAAGGACACCGTTTTGATGATATTCGTCGTTGGGGATGGTTGCAGGATGCTACAAAATTAGCTTGGTTAAGATCCAGAGATGCTGAGTTTAATTCGTATACAGCGGGAAGAGAATTTTATCCAATTCCGCAATTAGAAATGGATAACAATCCCGGAACGATACAGAATGATAGTTATTAAAGTTTTCAGTCGCAGTCACAGTCTACACTGAAAAACTGAAAACTGAGACTGCAACTAAGAATACTAATATCATGTAGAGACCTAAAAATCTTTACATGATATTATCTTAAAAATATAGAATGAGATTTTGAGAGATAATTATTAACACAAAAACTAAAAATTATAACAAATGAAAACAATTACAAGTTTGGTTTTATTAGCAGTATTATTAGTAAGTTGTCAAAATGAAGATGTCATAATCCCTTCCAATGAGGATGCAGCCGCAATTGCAGCAACTCAAAATTCTCAAGCAAAAAATCTAACAGCAAAGACCGTTACCGGAACAGTTCCGTCACACGATCCGAGCACAATTGTAAAAAGCGGAGTCAATTATTATGTCTTTACAACAGGCGATAATATCCCCATGACCTATTCTACAAACTTAACAACCTGGACTTGGGGAGCATCAGTATTTACTTCTACACCAACTTGGATCACAGGATATGTTCCCGGTTTTGTAAAAACATTTTGGGCACCGGATGTAGCCTGGTTCAACAATCGATGGAATATGTATTATTCCTGTTCTACTTTTGGTTCAGCCACATCAGCAATTGGTTTGGTAACTGCTCCGGCCATAAGTGCTTCGGCAGGAACAACCTGGACAGACAGAGGCGTTGTGGTTTCATCGTCTTCATCTTCGGATGTAAATGCGATTGACCCTTCTATTTTAGTAGATGGCAGTAATGTTTATATGGCCTACGGTTCCTGGCATGCCGGAATTGGAGTTATTCAAATTAATCCATCCACAGGAAAAACAACAGGAAGCAAAACCATCGTAGCAGGTGGAAGCAGCGCCAGTTGGGAAGCACCTTGTTTAATCAAAGAAGGAAGTTATTACTATATGTTCGTTAACCGAGGTACTTGCTGCAACGGCGTAAACAGTACCTATTATATTGTAGTAGGTCGTTCGACAAGTCCGTTTGGACCATTTGTAGACAAAAACGGAACAGCGCTGACAAGTGGCGGCGGAACAACAGTTTTGGCTACACAAGAAAACTATATAGGACCAGGACATTTATCCAGAATTGTAGGAACCCAAAAAGGATCTGTTCATTATTATGACGGAGCCGATAGCGGAAATCCAAAACTCGAAATCGTCTATTTTACATGGTCATCAGGATGGCCAACACTTTCGTATTAAAATATATTCAGAAGAAAATTCATGGAGCTTTCTTCTTTATAACTTAAACAAACATTATGAAATCGCCATGATTCAAAATCATAAATGAAAATGAAGAATGACGATACCATTTCAATAAAAACAAATATTATACTCGCATGAAAAAAGCACTTTTAATCACATTTCTTTTTACCATTTGCAATCAGGTAAGTTTCGCTCAAAACCAATCCACAGTGGTTACAATCAAAAATACGGCGGATGCTCCAATCATAGATAAAAACATTTACGGACATTTTGCAGAGCATTTAGGGCGTTCTATTTATGGAGGTTTCTTTGTGGGAGATACATCTAAAATTCCGAATACAAAAGGAGTTAGAAATGATATTATTAAAGCTTTGAAAGAATTGAAAATCCCAAATTTAAGATGGCCCGGAGGATGTTTTGCCGATACGTACCACTGGAAAGACGGCATTGGACCACAACCGGAAAGACCAACTATTGTAAACAAATGGTGGGGAGGAACAACAGAAGACAACAGTTTTGGAACGCACGATTTTCTGAATATGTGTGAATTGCTTGGTGCAGAACCGTATTTATCAGGAAACGTAGGCAGCGGAACCGTTCAGGAATTGGCAGATTGGGTTCAGTATACCAACTTTAGCGGAAAAAGCCCAATGAGCGATTTGCGTAAAAAAAACGGAAGAACAGAACCTTGGAAAGTGAAATTCTGGGGAATTGGAAACGAAGCCTGGGGATGCGGAGGAAATATGACTGCAGAATATTATGCTAATGAATACCGCAAATATGCCACCTTCATGTCAGATTGGGAAAACACAGGCGGAATCACCCGTATCGCATCAGGATCAAACAGTGCTGATTATAACTGGACAGAAGTTTTAATGAAAAACATTCCAATCAATATGTTAGGCGGATTAGGTGTTCATCATTATGCCGTAATCAATTGGGGTAAAAAAGGCGATGGCGTAAACTTTACAGAAGACGGCTATTTTCATACCATTCAATCGGCTTTAAAAATGGAAGAATTGGTGACCAAACATTCAGCCATTATGGACAAATATGATCCGGAGAAAAAGGTAGCCATGATCGTTGACGAATGGGGAGCTTGGTACGAAGTAGAGAAAGGAACAAATCCTGGTTTTTTGTACCAACAAAATACCATGAGAGATGCGGTTTTAGCCGGAGCAACATTGAACATTTTCAACAATCATGCTGACAGAGTTCGTATGGCAAACTTAGCGCAATGTGTCAATGTTTTGCAAGCTGTAATCCTTACAGATAAAGCAAAAATGATTACAACGCCAACGTATCATGTCATGAAATTATACAGCGTTCATCAGGATGCCAAATTATTACCAATAAGTTTTCAATCACCATTATACACTTTCAACGGAGAATCACTTCCGGCAGTTTCGGCTTCGGCATCAAAAGACAAAAGCGGAGCAGTTCATATTTCATTAGTAAATGTGGATGCAAAGAATAAAAATAAAATAGAAATTGATGTAAATGAACTTGGTGTAAAAAACTTCACAGGAATCATTTTAACATCGGCAAAATTACAAGATTACAATTCATTCGATACGCCAAACAAAATTGTACCAACAGTTTTTAAAGGTTTCGAAAACAAAAAAGGAAAACTTGAAATCACAATTCCTCCTTTCTCCGTAGTAGTTTTAGAAGGAAAATAAAAAGCTAAAAAATGAAAAAATCAAATTCCATTTTAGAAATAGTTTCATATATAGGAGGGCTCTTTTTAATTGCAGTTGCATTGACAAGTTGTTCAAGTGATGATCCTGCAAAAGATCCTGATCCGGTTGTTGAGCCACCTGTTGTAGTAGTTCCGCCTGCTTTTCCCGGACCAACTTACGCAGATAATTATACCGCAATCTCAAGTTGGGGAAGTAAAGCACAATGGAATTTAGCCAACGTGCACGATCCAACAGTAGAAAAATGTGGTGAATACTATTATATGTATCAAACCGATGCTTCTTATGGAAATGCAACTGACGGACACGGTCATTTCTTTTACAGAAGATCAAAAGATTTAATCAATTGGGAATTTATGGGATCATCCATGACCGAAGCTCCGGCTTGGGTAAAAGATTCCCTAAACAATAAAAGAGCCAGAATGTCTCCTGCATTGCCCGCCATTACAAACCCTAATTATGGATATTGGGCACCTTGTGTTCGCAAAGTGGGTAATATCTACAGAATGTATTACAGCATCGTAGTAACAAACCCAATTGTGGGAACAGACACCAATACTTCCTGGACAGAACGTGCTTTTATTGGCTTAGCCGAGACAGATGATTTGGCTTCCAATAATTGGATAGACAAGGGAATGGTAGTTTGCTCAGAACCTGACGGTGTAAAAAGTTACGTTCGAAACGGAGGAAACGATTGGGATGCTTATTTTAAATTCAACGCCATCGATCCAAGTTTTATACAAACTCCTGAAGGCGATCAGTATTTAATTTACGGTTCATGGCATTCCGGAATCGCAGCCTTAAAACTGAATCCAACAACGGGAAAGCCGGATAAATTAAAAACAATTGACGATTACGGAACACGTATTGCAGGACGCGGAAATGTAAATTCAAACCGTTGGCAAGCACTCGAAGGACCAGAAATTATCTACAATCCGGAGACTCAATATTATTATTTATTTCTGGCTTATGACGAATTATCTGTTGCCTATAATACACGTGTAGCTCGTTCAAAAAGCATTTTAGGACCTTATCAAACCATTAGCGGAAGCAGCATTACAAGTGGAGCAGATTGTTTCCCAATGTTGACACATCCTTATTCTTTTAAAAATCATACAGGCTGGGTAGGAATCTCACATTGTGGAATCTTCCAAAATCCTGATACCAAACAATGGTATTATGCATCACAAGCGCGTTTGCCCGAAGGAGTTCCAGGAATTGCAGTTTCGAATGCTGTAATGATGGGACACGTTCGAGGTATTCAATGGACAGAAGATGGTTGGCCGGTTGTAGAAGCAGAACGTTATGCCGGAGTTCCGGCAACAACAATTACAGAAGCTAGTTTTGTGGGAACTTGGGAACAAATAACAATGAATTATCAATACAAAGTCATTCAGAAAGCCGTTACGGTTTATTTAACTGCCGATAAAAAAGTAGGCGGAGATGTTACAGGTGCTTGGTCGTATGACAGCTCCAAAAAGATCCTAACCGTAAACGGAGTAAAATGCAATGTATCTGATGCCTGGGATTGGGAACTGGCCACCAGAAAAGTGACTTTGAGTTATTCCGGTTTAACATCAGCAGGATTACCGGTTTGGGGCAAGAAAGTGAATTAAGAAAATTCCAATTTTTTAAATCCCAAATTCCAACATTCAATAATAGCCACAGATTTCAAGAAAGTAGTTTAGGGTATTAAAAGCTCCAGCGGAGCGTAATATTTATAGCGAATATAATAGGTTGTTTCTATTAGCTCCAGCGGAGCGATATATAAGTTTTTCTCAAGAATTGCAAATATGTCACCCCGACGGGACTTATTTATCATGACTTAAAAAATAAAAATCTGCGTGAAAAAATAATGTGTAAATAAATCATAATGAAAAATACAATTACAAGCCTGTCGCTTTTAGTTTTGCTTGCCTGCTTTCCAGTAGTTCAGGCACAATCTAATAAAACTCAAATCGATCCCAAAAAATTCAATAACCCGATCATCAAAGATCAATACACAGGCGATCCTGCGGCATTGGTTTACAAAGACAAAGTTTATTTATACGCTGGTCATGACGAAGCGCCAAACGATTTCAACTTCTATAAAATGAACGAATGGGTAGTCTATTCTTCATCAGATATGAAAAAATGGGAATCGCATCCGGTGCCTTTAAAAGCATCTGATTTTGCATGGGCAAAAGGTGACGCATGGGCTTCGCAAGTAATTGAAAGAAACGGAAAATTCTATTGGTATGTAACGGTTGAGCATGGTTCAGTACCCGGAAAAGCCATTGGAATTGCAGTTTCGGATAGTCCAACAGGGCCTTTTAAAGATGCTTTAGGAAAAGCCTTGATTACAAATGACATGACCAAATTTGCCAATATAAGCTGGGACGATATCGATCCAACGGTTTATATCGATACCGATGGACAAGCCTATTTGTTTTGGGGAAATACCGCGTGTCATTACGCAAAATTAAAAGACAATATGCTGGAATTAGACGGGGCAATTCAGCACATCGATCTACCTCACTTTACCGAAGCGCCTTGGATTCACAAACATAAAGACTGGTATTATTTATCATACGCTTATGAGTTTCCTGAAAAAATAGCTTATGCGATGAGTAAATCCATTAATGGTCCGTGGGAATTTAAAGGAATCTTGAATGAATTAGCAGGAAACAGTAACACTAATCATCAAGCAATTATAGATTTTAAAGGACAATCGTATTTTATTTATCACAATGGAGCGTCAATTCCAAACGGAGGAAGTTTCAGAAGATCTGTTTGTGTCGATAAATTGTATTACAATAAAGATGGAACAATGAAACGAGTAGTGATGACTTCTGAAGGAATTCAGTAAATAGTTTTCAGTCGCAGTTTTCAGAATAGAAAAAGTTTTAAGTCGCAGTTTCCAGTTTTCTTATATGATTTAAAAAGTTTCAAGTCAGCGCAAAATTTAAATTTACTTATATCACTTATATGGTTTATAAAAACATAAAACAGACATTTTTTATTCTAATCTTATTGATTGGTTCACTCTCATTTGCGCAGGAAATAGTAGTGCACGATCCTGTTGTCATCAAACAAAAAGACACTTATTATTTGTATTGTACCGGTAACGGAATCAGTGTTTTCAGTTCTAAAGATTTAAAAAACTGGAATCCCGAGCCACAAGTTTTCAAAGACAAACCAGTTTGGGCAGATGGCGTTGCAGCCGATTTCAAAAATCACATTTGGGCACCGGATATTTCGTTACACAACAAGGTTTATTATCTGTATTATTCCGTTTCGGCTTTCGCCAAAAATACATCGGCGATTGGCGTGGCGACCAATATAACTTTAGATCCAAAAGATAAAAATTACAAATGGGTCGATCAGGGAATTGTGATTCAATCGCAACCTAATCGTGATATGTGGAATGCCATCGATCCTAATTTAATCTTCGACGAAAACAATACACCGTGGTTATCATTCGGTTCTTTTTGGGAAGGATTGAAATTGGTAAAACTAAATCCGGATTTAAAATCAATCGCACAGCCACAAGAATGGCATACGATTGCAAAACGCAAAAGAACCTTCGAATTAGCGGATTCAGATCCGGGCGATGGCGCAATTGAAGCTCCTTTTATCTTCAGGAAAAACGGCTATTATTATCAATTTATTTCTTGGGATTTATGCTGTCGCGGAGAAAAAAGCACCTATAAAGTCGTTGTTGGAAGATCTAAAAACGTAACAGGACCTTATGTCGATAAAAATGGAAAATCACTAAACGAAGGCGGAGGAAGTATTGTAGTTCAGGGTGATGAAAATTACTTTGGCGTAGGCCATAACAGCGCTTATACATTTGATGGAAAAGATTATATTTTTTACCACGCTTACGAAAAGAAAACCAATGGAGTGCCAAGATTAATAGTTAAAGAAATGGTTTGGGACAATGATTTATGGCCCGTTTTAAAATAGAATGACAATATAATGAAAAAATATACTTTTCCAATTTTAACGATTTTTCTATCGCTTATAATTTTTGTTTCCTGTAAAGAAACGAAGAATGATGTAGTGCAATCGAGCAAAACTTCAGCATTAAAAGCGGGTTACGAAATTGAACCGGTCAACATTCAAAATGTAAAACTGACAGATTCTTTTTGGTTGCCGATTATTAAAAGAGTGCAGGAAATTACGATTGCATACGCCATTCAGAAATGTAATGAAGAAGGGAGATTCGAGAATTTTTTAATCGCAGGAAAACAAAAAACAGGAGAAGTCAGAGGGGAAATGCCTTTTGACGATACGGATGTTTACAAGATTATCGAAGGAGCATCGAATACTTTGATCAGTGCGCCAAACCCAAAACTTGAAAAAGTACTGGATTCCTTAATTGCCATTGTAAAAATTGGTCAGGAAAAAGACGGTTACCTAACAACCTGGAGAACTATAAATCCGGCAAAACCACCAGCGCCGTGGGTTCCCGTAATCGAGGGAAAACGTTGGGAATCATTACAAATCAGTCACGAATGCTATAATTCAGGACATTTGATTGAAGCTGCCGTCGTGCATTATGAAGCAACCGGAAAAAGAAATTTCCTTGACATTGCGATCAAAAATGCAGATTTATTAGTAAAAACTTTTGGCGACAAACCAGGTCAGGTAAAAGGCGTTCCAGGGCATCAGATTGTAGAAACGGGCTTGATCAAATTATACCAAATTACAGGAAAAGAAGACTATCTAAAACTGGCGAAATACTTTTTGGACAATCGCGGAAATTCAAACAATCACAAATTATATGGCGAATATGCACAAGATCATATTCCGGTCGTACAACAGAATGAAGTGGTTGGTCATGCCGTAAGAGCCGTTTATATGTATGCAGGAATGACAGATATCGCCGCCATGACAAAAGACCAGGGATATACCGATGCCGTAAATAAGTTATGGGATAATATGGTCAACAAAAAAATGTACATCACAGGCGGAATTGGTTCAAGACATGACGGAGAAGCTTTTGGAGAAAATTATGAATTGCCAAATTTAACCGCTTACAACGAAACCTGCGCTGCCATTGGAGATGTATATTGGAATCACAGATTACATAATTTAACGGGTAAATCACAATATTTTGATGTGATCGAAAGAACGATGTACAACGGATTAATCTCTGGAATTTCATTAAACGGAAAAGAATTTTTCTATCCAAATGCCTTAGAATCTGATGGCATTTTTAAATCAAACAGAGGATCGTGTACGCGTCAGGCTTGGTTTGATTGTTCTTGTTGTCCAACGAATTTAATTCGATTTGTTCCATCGATTCCGGGATTGATTTATTCAAAATCAAAAGATGCATTATATGTGAATTTATACGCTTCAAACAACGCCTCTTTCACTTTAGGAAAAACCGATTTAGAGATTTCACAACAAACAGGATATCCCTGGAATGGAAAAGTAGTAATCTCGGTTAACCCGAAAAAAGAAAGCCAATTCACGATCAAATTGAGAGTTCCGGGTTGGGCAAGAAATGAAGTTTTGCCGGGCGATTTATACACTTATAAAAAAGCTTCTACTCAAAAAGTATCAATTAATCTGAACGGAGAAACATTGGCGATTCAGCCACAAGACGGTTATTTCACCATTACCAGAAATTGGAAAAAAGGTGATAAAATCAATCTTAATTTCCCAATGGAAGTTCAGGAAGTAGAAACAAACGCGAAAGTAGAATCTAATAAAAACAAAGTCTCTTTAGAATACGGACCAATCGTTTACGCCGTAGAAGAAATCGACAACAAAACCAATTTTGATAAAATAGATGTAGCCGCCAAAGATACTTTCACAGTAAAAAAAGAACCGAATTTATTGCAAGGCGTAAACGTCATCGAAAATTCAAAATTCAAAGCAATACCTTATTACAGCTGGTCGAATAGAGGTGTTGGAAAAATGAAAGTTTGGTTGGATTATAAGAATTGAGATTAAAGAGAATAGAACAAAGAGAATAGAACAAAGAGTATAGAATAAAGAGGCAAGAAGAAAGATAATACCGTAGATAATAGGATTAAAAAAGATTTAAAAAAGTTCCGGAGGAACGATTTATATTGTAGAGACGGATTTCAATCCGTCAGGCACAATCAGAATAAAGAATTAAAAAGATTAAAAAAAATCTGCTCAGATCTGCAAAAATCTGCGTGAAACAAAAATAAAAATCCGTTTTTATCCGCGTTTTCACTTTAGTGAATCAGTATAATCCGCGTGCCATTAAAACACAAACAAAATAAAAATGAAGTCCAATTTAATTACCAAAATTACCCTTTGTGGTTTATTGCTGAATGGCTTTTATGCTTCGGCACAAAAAAATAACCTTCAGGTAGACGCTGCAAAATCAGTTACCAAAATTCAGCCAACGATGTATGGAGTCTTTTTTGAAGATATCAATTTTGCTGCCGATGGAGGTTTGTATGCCGAAATGATCAAAAACAGATCATTCGAATTCGAAACGCCTATGATGGGATGGAACGAACCCAACAGCGACCGCCACAAATTAAACCTTCAATCCGGAATCGCCAATATTATTCAGTATTCGCAAAAAGGAACCAATCATAATTATTGCCGTGTTACAATCAACGATGCAAACGGTTATGAAATGATCAACGAAGGTTTCAGAGGAATGGGAATCAAGAAAGATTTGAAATATAATTTATCCTTGAAAGCTTCAAAAATTTCAGGAGATATTTCTAAGATAAAAATCCAATTCATTGATAAAAACAAAAAGGTTTTAGGAGAAACTTCAATCACGCCAACATCAAAAGAATGGACAAATTATACTGCACAATTAACCGCAACTGCAACCGAAGCAAAAGCACAAATCAGAATCACTTTTCAAGGAAGCGGAGTTATTGATTTAGATGCTATTTCGTTATTTCCGGAAGATACCTGGAAAGGCAGAAAAAACGGAATGCGTGCTGATTTAGTACAATTATTATACGATTTGAAACCAGGATTTTTACGTTTTCCGGGCGGATGTATTGTAGAAGGAAAAACACTGGCGTTGCGTTATCAATGGAAAAAATCAATTGGAAATGTAGAAGACAGAGAAACGATGATCAACCGTTGGAATACCGAGTTTGCACATAAATTGGCGCCGGATTATTTCCAGAGTTTTGGTTTAGGATTCTTCGAATATTTCCAACTTTCAGAAGATATTGGAGCTGCGCCGTTACCTATTTTAAGCTGCGGAATGGCGTGTCAGTTCAACACAGGAGAATTGGTTCCAATGGATCAAATCGATCCTTATGTACAAGATGCTTTAGACTTAATTGAATTTGCAAATGGCGATCAAACTACTGCCTGGGGGAAAGTCAGAGCTGATATGGGACATCCAAAACCATTCAACTTAAAACATATCGGAGTTGGAAATGAGCAATGGGGACCTGATTATATCGAGCGTTTCAAAGTGTTTCAAAAAGCCATCAAAGCAAAATATCCAAACATCATAATCGTTTCCGGAACTGGACCTTATCCTGATGGAGATTATTTTGATTACGGTATGACCGAACTTAAAAAACTGAACGCAGAAATCGTTGATGAACATTATTATAAAGATCCGGCATGGTTTCGTAAAAATGTAACACGTTACGATAATTACGATCGTAAAGGACCAAAGATTTTTGCAGGAGAATATGCAGCGCAAAGTGTAGCAATTGCAAGTCCGGACAATAAAAATAACTGGGAATGTGCTTTCTCTGAAGCGGCTTTTATGACGGGAATGGAACGTAATGCTGAGGTAGTGCACCTGACTTCTTACGCACCACTTTTGGCTCACGTTGAAGGATGGCAATGGACACCGGACATGATTTGGTTCAACAATTTGCAATCTTATGGAACGCCCAATTATTATGTTCAGAAATTATTCTCTAACAATAAAGGAACTGATTTAATCAATATTACAAAAGACGGAAAAGCAGTTACAGGACAAAACGATTTGTTTGCATCAGCAGTAAAAGATATTGACTCTAAGGAAGTAATCCTGAAAATTGTAAATGCTTCTGCATCGGCACAAAATGCTTCAATTGATGTAAAAGGAGCCAAATTAAATTCAAAAGGAACAGCGATAACTTTAAAAGGAGACGGAATAAATGATGAAAATTCTTTTGAGTTTCCAACCAAAATTAGCCCAAAAGAAACTGAGTTTAAGGTAAACGGAAGTAAAGTGCAATATGATTTTCCGGCATACTCAGTTACCGTTTTGAAGATAAAGATGAAATAATCGCAACATAATAAATGTAAAATCAACGTTTGTTTTCTGTTTTGATGCTAAAGCGCTGTTTTGATGCATTATTTGTAAAAATTACAACAGCTGTTTTTGTTAAGTGTTTTTTATACACTTATAAAATAATTATATTTATATTTGTCATTATTAAAAAATGAATTCAATGAAAAATTACGTTATAGGATTGGACTACGGAACAGATTCTGTTCGGGCGATGCTAATAGATACTGAAAATGGGCAAGAGCTGGCATCAAATGTTTCTCATTATAAAAGATGGAAAAACAAGCAATATTGTGACGCATCTATAAATCAATTTCGTCAACATCCATTAGATCATATTGAAGGATTAGAAATCACGATTCAAACCGTTATAAAAGAAAGTAAAGTTGATCCTTCACAAGTACGCGGAATTTGCATTGATACGACCGGATCTTCTCCAGTTCCTGTTACGAAAGACGGAATTCCGTTGGCCTTAACAAAAGGTTTTGAGGAAAATCCGAATGCGATGATGGTATTGTGGAAAGATCATACTTCTATAAATGAAGCAAACGAAATCAACGAACTGGCGGTAAGCTGGGGCGGAGAAAATGTAACAAAATATGTAGGCGGAATTTATTCATCTGAATGGTTTTGGGCAAAAATCTTGCACATTGCCAGAGAAGATGAAGCCGTTCAAAATGCAGCGCACACCTGGATGGAGCATTGCGATTTAATGACTTATTTATTAATTGAAGATAAAGATTTAAAAACCTTTAAAAGAAGCCGTTGTGCTGCGGGTCACAAAGCAATGTGGCACGAACACTGGAATGGTTTGCCACCAGTAGAATTTTTAGGAAAACTGCATCCATATTTGGCAACACTTCGTGGTAATTTATATGATGAAACGTATACCTCTGATGTTGTTGCCGGAAATTTAAGCAAAGAATGGGCAGATCGTTTAGGACTTTCTACAGATACAGTTATAGCAGTAGGAACTTTCGATGCACATTCAGGAGCTGTAGGAGCAAAAATTGGCGAGAATACTTTGGTTCGCGTTATGGGAACTTCGACCTGCGATATTTTGGTTGGTTCTTATGATGAAGTTGGTACAAAAACGGTTCGCGGAATATGCGGACAAGTGGATGGATCTGTAATTCCCGGATTTATTGGTTTAGAAGCCGGACAATCTGCTTTTGGAGATTTATTGGCTTGGTACAAAGAATTATTGCTTTGGCCAACAGATCATTTATTGACTGCTTCAACAGTTTTAAATGATGCTCAAAAAGAACAATTAAGAGAAGAATTCAGCGATAAACTAATTGTAGAATTAACGAAAGAAGCAGAGAAAATTCCGGTTTCAGAAAGTCTTCCAATTGCTTTAGACTGGATCAACGGACGCAGAACTCCAGATGCCAATCAGGAATTAAAAAGTGCGATTTCGAATTTGTCTTTAGGAACAAAAGCACCGCATATTTTCAAAGCTTTAGTAAATGCAATCTGTTTTGGAGCAAAGAAAATTGTAGATCGTTTTGAAGAAGAAGGAGTAAAAATTGACAGCGTTATCGGAATTGGAGGCGTTGCCAGAAAATCACCTTTTATCATGCAGACTTTGGCTAACGTTTTAAACAAGCCAATTAAAATTGCAGCTTCAGATCAGACTCCTGCTTTAGGAGCGGCAATTTATGCAGCCGTTGCAGCCGGAATTTATCCAAATGTAATCGAAGCAAGCCAAAAAATAGGAAGTGATTTTGACGGAGAATATTTCCCTCAATTAGATAAAGTCGCAGCGTATCATAAACTGTTGCTGGCGTACGATCAGTTAAGTGCTTTTGAAGATCCAACTATAAAAACAGCAAAACATGAGTTCTCTTTATAAAGATTTAAAACAAGAATGTTACGAAGCCAATATGCAGTTAAACGCATTGAATTTGGTTGTATATACTTTTGGAAATGTAAGTGCGGTGGATAGAAAAAATGGTGTTTTTGCCATAAAACCAAGCGGCGTTCCGTACGAAGACCTAAAACCCGAAGATATTGTGATTGTTGATTTTGACAACAATATCATCGAAGGTTCTATGCGTCCGTCTTCAGACACTAAAACACATGCTTATTTATATAAAAACTGGCCAAATATTGGAGGCGTTGCACATACACACGCCACTTATTCTGTTGCCTGGGCGCAATCGCAACGAGATATTCCAATCTTTGGGACCACGCATGCCGATCATTTAACAGCTGATATTCCGTGTGCGCCCCCGATGGCAGATTCGCTTATCGAAGGAAACTACGAACACAATACAGGAATTCAGATTTTGGATTGTTTCAAAGAAAAAAATCTTTCGTACGAAGAAGTAGAAATGGTTTTGATTGGAAATCACGGTCCATTTGCCTGGGGGAAAAATGCAGCAAAAGCAGTGTACAACAGTAAAGTTTTAGAAGTCGTTGCCGAAATGGCTTATCTGACTTTACAAATAAACCCAAACGCACCAAGATTAAAAGATTCTCTAATAAAAAAACATTACAATCGTAAACACGGAAAAGACTCGTATTACGGACAGTAAGGAATTTTGTTTCAGGTTTCAGGTTTTTCTTTGTTTCAAGTTGTTGGAACGTGAAACCCGAAACGTGAAACAAAGAAAAACTAGAAATAACAATAACAAAAAGATAAATAACAAAGATTTTCGACATTTCAAAACTTGACTCGAGAGCTCTGCTCGAACAGGCGAAGCAAACTTGAAACAAAGAAAACCTGAAACAAAAAATTAACAATTCAAGATTTGCAGATTCCAACAACTTGAAACCTGAAACTTGAAACAAAATAAACAAATAAAGACATGATTGATATATCTCAAAAAGAAGTTTGGTTTGTAGTAGGAAGCCAGGAATTATACGGACCGGAAACATTAAAATTAGTGGCAGAACATGCTGCAATTATGGCAAAAGGTTTAGACGCTTCATCGCACATTCCGGTAAGAATTGTTTGCAAAGACACTTTAAAATCGCCTAAGCAAATTCTGGATTTATGTTTAGAAGCAAACTCTGCTAAAAACTGTATTGGTCTTGTTGCCTGGATGCATACGTTCTCTCCGGCTAAAATGTGGATTGGCGGTTTAAGTATTTTAAAGAAACCATTATGCCACTTGCATACACAATACAACGCCGAAATTCCGTGGGGAACAATCGACATGGATTTCATGAATCTGAATCAATCGGCGCATGGAGATCGTGAGTTTGGTTTTATCATGTCCAGAATGCGTAAAAAACGTAAAGTGGTTGTTGGACATTGGGAAGATCCACGTGTTTTAAATAAACTTGGTGTTTGGACAAGAGTAGCTTTGGGTTGGGATGAACTTCAAAACTTAAAAGTAGCCCGTATTGGAGACAATATGCGTGAAGTTGCCGTAACGGAAGGTGATAAAGTTGAAGCTCAGATTCGTTTCGGAATGTCTGTTAACGGTTATGATTCATCAGATGTTACCAAACATATCGAGAAAGTTACAGAGCAACAATTAAATGATTTATTGGCAGTTTACGAATCTTCTTATTCTTTAACCGATTCATTAAAAGAAGGCGGAGCGCAAAGAAGTTCATTAGTAGAAGCAGCAAAAATAGAATTAGGTTTAAGAGCTTTCCTTGAAGAAGGAGGTTTTGGAGCCTTTACAGATACGTTTGAAAATCTTGGAGTTTGGAAACAATTGCCAGGAATTGCAACACAAAGATTAATGGCCGACGGTTATGGTTTTGGTGGCGAAGGCGACTGGAAGACAGCAGCAATGGTTCGTGCATTAAAAGTTATGAACGTTGGTCTTGAAGGAGGAACGTCTTTCATGGAAGATTACACCTATCATTTTACACCACAAAAATCGTATGTTTTAGGATCTCACATGTTAGAAATTTGCCCGTCTATTGCAGAGGCAAAACCTTCATGCGAAGTACATCCGTTAGGAATTGGCGGAAAAGAAGATCCTGCACGTTTGGTGTTTAATTCGCCTGCCGGAGCAGCAATCAATGTTTCTTTGGTAGATATGGGGAACCGTTTCCGTTTGATCGTGAATGAAGTTGAAGCAATAAAACCTTTAGCAGATTTACCAAAATTGCCGGTAGCCAGAGTTTTATGGGATTGTAAACCAAACCTTGATATCGCAGCAACAGCATGGATTTTAGCAGGAGGAGCACATCACACCGTTTACAGTCAGGCCATCACAACAGAATATATGGAAGATTTCGCGGATATCGCAGGAATCGAATTATTGGTTATTGATGAGAAAACTACCGTTAGAGACTTCAAAGATAAGATTAATGCTAATGAAGCTTATTATCATTTGTTTCAACACGGTCTTTAATTTTTTAAAGTTGCTAAGATTCTGAGTTGCTAAGGTTCTAAGTTTTTTTATTACTTTTAAATTTTTCACATTTTACTTTTTACAATATTTAAAACTATTATTTATGAATGTATTAAAACGCTGTGTTTTTGGAATTAGCTTGTTGAGTTTGGCAGCAATTTCAGTTCAATGCAAAAACGATAAAAAAATGGATGCTACAACAGTTTCTTCAGATGAAAAAGTGACAGTTACAATCGAAAAATCTGCTTACGGAACTACTGCCAAGGGAGAAAAAGTCGACAGTTATAAACTGAAAAACCAAAATGGGATGGAAGTTGACATCATCACTTTTGGAGGAAGAATTACAGATTTGAAGGTGCCTAATAAAGAAGGAGTTTCTGAAAATGTAGTAATTGGATTTAATTCTTTGGCACAATACGAGAAAGAAAATCCATTCTTTGGAGCTTTGATCGGAAGATATGGAAACAGAATTGCGAAAGGAAAGTTTACATTAGATGAAAAACAATATCAGTTAGCAATCAATAATGCACCAAATGCGTTGCATGGCGGACCGCAAGGATATTTTAATGTTGTATGGAAAGCTGAAGAAGCAAAATCCGGAGCAGAAGCTACATTAAAATTATCTTATTTAAGCAAAGATATGGAAGAAGGTTATCCGGGAAACTTACAAGTTTTTGTAACCTATACATTAACAAATGACAATCAGTTAGAAGTTCTTTACGAAGCAACAACAGATAAGAAAACGGTTGTGAATTTGACTCAGCATTCGTATTTTAATTTATCAGGAGATTTTACAAAAACAATCTTAGATCACGAATTGACTTTAAATGCTGATAAATTAGTTCCGGTTGATGCAACTCTTATTCCAACAGGAAAATTAGAAGATGTTGCCAATACACCTTTCGATTTTAGAAAAGCAAAATTAATTGGAAAAGACATCGAGGTTAAAAACGAACAATTAGAAAGAGGAAAAGGATACGACCATTGCTGGGTATTGAACAATCCTGAAAAAGGAAAAACAATCATCGCAAAAGTATACCACGCAGCAAGCGGTAGAGTTTTGGAAATGACAACAGATGAACCTGGAATTCAGTTTTACTCCGGAAATTTCCTTGACGGAACTTTACCAACTCCCAAAGGTGGAATGTACGGTCATAGAACGGGTCTTTGTTTAGAAACAGAACATTATCCGGATTCTCCAAATCAGAAAAACTTCCCAACAACGGTTTTAAACCCGGGAGAAAATTATAAAACTAAAACTACTTTTAAATTCTCAGTAAAGAAATAGTTTTAGAATTTGTTTAATAGTTCAGTAATTCTCTAAGAAACCTCGAAAGTTATGCTTTCGGGGTTTTTTATGGGATAAGTTTGCCACGAATTTTACGAATTAGCACGAATTTTTGTCATTTCGACGAAGGAGAAATCACACTAGTTGCTCGATAAAGATTGAAGGCTTTTTTGTGCGGAGTTTCGTGTGTGATTTCTCCTTCGTCGAAATGACAAGATTGTGTTTAAACTTTGCGCCTCTGCGCCTTTGCGCGATTAATTCATTTGCAATGTATAAAAATCTTAATTTAGCTAAAGCAAACAAAATGTAAATGAAACACCTATTCAAAGCAGAAGTAAAATGGACTTCCAATCAAGATGCAATAGATTCAGCAAAGAGATTTTACAGTAAAAGTCATCAAATTAAAATCGAAGGAAAACCAATTTTAAATGTTTCAGCAGCAAAAGCATTCAAAGGTGATCCGGAATTATACAATCCCGAAGATTTGTTGTTGAGCAGTTTGGTTTCGTGTCACATGATGTCCTATTTATATGTCTGCTCTCAGAACGGAATAGAAGTTCTCGAATACTCAGACCATGCCGAAGCAACATTAGAAGTTTCTCCTGACGGAAGCGGGCGTTTTATAGAAGTTCGATTAAATCCGAAAGTTAAGATTTCAAATCATGATAAAGTTGAGTTAGCAATAGAACTTCATAAAAAGGCAAATCAATTATGCTTTATTGCTAATTCGTGCAATTTTCCTGTTTCGCACAATGCAAATTGTGAAATATAAATTAAATTCCAAAACAAAAAAAATCCAAATTCCAATAGATAGCTAACATCATTGGAATTTGGAATTTTAAAATATTGGAATTTATATCTTAACCACAAACCCACCAGTAGGTTTCATTTTTACGGTCAGTTTTTGATTTTTAGAAATAGATTCTTGTTTAAAACCTTTTTCATCTTCCAGAATAATAAATCCTTTTTGATTCTTTACAAAAGACAAATCAAGTTCAATTTCCTTTGGAGAATTTTCTCCATTAATTCCCACAATATGCCAGGTGTTTCCGCTTCTTCTCGCCATTACAATATATTTCCCCGGAAAACCTGCAATGAATTTTGAGTCGTCCCAATTCGTTGGAATATCTTTTAAATAATCAACAACATAAGCAGGCATTTTGGCCATTCCTTTTGGGATTTCAGCAATATGCTGAATACCCGATAAGAACAAAACCGGCAAAGCCAATTCAAAAGCTGGAGTTGTTTTTCGATTGATATTCGGAATCTTATCTAATGCCATTGGAGTGAAATCCATTGGATCAAAAACATTTCTGGCAAAGGGCAACATGGTACAATGACTTGGCTCTAAATCGGCAATTTTTTGGTCGAATGTAATATATTCATATCCTTTCACAGCTTCTGTAGTCAGTAAATTTGGATACGTACGTTGCCATCCGCGCGGTAAAGTTGCACCATGAAGATTAATCATCAATTTATAATCGGCAGCATCTTTTAGCATATCATGATAATACGCAATCATCGATTGTCCGTCGCCGCCAAAGAAGTCAACCTTAATTCCCGCAATACCTAAATCGTTCATTCTTTTAAACTCAAAAGCCCTAGCTTCATGCGTCAATAATTTATTCTTTGGATGATATTCGGTACTATTCCATGAACCCGATGAATTGTACCAAACCAATAATTTTACATTTTTAGTTTTTCCAAAAGCCACTAATTCCTTCATTTTTTCGTCACCGATTCTCGTATCCCAATCCGCATCAATGAGGCAATACGGCCAGTTCATTTTCGATGCATATTCAATAAACTGATGCGTGGTTTCATAGTTTACAGAATCGTCTTTTAATAACACCCAGCTCCATGACGAAAGTCCGCTTTTGATAAAAGAAGTATCCATTTTTATAGCAGGATCAGCTAAGTCAGTTCCTAAAGTGCTTTCTGTAATTGTGTTTAATGAACCAATTGTAATAATGCGCCAAGGAGTAATCCAGGGCAATTGAGATTCCGGATTCAAAGCGCCATTTGGGAAAATTTCTTCCTTTTGAGGAAAAGTCACCTGCATTGCTTTTGCACTTTCGTTATAAACCAATCGTGTTCCGCAATATTTATTGTGTAAGCCAGTTTCGGTAATCAAAACCCAATTGTTATTCGTTTCAAAGAGAGCCGGATAAACCCAGCCTTCGCCAAATGCAGGTTTTGTGTTCAAAGGCACGCCCATTGCATAATGTTCTTCGTAAGCAGGATTCGTTTCTTTCCAGCCTGTTTTAGCTTTCGACATGGGTTGCAACCAGGCTTTCGCCGAAGTATCAAAATTATAAGTTGTTTTTTCTTCAACGATTCTTTTCAATTCTTTTGAAGTTGAAGGAAAGTTGTATCGAAGTGCAACGCCATCTTTTGAAAGTTTGAAAATAATTTCCATTGATTCACCTTTAGTATTTTGAAGGCTTACTATATATTGATTTGCTGAATAAGAAATATCTTTTCGTTTTCCCTGAAGCATCGAGTAGTGGTCAGTTACTTTTTTAGCGTCAGAGATTTTAATCACCTTTAAATCAGAATAGAAATTAGCGTCTTCGCGGATAATTCCCAATTCAGAAGCATTTAGGACGGGTTTTCCATTATAAGAAATGGAATAGGTTGGAGTATTTTTCGCATTCATATCGAAGTCTACTTTTATAGTCTTCTCAGAATTTGTGAAAAATGAATTTGGTTTTTTTTGAGCAAAGGAATTGGTAAATATTCCAAAAATGGTTAGTAATAATAGTTTTTTCATAGTTAAGTGTTTGTTTTACACTTACAAACATAGCGAAATTATTTTAATATAAAATGCTTGATTCGAATAATTTAGTGGGTTTTGGAATAGAAGGGAATATTGTCTTATTGTAGTATTTGATCTGTGATGGAAAGCGAATTATTGTGAAAAAGATGATTGTGAAAAAAGTTAATAAAAAAGGTTGTGAAGACAGTTTTAAAAAATGTGAGATTAGTGAAGTTGTAAAAAAAGCCATTGATGAAGCTTTAGAAGATGTTGCAAATGGAAGAGTTCATACTCATGAAGATGTTATGGAAGAAACTAAAAAAAAGTTTCGTCATTTATTTAATAGATAGGATTGAATTGTAAAATTTATTCGTTGATTATGGTTTTCCGTATTAGCATAATAGTTTTATTGGTGTTATTTGTTTGTAATACATAGACTTAAGGTGAGTTTTGTAGAAAACAACATTTAATTTAAAATATTTATTATGGAACAAATCCAAGCAATTAAACCAGGTCCGAAGCCTAACAAACCAGATGGGAAGCCAGATGAAAGAAGACGAGTTAATCCACCAAATCAGCCAAAGCATCCTGACTTGAAACCTCATATCCATAAGCCAAAGGATTAAGAGGCCTAACGTTAGAATAAAGAGAGATAATCTAAAACTGTCTCTCTTTGTGGATTACGTATTTTTTTCAGAACATAAAAACCGTATAAAACCAAAAAAACCTCTTCGAAAGAAGAGGTTTTAAGTACCCGGAGCCGGAGTCGAACCGGCACGGTTTCCCACAGGTGTTTGAGACCAGCGCGTCTACCAATTCCGCCATCCGGGCTTAGCAGACGAAAAAATAACTAATAAATCAATTATTTTAACGCAATAGAATAAGTTAATTATGATGTCATAACTGTGCTTATTCCTTTAACACGGTGCAAATGTAAAAAAATAAATTAAATGTTCTACTAAAAATACTTAAATTTTTCCTTTCAGTGTCCAATAAATTTTCTAAATTTGCACCTCGTTAAAACGAAGCACACACAACTAACTACAAAACAACAAATTATAATGTCGCACCTAGAACCAGAAGCTAAAATTTTTGCTTGTTCACAAAGTGTTTATCTTGCAGAAAAAATTGCAGCACAATACGGAATTCCGTTAGGAAAAGTAACGATGTCAACGTATAGCGATGGAGAATTTCAGCCATCATACGAAGAGTCAATCAGAGGATTACGCGTTTTTATCGTATGCTCAACATTTCCAACGGCTGATAATTTGATGGAATTGTTATTAATGATTGATGCAGCAAAACGCGCATCAGCAAGACACATTACAGCTGTAATGCCTTATTTTGGTTGGGCAAGACAGGATAGAAAAGATAAACCAAGAGTTCCGATTGGAGCAAAATTAGTAGCTAATTTATTAGATGCTGCCGGAGCGACAAGAGTAATGACAATGGATTTGCACGCAGATCAAATTCAGGGGTTTTTCGAAAAACCAGTAGATCATTTATTTGCATCTACAATCTTTTTACCATACGTAGAAAGTTTAAAATTAGACAATCTAACTATTGCATCTCCGGATATGGGAGGTTCAAAAAGAGCATATGCTTACTCTAAGTTTTTGGCATCAGATGTAGTAATCTGTTACAAACAAAGAAAAGCAGCCAACGTTATCGACACTATGGAGCTAATTGGTGAAGTAAAAGGCCGTAACGTAATATTAGTAGACGACATGATCGATACTGGTGGGACACTTGCTAAAGCAGCAGATTTAATGATCGAAAAAGGAGCATTAAGTGTTAGAGCAATTTGTACACACGCCATTTTATCAGGTGACGCATACGAAAAAATTGAAAACTCAAAATTAAGCGAGTTAATAGTTACCGATTCTATTCCGTTAAAGAAAGAATCAAAGAAAATAAGAGTAGTGAGTTGTGCACCTCTTTTTGCTGAAGTTATGCACATGGTGCACCACAACAATTCCATTAGTGGAAAATTTATAATGTAATAAATGGCAATATGCTTTAGGCTGTAAGCTTTAAGTATTGAAATGTCGATAAATTTATTACGAACAAACAAGAATATTTATTAATAACTATATTTTTTTACAATGAAATCGATTACAATTAAAGGATCAGAAAGAGAAAGCGTGGGAAAAGTGTCAACTAAAGCCTTACGTAATGCTGGAGCGGTTCCTTGCGTGTTATACGGAGGAAATCAAGCAGTACACTTCTCAGCAGACGCTGCAGCGTTCAAAAACTTGGTTTACACTCCAAACGCACACACAGTTGTGATTGAGCTTGGAAAAGGAAAATCATTCAATGCAATTTTGCAAGACATTCAGGTTCACCCGGTATCTGATAAAATTTTACACATTGACTTCTTTCAATTATTTGATGACAAAGAAATCACTATGGAAGTTCCAGTAAAAGTTGTTGGTACATCAAAAGGTGTTCTTGCAGGTGGTGTTTTACGTTTAAACACACGTAAATTAAAAGTTAAAGCTTTACCTAAAGATCTTCCTGATTTTGTTGAAGCTGACATTACTCCACTTGAAATGGGTAACAAATTATATGTTACTAAAGTTGGTTCTCCAGAATACAAAGTGATGCACCCAGAGAACACGGTTGTTGCTCAGGTAAGAATCTCTCGTGCTGCTATGAAAGCTGCTCAAGAAGCTGCAAAAGCTGCAAAAGCTCCTGCAAAAGGAAAGAAAAAATAATTTTTTTCAAATTCAATATCAAAGCATCAATCGAAAGATTGGTGCTTTTTTTGTTTTTAGAGGTTCTTAGTTGCTAAGATGCTGAGGTTCTGAGTTGAGCTTTCTTGTGTGCTTTGCAGTTAAGATTAAATTATCTAATTACCACATTTTCTAATTTTTAAATTTTTCAGAAGCAGAAACTTTAAGGTTTCTCAAGACCAGATGTTCCTGCCATCCGCTATATCTTTTCCTTGCTAAAGAAGCAAGAAAAAGGATGCCGCTTCTGTCAGGGCTAGCAAGAAATGTAGTTTCTATAAGTGACTAAGATGCTGAGGTTCTATGGAGAAAAAGTTTCTAGTGTGTCAGACTGAGCGGAGTCGAAGTCCGCAAAGTATTTCACTTTAGATTGTCGAATTTCTTGCGGCACTTCGACTCCGCTCAGCCTCACAAAAATTGAGATAATAATATAGTATCAAATAATAAATCCGCACAAATCCGTTTAAATCTGCGTCATCCGCGTACCATTCTCAATTCTTTGTGAACTTTTCGGTTCTAAATAAATTATCTCATTGACACGTTTTCTAATTATCTAATGAACAAATTGCGACATTCTCTAATTAATCTTATTTTTGCCACATGATAAAATGGATAACAAAACTGTTTTCATCAACACAAAAAGAAGAGAACACAGACAATATGAAACCGGAGGTTCACGAACACCCAAAAAACAATATAAAAAGCGTGAGTAAAAAATATTTAATCGTAGGACTTGGTAATATTGGTGCCGAATACGTAAATACAAGACATAATATAGGATTTAAAGTCCTGGATTTTTTAGCTAAAAAAGAAGGGCTTTCATTTGAAACGGTAAAACTGGGCGCTTTAGCCGAATACAAATTCAAAGGAAGAACCTTTTTCCTGCTTAAGCCAAACACTTATATGAATCTAAGCGGTAAGGCTGTAAAATACTGGATGGACAAAGAAAACATTCCGTTAGAGAATATTTTGGTCATTACAGATGATTTAAACCTGTCATTCGGAACCATTCGTATCAAGCCAAAAGGAAGTGACGGAGGTCATAACGGATTGAAAAATATCAATCTGGTTTTAAACACGCAGGAATATACCCGTTTTAGATTTGGTATTAGTGATCAGTTCAAAAAAGGGCAGCAAGTAGATTATGTTTTAGGCGATTGGGACGAAGAAGAAAAGGCAAAATTGCCAGAACGATTAGAAGTAGCTTCAGAAATTATTAAATCATTTGGAACTGCAGGATTAGAAAACACCATGACAACTTTTAATGGAAAGTAAAGATTTACAGTTATTTAACTGTTAAGTAATCAAATTATCAGTTAATTAAATGGAATTATAACGAAATAGTATTTTCTATTCCAAAGTTAAATGTCTAAATTTGGTATAAATTATTATAAATCATAAAATCATAATATCATGGCTTTTGAATTACCACAATTACCTTATGCATATGATGCACTAGAACCACATATTGATGCTCGTACAATGGAGATTCATTATACAAAACATCATAATGCGTATACAACAAATCTTAATGCTGCAATTGCAGGAACAGATTTAGAAGGAAAAACAATCGAGAATATCTTAATCAACTTAGATAAATCAAACGCAGCAGTTCGTAACAATGGTGGAGGTTTTTACAACCACAATTTATTCTGGACTGTAATGAGTCCAAACGGTGGTGGATTGCCAACTGGTGATTTATTAGCTGCTATCGAAGCTTCTTTTGGAACTTTTGAAGAGTTTAAAGCAAAATTTGCTAAAGCTGGAGCAACGCAATTTGGTTCAGGATGGGCTTGGTTAACTGTTCAAAAAGGAGGGAAACTAGAAGTTGTAGGTACTCCAAATCAAGATAATCCATTAATGCCGGAAGCTGCTGGTAATGGTGGAACTCCAATCTTAGGAATGGATGTTTGGGAACATGCTTACTACTTAAACTACCAAAACAGAAGACCTGATTATATTGAAGCTTTCTTCAGTGTAATTAACTGGACAGAAGTGGCTAGAAGATTTGCTTTAGACAAATAGTCTGTTTAAGAGAAAATAGAATAAAGAGTAAAGAAAAAAGACGAGTGCCGAAAGGTGCTCGTCTTTTTTTGTATTTACATTTCAATCTTTATTCTATTCTCTTTGTTCTATTTTCTTTAAAAATAAAAAAGGTGGAATTTCTTCCACCTTTTTTGCCCCAAATCTACCATAAACTTACCTACTAATGTTATGGTTCAGTAAATATAGAAGAGTTGTTCTTATGAGAAAAACTTTTCTGATGAATGACAGATATATCCGACTAAGTAAGAAAAAAGATAGAATTAGGTGAGTAGAGAATGGAATAAAGAGAATAGAATAAAGAGTATAGAATAAAGAGTATAGAATAAAGAGTATAGAATAAAGAGGAAAGGATCTAGAGGAAAGGATCTAGAGGATGGAATGTAAAGGGGAGAATAAAGGAAATAGGAAAGGATAAAGAAAAAAGAATAAAGGATCTAGAGGATAGAATATAAAGGAAAATTAGGAGAGGATAAAGAGAGAGTGCAAGGTTCTCTGTTTAAAAGCTATATTCTTGCTTTTAGTCTATTTTCTATAATCTTTATTCTTTTGTCTTAAAAAAAATAAAAAAGGCGGAATCTCTTCCACCTTTTTTGCCCCAAATCTACCATAAACTTAACCTACTAATGTTATGGTTTAGTAAAAGTATGATAGCTATTCTTATTAAAAAAACTTTTCTGATGAATGGTCAATATATCCGACAAAAAGAATGTAATACTTTTAAATTGAAATACTTGAGTTTATTCCAATAAAAAAGGTGGAATTGCTTCCACCCTTTTTGCCCCAAATCTACCATAAACTTAACCTACTAATGTTATGGTATCTCAAAAGTATTGTAGCTTTTCATTTTTACCAAACATATGGGATGAACGGCAAAAAAAACCGATGAAATGCACAAATTAACCTTTTGTTAGTATTTTATTAATACGCTCTTGCGTCTTTTCCTTCGTAGAAATTCATGAAAGCTCTGTTTACAACACGATTTCCTCCTGGTGTAGGATAATCTCCCGTAAAGTACCAATCTCCAAGATTTTTAGGACATGCAATGTGCAAATCTTCTACTTTTTGGAAAATGATTTTTACTTCGGCATTGATTTCCGGAGAACTTAACATTTCGGCAATTTTAGCCGAAACTTCCTCAGGAGTAAACTGATCGTAAATGGCAGTAACATAATTTACAACATCGCTGTCTATATAGTTTTCCTGTGCTTTACATTTAGCATAAACTTCATCAACAATATGATATAAGTTTCTTTCTTTCAATAAGGCCAAAGCTGCTCTAAAAGCTACAAGGCCTTCTAATTTTGCCATGTCAATTCCGTAACAGTCAGGATAACGAATTTGTGGTGCCGATGAAACGATTACGATACGTTTAGGATTTAAACGGTCCATCATTTTTATGATACTCATTTTAAGCGTTGTACCACGAACAATACTGTCATCAATAATAACTAAGTTGTCAGTTGGTTTGATCACGCCGTAAGTCACGTCGTAAACGTGAGCCACAAGATCATCACGACTGCTGTCCTCTGTAATAAAGGTTCTTAGTTTAGCATCTTTAATAGCTACTTTTTCCGTACGGATTTTTACAGCCAGTAATTCTTGCAATGTTTCAGCCGTAAGAGTATTTCTGTTGGCGAGTATATAATTGTTTTTTCTTTGATTTAAAAAATCCTGAGCAGCTTCGACTAAACCATAAAATGAAGTTTCGGCAGTATTCGGGATATAAGAGAAAACAGTGTTGTCTGTATCACTTTCAATAGATTCAAGAACTGCAGGTAAAATTAATTTTCCTAAGTTTTTACGTTCCTGATATATTTCAGCATCACTTCCTCTTGAGAAATAAATTCTTTCAAAAGAACACGCTTTCTTAACAGTTGGTTCCAGGATTTGTTCCATAGAAACTTTTCCGCTTTTCTTGATGATCAAAGCATTTCCTGGTTCAATTTCCTGAACACTTTCAAAAGGTACGTTAAATACAGTCTGAATAACAGGTCTTTCAGAAGCTACAACAACAACTTCGTCGTCCTGGTAAAAATAAGCCGGACGAATTCCTGCCGGATCTCTAAAAACGAACGCATCACCATGACCTAATAATCCGGCCATTGCGTAACCGCCATCAAGGTTTTTAGCGGAGCGGGTTAATATTTTTGCGATATCCAATCGGTCTGCAATAACCGGCGAAGCTTCTCTTTTAGAATAACCTTCTAATTTGCAGTCCTGATACAATTGCATTACTTCTTTGTCAAGAAAATGTCCAATCTTTTCCATAACTGTAACAGTATCCGCCATTTCTTTTGGATGTTGTCCAAGTTCAACTAAGTTTTCGAAAAGTTCCTTAACATTTGTCATATTAAAGTTTCCTGCCAAAATTAGATTACGGTGCATCCAGTTACTCTGACGTAAAAATGGATGTACACTTTCGATGCTGTTTTTTCCGAAAGTTCCGTAACGAACGTGTCCTAAAAATAATTCTCCTATATAAGGAATATTAGCTTTTTGAGCTGCAACATCATTTGCGTATTCAGGATGAGAAGTCATCTCTTCGTTAATGCGCTCATTGATTTGTTTAAAAACGTCCTGGATAGGTTGTGCGTGATTAGAACGAACTCGGCTGATATAACGTTCGCCAGGTTCAACATCTAACTTAATGCTTGCAAAACCTGCTCCGTCTTGCCCACGGTTGTGTTGCTTCTCCATCATTAGATACATTTTTTGTATCCCGTAAAAAGCAGTTCCGTATTTTTCTTTGTAATATTCAAGCGGTTTAAGAAGTCTAACTAAGGCTATACCACATTCGTGTTTTAAAGCGTCGCTCATTGTTTTTGTATTTTGTGTTGTTGTAAGTTGTGTGTATTAACGTAATAAAAAAGCCCCGTTATTAGCGAGGCTTTCGGGCATTATATTTCTATGTCAAACTGAGTTAACGACTTAAACTGTTGTAATCGAATCGCTACTTCTGCTTTGCTTAATGTTTCCATCCTTTCGGTTCCAAATTTCTCCACACAAAATGAAGCTAAATTAGATCCGTAAATAATTGCGTTTTTCATGTTGCCAAAAGAGATGTTTTCGCTTTGTGCAATAAATCCTGAAAAACCACCTGCAAAAGTGTCTCCTGCTCCTGTTGGATCAAAAACATCTTCTAATGGTAATGCCGGTGCAAAGAATACTTCTCTATTATGGAATAAAAGTGCTCCGTGTTCTCCTTTTTTGATCACCACATATTTTGGTCCCAATTCCTGGATTTTGTTTGCCGCTTTTACTAAAGAGTATTCTCCTGAAAGTTGTCTTGCTTCTTCGTCATTGATTGTGATTACGTCTACACGTTTGATTACGTCAAGTAATTCCGGAAGAGCGCAGTCCATCCAAAAATTCATAGTGTCTAAAACTACTAATTTTGGTTTTTTCTCCATTTGGTCCAAAACACTGCTTTGTACTAAAGGATGTAAGTTTCCTAACATCACAACATCAGCATCTTTATAATTTTGAGGAACTTTTGGTTGAAAGTCAGCCAAAACGTTTAACTCAGTTACCAATGTGTCTCTAGAGTTTAAATCGTTGTGGTATAAACCGCTCCAGAAAAAGGTTTTTCCGCCTTTTACAATTTCGATACCGGAGATATCAATATTTCTTGAAGTTAAAAGATCTAAATGTTCTTGAGGAAAATCGTCGCCAACTACAGAAACAATGGCCGATTGTAAGTTAAAAAATGAAGCTGATAAACCAATATATGTTGCAGCACCACCTAAAATTTTATCTGTTTTTCCGAAAGGAGTTTCAATCGCGTCGAAAGCAACCGTTCCAACAATCAATAATTTATTCATTTTATGAATTTCGAATTAGGGTGCAAAGATACTTCATAAGTTGCAATATTGCAACGGTTTAAGTTCTCAAAATTTTCATAAAAAAAGAATATTGTTTTCGGGGCTAAAACTGTTGTAAATGAATGAATTAAATTTGATTCTTCTGAGTGCTTAAAATATGTTTTTTGGATTTAAAATACAATAGTTATTTTCGAAAAAAAGCATGGGAGATTTTGTTTAGATTTGTTAAAATGTCAAATTTCATTCATGAAGAAAGTTATAACCTTATTAGCGCTGTTTTGTCTGTTGATTTCCTGCGAAAGAAAAGAACCGAATTTTTCTGAAGAAATGATAGAGAAGTTGGTATTTGAAGATAATGGCTTACCTCCATATTATCTTAGATTAGACTTATATGTGTTGACAGACAACAATGAAATTCATCAAACCAATAATAATGAATTAATGTTTTTTTATAAAAAGTATTACTCAAAAGAGTTCAAATCGTTTAATGAATTTTTAAATGCCAGCTTAAATGCCGATTTTATTTTTGATAAAAAGCTATTAAAAAATAATGCTAATTATTTAACTAGTTTTAAATTAAATCCAAAAATGGAAAAAGAATATTCCTCTTTAGGGTTTAATAAGTTTCTTGAAAAATATTCAAAATCATCCTCTAGGAAAGATGAGCTTGAATTTAATAAATCAAATTTAAATTCTGATGAATATTCAGCGTTTAAATATTTTCTTTATGTAAACAAATACGATGTAAGTTCTGATTGTTATTTGGGAATTGATTATATTAGAAAAAGAAAAGATTCTTTTAATTGAGCTCCAATTGATACTTCATAATTTTTAGCTTTTTCGTTTCCCATCTTTTATTAAATTATTCTAAAGATACATTGTTGACGATTTTTCGGCAATTTTAATCCATTTCAAAAAATAGTCCTTCGATGGTTTATTGTCGTTTTGGGTGTTTTCTTTTTCAGTCATAATCTTCGTTTAATTCTACAACTCATACTTCTTATCAAAATAATTCTTTAAAATCCCAATTTGAACTAAAATCATAAAAGGCACTATTAAAAGCGCATACAATATATTTTTAGAAAAATGAATTCCTGAAAATAGAGTAGAAGCTTTGTCTAGATATACTAGCGCTGTCTCAGAATTAGAAATGTCGTTGTTGGCGAAAATAGAATAACACGTCAAAGCAATTAAACTGATACCAATAAATATCCAGGTTGTTTTAGAAATCAAAGGTTTGTATGCTTTTATTTTACTTTTCTCAGTTGCTAAAACATGAGACATTATTTTTGAAGTAAAGTCAATAGATGGCGATTCCAAAGTAGTTTCGGCCATCATTTTATCAATTAGATTTTCTATTTCTTTATCATTTTCTTTCATAACATTCTATTATTTCTGGTTCTAATTGCTTTTTCAAAATTACGGCTAATTTTTGGCGGCTTCTAAATAATTTTACCTTGACGTTATTGGTATTAAGGCTCATAATTTTTCCGATTTCTTCTAAACTCTGATCTTCAAAATAAAATAAAGTTAGCAAGAAATTTTCTTCACTCGGTAATAAATTCAGACAATTCTGAATCGCCTGTTTTCGTTCTTTGTCTTCCAGAGCAGTTAACGCGTTGTCCATCGTTTTAATTAAATGTGCCGAAAATTCATCTATCGATACATTGAGGTCTTCTTTTTTATTTTTCTTCAGTCGGTCTAAACATGTGTTATAGGCTACTTTATAAATCCAGGTCGAAAATTTAGAATCACCTTTAAACTTGCTTAAAGAATTATAAGCTTTAATAAAAGTATCCTGTGCAACTTCTTCAGCCTCTTCTTTGTTTTTGACCATTTTAAGCGCCAATGTAAAAATCATATTTTTATAACGATCAACCAGTACGGCAAAAGCATTCGTCTCGCCGTTTATAATTTTATCGATATAATGTTGATCGCTTATTGTGCTCATATTATGTAAGACGACACGTTCTGTAATTAGGTTACAACTATTTGAAAATAAATTCGAAATTTTTAAATCCCCAATCTTAATAAAATAAATTCCAATTTTTAAATTCCAACTTTATAAGAGGAAATGTAGATTAAATTCTAATCTATATGTTTATAGAACTTTGTCAAAGTTTATCCTTTCCCAATATTGTCATCTCGACGAAGGAGAGATCACACGCGAAATTGGCGGTTTACTTTGCGGAGCTTCTAGTATGATCTCTCCTTCGTCGAGATGATACAGAAATTCGCCACTAGATTTATCGTTTTGTGGCAAAGATTTATTGTTTCTCGAAAATAATTTTAAACTCAAAATTAACTGATATTCAGTAAGTTTTGGGGTTTTTAATTTAAAGATTGGAATTTATTTTAAAATTCTTGTAACCTCAATTCAAAACATGTCGTCATATGGGGTATCAATCAATTATAAAACAAAAAATATTATGGGAGCACAAATTTTAGTACCAATAAGTATGTTTCTGATGATCTTCGGAATTGTTTATCTTATTTACTCAACAAGAAACAGAGAGCGTCTTGCTCTTATAGAAAAAGGTGTCGATGCCAGTATCTTTTTGAAAGGACACGGAAAAGGTGTTCCCGTTTGGAAGGTGCTTGTTTTAAATCTTGCTTTTTTATTAATAGGTAGCGGAGTAGGGATTTTTGTCGCTTTGCTAATCACAACTTATACATCTCTTGTAGATTCAGCCGTTTACCCATCGATCATTTTTATCATGGCGGGAGTTGGTTTATTGGCAGGATTTAGCAAAGCTAAAGATTTGGATAAAGAATAAAAGATCGTTTAAGTTAGTACCATTAACGATTATAACGCGTCAGGAACAATTGTTTCTGACGCGTTTTTGTTGTGTGCCCAGCATGGGCGATAACTCTAGGGTGTAAGTCCCGAACACGCCTTTACAGTGGGAAGTGTTAGCTGAATGCAAGGGTGTCCATCGC